>USAB01000001.1 GCA_900552585.1 uncultured Coriobacteriaceae bacterium
TGTGCCATCCGCCTCAACGGCCGATACCCCTTCGACCAGCGAAAGCCCCGCTTCGGCGCAGGCCCCCTCGCCGGTTAAGGTTTCCTCGAGTTCGTCTTCCTCTTCAGCCGTCTCAAGTAATAGCAGCTCTGCGAAAGAAACCGGCTCGTCGGCGACCAGCGCAACATCCACATCGTCCAAAGCAGCGGCACAGGCCGCGCAGGAATCCGTGACGATCAAATATGATTCGAACACCGGCATCCACTACGTAGACGACGCAGACAGCGCACTGGGACGCATCATCTTGTACTGCATGAACAACGAAGCCGAATGGCCCCATTCCATTCCCAGCAATCCGAATGTTCCCAGCTTCACCCTTGGCTATCTCACGCCCGACATGTTCTCTTCGCAGGACGCCTATGAGGAATGCATGGAGAAGCTGCTCGCTATCCTGTACGCCGGATACCCCTACAACGGACTTCATATGTACGAAGTGGGTTCAGTCCACAACATCACCGAGGCCGAATTCAACGAAAAGCTCGATGCCCCCAGCGCCATCCGCTCCGACTTCCCTGACTCGGTGGGCAACACGACCTTCACCTATAGCGATTACACGAATAACAATACGGAGAACCTGACCAAGCTGAACAACTTCATGCTGGAAGTAGGCGAGCTGTATCCGAACGGAAAAAGCGCCTCCGGCCTGACCTACCAGCAAATCGTTGCCACCGACTTCTACCAGGCGGCGTTCGATATGTACATGGGGCAGCAGGGCTCGACGCCGCTGCAATGGTGGGACAATACGCACGGCAGCGACTACTACGTTGACGATTCGGCTGCCTACTGGGGGACCCAATATGCCATCTGGGTGGTCCTGAATCAATACGGCATTGGGGAAAACAACCTCACCCTTGAAAGCGCGCAGGTTCAGAACTATCCCCTGGCGAAAAAGCTGGTAGAACACGCCGATGCCGGTGCCGTGCTGCGTACCGAACCGACAGATTCCCACGTCTCGATTGACGGCGATGCCCAATTCGCCTACGATCCCGCATCCAAGACCTGGCGTACGGGCGCCCTGTCCATTTCGGAGGCAACCGGTTACAACGGCCATTACTCGCTCACCCTGCCCGATGGCATCACCGCCGTAGACGAAGACGGCAATGCCGTGTCTACCTCTGACGTGCGTGCGGGAAGGGCGTTCTACCTGCAGTCGGCAACGAAGCCCACGGAAACCGTGGGCATTTCCGCAAAAGCCACGCTGACCTGGTTGAAGGAAACGCGCCAGTATTCCCCTGTGAAGAACGAGGACGGCAGCGAGATCACCATCACCGTCAACGGGCAGACCAAGCATTACCAGCATATGATCGGTGCGGTCATCAAACAGAAGACGGTCAGCGCGTCGCTTGAAGCGAAACCCGCATCCGAAGGCAATCTAACCGTGTCCAAGAAAGTAAACGGCGAAGCGAACTCTACGAGCAGCTTCACCTTCACCGTCACGCTGAACAACAAGAAGATAAACGGCACCTACGGCGACATGAACTTCACCAACGGAGTGGCCACCGTCACTTTGCAGGACGGCAAGAGCGCCGCGGCCGAGCACCTGCCCGGTGGAACCGGCTACACAGTTGCCGAATCCGCAAACGACAATTACAAGGCCGACCAGGCAAAACGCACGGGTATCATCCCCAGCGACGGCACTGCCGCCACGGCCTCCTTCACGAATACGCGCCTATACCAGCTTACGGTGAGCAAGACCGTATCGGGCCAAGCGGCAAGCAGCACGCAGCCCTTCAAGATCAAGGTGACGCTTACCGATTCGTCGGGCAATCCCCTTTCGGGATCGTTCAGCTACAAAGGCGGCACGGTATCCGGCGTAGAGAGCGCCGCCGCCCCGGCAGACGGCTCGCTTACGCTTGATGGCAGCGGGTCGGGCACGGTAACCCTCTCCCACGGCCAGCAGATTGTGATTTCAGGCATCCCCTCGGGCACCGCTTATACGGTTGAGGAAGAACCTTCGACCGAAACCGATGCGTTGCTCTACGACGCAACCTATAACGGTTCCGCCACGGCTGCCACCGGCACGCTTTCCTCCAACAGCACCGTGGCCGTGGCCAACGCGGTGCAGGAAGGATCCCTTTCGGTAACCAAGCGCGTCATCGGCGAGGCGAACCCCACCCAATCCTTCACCTTCACGGTGAAGCTGGGCGGATCGGGCGCATCCCTTTCCGGCATCTACGGCGACATGGACTTCACTGATGGGCAGGCCACCTTTACGCTCACGAACGGGAAAACGAAGACCGCGCAGGGGCTGCCGGCAGGCGCCACCTACACGGTGACCGAGGAATCGAACAGCAACTACGCCATTTCGTACGAGAACGCCAAAGGCACCATTGACAAGGGAAAAACCGCGCAGGTCACCGTTACCAACACGCGCGGCGCAATCTCGCTGCCCCTTTCCGGGCAGGCGGGCCTGCTGGGCCTGTACCTGCTGGGCGCAGCCCTGCTTGCCGCCGCGGCTTATTGGCTGCACGCCCGCCGAAATACCTCTCACCTGAAAGGAGGCGAAACCGATGAGCGCTAATACGGCTCTTCGCACCTGCCCGACCGTCATGCTCGCCTGCGTTTTCGCCTTTGTTCTGGCCGCACTCTGTGCGCCGGGCTTAGCGCAGGCGCAAGAATCCGCAGGCGCAACCGACCAGGTTGCCGCAAACGCCGCCGAAAGCTCGGCCACCACGGCTACTGCAAAGACGGCGGTTCCCACCGTGAACAAGCAGGTATTGGAAGATTCCTCCAACGCCTGGCAGAAGCAGGCCGATGCCACCGTGGGCGACAACCTGCCCTGGCGCTTGGAGGCGACGGTGCCTGCGGGCATCACCGGCTACCGCTCATATAAGGTCGCCTTCCACGACATGCTTTCCGCCGGCCTTGCAAAGCCGTCCCATGTTCGCGTGTACATTGCCGCCGCGGCATCTGGAAACAGCGCTGCCTTCTGGGCAAACGGCAGCGAACCGGACGGCGAATGGGTGAAGCTGGATGCATCTGCATACAAGACTTCCTATTCCGCGCAGTCCAATGGCGCCTCCTTCGACGTGACGGTGACCGACCTTGTCTCCGCATTAAAAGATGCCGATCTGGACTTTGCCGACGGTGCGCGTATCTGCGTGCTCTACAATGCCCCGCTCACGTCTTCGGCTGCAAAAGGCACGGCAAAGGGAAATCCCAACACGGTCACTCTGCGCTACCCGCACTCGCCCGACAGCAGCGCGTACACCGAAACCCAACCGCAGTCGGCAACCGCCTATACCTGGACGTTGTCGCTGGTAAAACGCGATATCGAAAGCAACGCCCCGCTTTCCGGCGCCATCTTGCGCATAACCGACGACCAGGGCCGCCATCTTGCATCCAATGGAAGCTGGACCAAAGATGATGCCACGGTGACTACCGATGCAAAAGGCCGGGCAGCCACTGCGAGCGTGGATTCCGGAACCTACATGGTAGAGGAAGTGAAAGCCCCTGACGGCTACGCCCTGGCCGGCGGGTCGCACGCAATAGAACTTGCCGTGCAGCTTGATTCCGATCACATCGTCCATTCCGAAGTACAGACCAGCTTGAAGGCCACTGTTCCCCTGCGAGCCGACTCCTTCGATACCGCCACGGGAACGGCAAAGGTCTCTCTGCTCGATTCTGCAACGGCTTCCGCAGGAAAAGGCGAAGGGGGCATTGCTTCCCTCTTGCCGAAGACCGGCGACCGCTTCTACGGATTCTTGCTCGCGCTGATTGCCTTTGCGGGAGCAGCCGCCCTGATTTCGCGTAAACGCAAAGGGGATTCTCGCAGCTGACGTTCAAACAGGCGGGTAAACGGCCGCGCACAGGGTACAGCATACGCGAGATACGGCGGGAAAACCTGCATACAGGTATGGCATAGCGCACACGATGAGCGTGCAGCGGAATTCAGCGGGTACCGCCTCGGCAGGGTCCTGCATCTAGGAGGGTTATGTTCGGTCGATCCGCAGAAATGAGCACAAACGGCAGGCGGGACAAACGACGCCTGCCCCGATGGGCCGAGCGCCTGATTGCGGCGGTCCTTATCCTCTGCGGCATCACCTTGATGGTTTGGCCCTGGGCCGCCGACTTCCTTGCGTCCAACGGCGCGGGAAGCACCATCTCCCAGGTCACGGAGCGTGTGGATGCCATGCCTGCCAAGGAAAAGCAGTGGTACCTTGACCAGGCACGCGCTTACAACGACGAGCTTGCCGGGCTTTCCACCAGCATGGACCCCTCCAAGATCGTGAGCTATAAAAGGCAACTCACCTTCGACCGCGACCCCATGATGAGCTGGATCGAGATTCCCTCCATCAATGTGAGCATGCCCATCTACCACGGCACCTCCGATGCGGTGCTCGTGGCGGGCGTGGGACATCTGAAGAACACCAGCCTGCCGGTAGGCGGATCGTCCACTCACTGCGTCCTCACAGCTCATTCGGGCATGCAGAACCTTCGCATGTTCGACGATATCCGCCAGCTGGAGCCCGGCGACCTGGTTCTGCTGCATACTCTGGGCGACATCTACGCCTATCGGGTCACCGGCTCCGAAGTGGTTTGGCCCGACCAGGTGAGCTCTCTTTCAATCGAACCCGGCAAAGATCTGCTTACCCTGGTGACCTGCACGCCCTACGGCGTGAACGACCATCGGCTGCTTGTCCATTGCGAGCGCACCAACTACAACCCCAACGAGGCTACCGACGCGAGCGCGACGCAGAACCGCCACTGGGGCATGCGCGAATGGGCGTTGCTTATTGCCGCGCTTGCCGCCGCGGGCATCGCCACCGATGCGGCGGTGCGGCGCCTGCGTGCGAAGCGGACCGCAGCGCAAGAATAGCGCCGACGTAACCTGCAGCACGGGCAGCACCACCGCAAACAAGGGCTTCAATCCGGAGATGTATGCCAAGCTGTACAAAGAGCTTGCCGACGAGCAGGATTCCGGAAAATCCCTAAGTTATCGCTACACCAGCCATGACGGCCCGAAGGCCGCGGTCGTGAATATGACCGCCGAGACGAAGGACGGCCCCACTGCCAAGCACTTCGCCGAGCTGGCCAAGAAGAACAACAGGTACATCATTTACGGAGCCTCCGAGATGCCGGAAGGCGGCCCCATAACGGAAAACGGCAAGAAGAAGGTTTACAATTTCGCCTTCATCTGCTCGCCGGACGGCACGGTCGATACCTATCAGAAGATCCCTCGCGCCGGAGCCGAAGACCAGTGGTCGGTGGCCGGCAACACGCTACTTGGTGCGCCGTCTGGTGTTCACCTCCCAATCGGCAACGGGCCTTCTGCTACAACAAGCAGGAAAGCAGCGTCAGAACCGCCAGCCCGCCTTGCATGGGAAAGATCTTCGGGTTGCTGGTGGCGGCGCCGTAGGCGGCTACAGCCACCACATACAGCATCAGCGCGATCACTGCCGCCTTGCTGGCGAACGCGAACACAGACACCAGCATCAGGACCGCCAACAATCCGTTATACACACCCTGGTTCTTGAACAGCGTGCTGACCGAGTCTTCTCGCAGCGTTTCACGAGACATGCCGAAGACCTTCGCCGTCCGATCCGAATCCGTTGCGAATGTTTCCAAATACATGATGAAGAAGAATTCCAGCGCAACAAGCACCGCCAGAATCTGGGTAATAAGCGACATGCGTTTTCCTTCCCTGTTCTCTACTCCCCCAATGGATGCCGCCCGCGCTCCTCCTGCCGATGAGCAAGCAGCCGGCTAGAACCAGTTGCGGTGCCTCATGTAGGCAATCTCCGCCACCACAATCGCCACGCACGCGACCAACACGAGAGGATACGCTATCGGAGATGCCAGCTCGGGCATATATTGGAAATTCATGCCGTACCAGCTGGTCAGCAACGTCAGCGGCACGAAGATGCTGGTCACAACCGTCAGCACCTTCATGGTTTCGTTCTGCTTCACGTCAAGCTGGTTCTGTTGCAGGTCGAACAGCTGGATGGCATATTCCTTCAGCGCGCGCGTACGGTCGTACAACCGGTTCGCATGCCGACTGAATAGGCCGTACAGGTTCGCATCGCTACTGTCCAGCAGGTCGTTCTCGTTCGATAGCAGCAGCTCACCGGTGTCCTCCATCTGCTCATAGTAGTAGCCCAGTCGCAGCAATTCCC
Organism: uncultured Coriobacteriaceae bacterium; assembly: GCA_900552585.1. Taxonomy (GTDB): domain Bacteria; phylum Actinomycetota; class Coriobacteriia; order Coriobacteriales; family Eggerthellaceae; genus UMGS1519. The sequence goes on from USAB01000001.1 coordinate 6,156, forward strand.
TGCTCACCAGGTTGATGATCCTCGTGGCATCGTTCTGGTCCATGCTCATCAGCTGTTCTTCCACCCGCTCGATGCGCTGCTCGAATTCTTCCAAGAATTCCGCATCCTCCTTGATCAGGTCCTCCAGCAGCAGGAACAGCACGCGGCCCAGCGTCAGCGGCTCGCGGCGCTTCTTTTGCCGAGAAAGCGTCTTCAGAAACCGCGAGCAGGCATCGGAATCATCCACCAGCACCAAACGCCGATCGTCTATGAAGAATCGCACGGTAAACGCACTGTGCAGCAAATCACCGCGATCAGGTCTGACCACCACACCGATGCTGCAGTCGGCAAACGCCTCGGAATGGCTTGCCGTTGCGGGCGCGACCATGCGATCGCCGATGTTTGCGGGAATGAAAGGCAGCGATTCCACGTTGAAGCCATCTGCCGAATACAGGTCCACGAACTGGAAATACGGATTGCTCTCGCCCTTCGGCAACGCGGTTTTCCCACCGGCATTCTGCCGCATCGCATCTTTTTCGCCCGCTTCCAAGCGCACCAGCATCTCGCCGTTCAGCAGATACCGTTCGGACATTCGGACCCCTCCCCAATCGGCCGTTGCCTATTCGGACATTCGACTGCTCGATTCCGATTTTAGCGCTCAATTCGTGCGCAGGCAGACTGCCCGCATGCCGCCTCCGAACCGTCATCATCGGGAGTATGTCGTTGCTGCGCGAAAACCGTCACCCTGCGGGGCGATAGCGTACACTTCGTAAGTGCAGTAGTTTTCAAAGGAAAGGATCAACAATGGCGTTGGATAAGAATGTCGGCAATCTGCTGAATACGCAGATCAACAAGGAGTTGTATTCCGCTTACCTTTACCTCACCTTCGCAGACTATTACGAAGATCGCGGCCTGAAGGGCTTTGCGAACTGGTACATGATCCAGGTCCAGGAGGAGGTCTCGCACGCCAAGATCCTGCGCCGCTATCTGCTCGACAACGATTACGCCGTCAAGATGCTGGCCATCGATCAGCCCGACAAGACATTCTCCAACGATCTGGAACCGCTGCAGGCCGGTCTGGAGCACGAGCGTTACATCACGAACAGCATCAACGAGTGCTATCAGGCAGCTTACGATGCACATGATTTCCGCACCATGCAGCTGCTGGATTGGTTCGTGAAGGAGCAGGGCGAAGAGGAAACGAATGCCTCCGACATGATTAAGAACATGGAGCTGTTCGGCTCCGATCCGAAGGGACTGTACGACCTTGACCGCGAGTACCAGACCCGTACGTTCGTCGCACCCACCATGCCGATGTAAGCTATCGGTTTCGACGCTTTATTGCAAGGAGGCGCAGCCTGCAAGCTGCGCCTCCTCTTTTTTTGCGCCGCGGGCGCTTTTGGGCCGCCGCCGCCCGTTGCCGGGCCCCGCCTCCAACCGAGAGCCAATTTTTGGACGAAACCTGCGGTTGGGAATGGTTTATGCCTCCCTAACAAATAGGGAGCTTGCGTGAATCTTCTCATTTTACAGAGCGATGTAAGCATTCTTGCCATTTTCGAGCCGATTTTCAGACCTCTTCCGGACACGACAAAATGTTAGAATATGTAAAACCATTCCCAAATCCATTCCTCGTCCAAAAATCGCAATTCTGTTGGCAATAATCGGGCAAAGGCATGTGCCTGTGCGCACAGGTACACACGATTACCCGCGGGCATGTGCGCGAGCGGCCGCAAACATAGGTAATCGCACGCCATCAGCTGCCGAACGAAAACGGCCCGCGCGAAGCGCAGGCCGTCCCTTCAGGTAATCCTCGAACTTCTGTTAGTCGTCGAAGTCCAGCATCGAAAGGTAACGTTCGCCAGTATCCGGCAGGATAACGACGATGTTCTTGCCGGCGAACTCGGGCAGCTCGGCCAACTTTGCGCCGGCGGCAGCGGCGGCACCCGCGGAGATGCCCACGAAGATGCCCTGCTCAGAGGCCAGCTTCTTCTGGTACTCGAACGACTCCTCCGTGGAGACGTGGATGATGCCATCATAGCCATCCTGGTCGAGAATCTCGGGAATGAAGCCAGGCATAATGCCCTGAATCTTGTGCGGGTGGTTCTCGCCGCCCTCGAGGACGCGGGACTCCTCGGGCTCGACCGCGTACGTCTTAACGTTGGGATCCTGTTCCTTCAGGTACTTGCCTGCGCCCGTCAGTGTACCGCCCGTGCCGACACCGGCGATGTAGGCGGCAATGTCGCCCTCGGTGTCACGCCAGATTTCAGGACCGGTGGTCTTGTAATGCGCCTGCACGTTGACCTCGTTCGTGAACTGACTGGGAGCAAAGCTGTTCTCCGTCTCGGCCAGAGCCTTCTCCGCTTCCTTGTTCGCCAGGGGAACGCCGCCGTCGACCAAGCGAAGCTCGGCACCGTATGCCTGAATCAGCTTGCGGCGCTCGACGGACATGCTCTTGGGCATGTAGATGACAACCTTCAGTCCGTAGGCGGCACCGATCATTGCCAGGCCGACACCGGTGTTGCCGGAGGTGGACTCGATGATGGTGGTGTCCTTGTTGATGACGCCGCGCTCGATGCCATCGTCGATGATGGCCTTGGCAATGCGGTCTTTCACAGAGCCGCCGGGGTTCTGCTTCTCCAGCTTGCCGTAAACATTTGCTTTGTCGGAAACGTTCAGCTTCACCAGCGGGGTATTGCCGATAAGTTCATCGATACGATTGATTGCCTTCACGGTCATGATGCGCATCCTTCCTGTCTCCTACCGACACCCGATATTTCCTATCGCTTTGGTAGGTATTTCTGTGTTGCGCTAATCATGCGTCGCGATATCGGATTCGTCAATACCCCCATTCACATGCGGTTATATGAAATTCGGATGCCGTGTTATCGATTCGGGCACTGTCTGCCCGCCATCTGGCAGAACGCCCGACCGAACGGAAGCGAGCATCCGCCGACCCGGCCGGCACGCACACGCGGCCTCCATGCGAAGGGGCATTCCGTTCGCACGGGCACTGTCTCGATCCGGCATCTGCAGAGGCGAGACAACAGACAACACGCTCGCGGGCATACGCCGCAGCGGCAAGCGGTATAGTCGTACAGAAACCATACGGGCGGCCGCAGATTGCCGCCCCTTCAAGATGGGAGGATGCATGCCGGCATACAAGGCGAAGCAGATGATAGTGGTCCGCCGCGATCTGAAGATGCGTAAAGGAAAGATTGCAGCGCAATCCGGACACGCATGCGTGGAAGCGGTGCTCATGGCCCTGGCGCGCGAGAAGCGCCTTGACCAAGTGCGCGTGCTAGCAGACGAAAACGGCGCACCCAGCTTCGCCGCGCTCGCCCACCGCCCTGATGACGTCACGCCGCTGACGGCATGGTTCGATGCGGGCGTGGCGAAGGTATGCGTGTATGTAGACTCCGAGCAGGAGCTGCTGGATCTGGCGGATGCGGGTCGCGAAAAGGGATTCGTTGTGTCGTTGATCCGAGATGCGGGCATGACGGAATTCCACGGCGAGCCCACCTACACCTGTCTGGCGTTCGAGCCGCTGTTCCCGGAGCAGATTGATCCGCTGACCGGCGCGCTGCCGCTGTACTAGTCGCCCGTCCCACCCTTCGCCTGCTGGTGACGACCGGCGAACAGCGGGCCAGACCTAATCCTGCCCGGCAAGCCAGGCGTCCATCTCCGCGCGCATACGCGCAAATGCCGCCGCCGTTCGCCCATTCGAAAAGGGGCGCGCAAGCATCTGGTCCAGATACCCCTGCTGCCGCATGATGCGGCGGCTTTCCGGATAGGCCAGCTCAAATGCGAAGCAGATATGGCCTACCACGTAATCCGCCGGATACATGCGCTCGCCGCGCGCAAGCGTGCGATGCTCCGCAAACCCGGCAAGCGCTTGAGGCGAAACCGGGCTTGCCGCAAGCTCAGCTTCGCTTACGTCGTAGATGGCCTGCACGGGCTCGATGCAGTTCACCTTCACAATGTCTATCTTGTCAGCATCGCGCACCACGTCGCAGAACCAGCGAGTGCGCTCGTCCATATCGGCCGGCAGCCGGTAGTCGCTATGCCGCGCCACAGCCGCCCGTATCAGCGCGTCCTGATCGTCGTCCCGTACGAACCGGCGGATGATGCCCTCCGCCCCGAACAGGATGTCCGCGCCCAATGCGGCATGGCTCACGGATTCCGCATCCCTGAACGTGCCATACCGCCGCACCTGCTCGAAGCGACCGATATCATGCAGCAAACCGCACAACCACGCCAGGTCAACATCGTCCGATTCCCCCGTCATGCTGCAGGCTATGCGGTCGCACAGGTCGGCCACGCGATACGTATGATCAATTTTCAGGCGAATCTTCGGATCCGCACAATCGTAAGCAGCCGTGTAGGCATCGAATGCCCGGCGCGCATGGAGCCGATCGACCTGCATACCCACCTCCTTTTTCAACGGGAAAAATGGCGAAGCCCGGAATGGCTACTCGGTCGCCTTGCCGGATTCTTCTTCCGCTTCCTGAGATTCAGCCTTGACCCCGGCAGCCAGTAGAAGCTTCAACTTGTCGGGAGACAGCGTATAGCGCTTTCCGCAGAAATGGCAGTAGACCTCGGCAGGCTCGCCGTCATCCACCAGGCTCTGCAGCTCGTCAATGCCCAGCGCCAGCACCGCGCGGATGGCGCGATCCTCGTTGCAGCCGCAATGGAACTCCGCGGGAATGGCCTCCAGCTCTTGGAAATCCAGCCCATCCAGCACGCGGCGCAGAATGTCTGCGGGCAGCAGACCGTCTTCCAGCATGTCCGTAACAGAGTTGATCTGCGCCAGATTCGCCTCCAGCTTATCGGCTACCTCGTCCGAGCAGTCGGGCATAAGCTGCACCAGGAAGCCGCCCGCCTGCCGAACACTCGTATCACGATCCACCAGCACGCCCACGCCCACGGAAGTGGGCACCTGCTCGCTCATGGCGAAGTAATACGTAATGTCGTCGCCGATCTCGCCGGATGCCAGTTCCACGGAGCTGGAATACGGATCGGCGCCGGGCTCATCGCGAATGACGGTCAGCGAGCCGAAACCGATGCCGCCGCCTACGTCCAGCTTGCCTTTCTCGTTCGGCGGACGAGGTGTTCCTTTTTGGGTCGGGCGCCAGCCATACATTCGGATGGTTGGCGAAGCCTTTCACCTGGCCTTCCGTATTTGCCGTTACGGTTAATCCGCCAATGGGACCGTCGCCGCGCACGGAAAGCGTTACCAATTCGCCGGGATTCTTGAACATCACGCCCATCATGAGCCCGGACATCATCAGACGGCCAAGCGCCGCCGTGACCAGCGGGCTGGTATGGTGCGCCTCCTTCGCCGCCTGCACGGTATCGCGCGCGGTAACCGCGAATGCGCGAATCTGCCCGTCAGCCGCCGTTCCGCGGACGATATGATCGCCGCGCAGCATCTTCTCCGTCTGGAAATCCTTCGTTTTATCTGCCATAACGCACCTCTGCATGCTCCGCGCCCGCCGTACGCGCCGGCGGGCTTGCTTTGTCTCGCTTACAGTATGCGCCCGCAACCGGCAGCTGCGAAGTTTCACTACAGACGCTGCACAGAGTCTTCCGATAGCGCCGCTGCACGTACGGCACGCCCGACGTTCGCACTCGCAATTCATGCTCGCGGGCATACGCCGAAGGATTGCATCGCCGCAATCGCAAATCGGGCGCCCGCACACCGTTCCTACTTCTTGCGCTTCCCGCGCGAGCGAACAAGCCCGGCAGCCTTTTCCCGTGCAGCCGAAAGGCGGGCATCGGTGAAACCGCGAACGCGACGCAGGGCGCTTGCCTGGGCAGCGCTCATCTGATCGATGCGGGGCTGCACCTGTGTGCGCAAGAAGGCATCGCGCCTGCTTTCGAGAGCTTCGCCTGCATCAGCCGCATTCTTTTCCAGTTTGCTCATTGCCGCGCCCATGCCCGTTTGGCCGCCCGTGATTCGTTCGGCAAGCTCGCCGGCATGCTCGTTGAAATCGCGGTCGGCATCGGAAACGATCTTCTGGAAATCGGTGAGTGCGCTCACCGTGAGCGTCGCGTCGATCGTGATAAGGATCACAATCGCATACGCGGCAACCTCGATAACGATCGCCGGAATAGCCGCTTCGATCTGCATCCACAAAGGGTAGATGCCGTAGATGGCAAGCAAGCCGCCCGCACCGAAAACGGTCGCCGTGGGTATCGAGATGCGGCCATTCAGATTCAGGGGGATGTTGGAATAATCCCACCAGTAGGCATGGAACCACTTTTCCAGAAAATACGAGGTGGGATATTCAAGCAACATGCTGCCGAAAAACGACACCAGGAAAACCTGCCACCAGGTAAGGGGCGCGCCGACCATGTCGGTAATAGCCGTTGCCACCAACGTGATTCCCACTACGCCCACACCATAAATGGGACAGATGGGACCGTAAAGAAAGCCGCGCCGGTCCCACTTGCCGGTGCGAATCACAGAATGGACGCTTTCGAACACCCAGCCGGCAAAGCTGCACAGGGCGAAAAGCACTACAAGCGAGCTGAACGTCATACGTTGTCCTTGGGCAGAGGCGCGGAAGCGGCGGAACGGTTGGAACGCAGGAAGAACGTCTCGTAGAAGCTGCAGTATTTGTCGGCAAGATTCACGAGCACAGCCTCGCGACTTGTGGGAACGCGCCCGGGCGGCAGCGGCCACATATGGGCACGGATGATTGCAAGCACGGCATCGTTGGCATCGAAGATGCGAGCAGCATTCTCTGCTGCGTAGAGAGGGTGACGAGTGGCATGATGCGGGGTGTCCGGGTGAGGCTTGTGCCAATCGTAGAGGTAGAAGTCGTGCAGCAGGGCTCCGGTCACAAGATCGCGCTCGTTAACCCGCAGGTGAAAACGCTGCGCCCAGCCGAAGGCGCAGCGCGCAACGCGAACCACATGTGCAAGCGTGGTGACGTTGCCGTGCTGGATGAAGGCGCCCATGCTCTGCACGGCAGGATGCACCAAGTAAGGGCGCGCGAGCTCGGCAAAGCGAGCCGCCTGTATATCGGTGAGGTCGCTCATACGCCCAATGGTAACAGCGTCGCATACAACCACGCGGCAGCCGCCGCAAAGCCCCGCCATCTTTCCATGGGCAACGGAAGGCGGGCACGCGAAAGACCCCCGCCCTCGTCACCGACTATGCACTCGGTGCCGAAGCCGGAATGCGGATCTTCGATACGCCGTACGGCCCTTCTGCCTGGATGGTCAACGTGGCCACACCGTTGATAATTTCCTCAGAGCCGGGCACCACGCGCCGCTCGCGCGCATTCCGCCGCACGGTGTCCAGGAATTCACGCGGTAGGGCGCTATGCGTATGGCTGCCCAGGTACGTGTCGAACGGCAACGCCAGCGCCTTTTCCGCAGAATGCCGCAACGCATCCAGCGTGTCGTGGTTGTCGCAGAACATGAAGCAGTCATCGCTGAACGAGTCACCGGAAAGCAGCAGGCGATCCTCCTCCACCAGCAGCCCGATCTCGCCCTTCGTGTGGCCGGGCAATGAGATGACGCTCACGTGCACGCCGCCCAAATCGAAGCGCTCTTCGCCGTTAAGCGGATGCATGACGGTCTTGGGCGGGGCTATGAATTCGTCTTTGGCGCTCTTGGGCATGCCGTTTGCAATCCCCAGCTGGAAAAACGTGGAAAGGCGCATCATGCGGCTGTTCGCATTCCGGTACGCAGGCAAGTCGGCAGCGCTGATCCACGCCTCTTCGAACCGCCAGTTGCCCTGCACGTGATCCAGATGGCCATGCGTGTTGATAACGCGGTAGGGGACGGCAACGTTTTCATCTACCCAGCCCCGATTGTCGCCAACGCCGTAACCCGTATCCACCACGATGGCAGAATCACGCCCTTCGATAACGCTGAAATACGTAGGGTCGGGAACATCCACCTCCCGAATATGCCGAACATGGATACTTGCCTGGAACACCTCGTGCATATACGCCTCCTTCTGCCGCGCCCCATAATACGCGCGCATGGATCCCGTCAGGGCTCATGCGCGCAAGCATTCCGCTCTATATCGGGCTTGCCGATAACCGAAGGCAGATATCGCCTTCGCACCCCGCTTTCATGCCACACAGCCCGAGTTCGCACAATCTTTGCCTTCGCGTCCCATTTGCGCACCACTTGCAGGCAACGACGATGCTATCGTTTGAAGCAGAGAAACGCTTTGGCTGCCGATACGAAAGAAGGGCCGCAGCATGTCCGACATAATCGAGCAAGGAGATACGGTCAGGGTCGAAAGCGGTAGGAACGCCGGCGAATACGGGCAGGTGCTGGGATTCAAGAAGAAGCACGTGCTGGTGGACTTGACCGGCGAAGGCAACCCGGAAACTGCCCAGAAGTACCGCGAGTCATCCCTTTCCGTCATTCCGCCGACGGTGCTCGACCAAGATGACCTGCGGCAGCTGTGTCGCTTCGAAGTTCCGCCGAGCAGGCTGCGCGGCAGCAGCGAATATGCTCCGCTGGAAACGAACGCGCATTACCAGATGACGTTGGACGATTTGCGCGCAGCACTGCGGAATATCAGGGATCACGGTGGCCCAGACAGCCAAGAAGCACTTGACTGGTATTTCCAGACATTCGAACAATTCGGCGATGAACTGGGAATTTGGCAGTACATAGACGGCCAGGCAGTATTCGGCCAAAAAGACGCTCGGGAAATTCCCGGCATTCCCAACGCACGCAGCATTTTCTCCGACATCTACGACGAGCTGCAGTGCCGCTACGATTACGGAGAGCAGAGTGCCTCGTTCGAAGAGCTGCTGAGTTGGATCGATGCCTACCAGGCCGATTGCAACAAGCCGCTGGCAGAGCGTCGACTGAGTAATCGACAGAAAGAAACCTTCCTGAACTGCTGGGACATGAGCAAGGTCGAGGCAACCGACATCCCCGGCATCCGGGATTTGTACGTGAAAACGGTTAACGAACTTGCTGCCGCCGATAATCCCATAGGTCTTTACCAGAAGGCGTACGCCTGCTACGGAGACGGCTGCGCCGGCTTCGAACAGGACTGGCAAGCATCCCGCGACTGCCTGCTGAAACTGGAAGAGATTGCCCCCAGCTCGCTGTACGCCAACACGCTCGGTTACCTGTATTACTACGGCCGCTGCACGCAGGGCACACCGGAATACGACAAGGCGTTCTACTGGTTCTCCATTGGCGCCGCCGGCGGCAACTACGAATCGCGCTACAAGCTGTCCGACATGTTCAAGGCGGGAAAGGGCTGTCCGCAAGACACGGAGATCGCAGCGCATATTATCTGGGACCTGTTCAACGAGAACCTGCCGTACTTCTGCGCAGGGCACAGCCTCAGCAAATTCGCCGACATCGCACTGCGTGCCGGCAACCTGGAGGCAAGCGGCCCATACGGTGTGCCCGATTACGACAGCGCATACGCATACTATCTCATGGCCCGCCTTGCCATCCGCATGCGACGGCAGACATGCGACTATTACGGCGATACCTCCGTGGAACGCAACATCGACGATGCCCTGATCAGCGCGCGACCGAAGACTTCGTACGCGGAAAAACAGGACCGCATATCGTTCGACGAGAGCACCCTACCCCGCCTGCTGCGATTCGCACTGGGCGGCGGACGGCGCATAGAGATGGATTACCGCTGGAAGGATACGGACAAGGGAAACCTGAAACTCACGTTCCGCGTGCAGAACAGGCAGGCCGACCTGGACGCCCATACCCACTACGCCGCGAAATTCCCCGTACTGATTCCCGAAGCCCACTTCTGCGGCATGTGCGAGAAGCTGGTGGTGCGAGGCACCGTGCAGCGGTCGGCCGCATACGGCCTTGTCGGGAAAAGAGGCACCATCGTATTCGACGACATGGGTAACGATTGGGGCAGCTTCGGCAAGCTGGCGCTGTACGGCAAGCTGACGGGCATTCTGCACGGCGCGTTCACCGTGAACTGCAAGAAGCTTTCCGGTAAGCAGCGGCGCTATGCATCCGTGAGCTTCGACGATCCCGAGCGCACTTGGAACTACCTATGCGACGACGAATCCGTCCGCGTCGGCGATACCGTGTGCGTTCCCTGGGGCGACACAGAGCGCGAAGGAAGCGTTGCGCGCATCACCTGGCGCTATGACAGCGAGATGGAGCTGTTCCGCCGCGATTACAAGCGCGTCATAGAAAAGCGGTGAAGGGGCGTCGTGTCGCCCCCGCCTGGCGCAAGCGAACCATGGAGGATTTGTGGCTGAAGAATATCGCCGCTTACGAAGCCTGCGAACCATATGCTAGTTTTTGCATTCCAAGAATAGAAGCGCAGTGAGGCCAGGTACGTGTTATGCGGAGGGGGTCGCAACGAGCAGGTTGCGACCCCCTCCTTTTTTCTGCCGTACCCCCTCAAAAAGAGAAGGGAGAACATTGACTGTCAACACCAACGATATGCAATCGAACGCACAGGCGTCCCAAGGAGGCGCCCCTGCCGCCCACGTTAAGGTGAAGAGCCCGCTTCTTGCCCTGATGGGTTTTCTGCTGGGCGGCTTCACGGGCATGTACAGCGAAACAGCGCTGAATATTGCCCTTCCGCAGCTGACGCAGGCCTTCGGTATCGGAACCGGCCTGGCACAGTGGCTGGTCATCGGCTACATGCTGGTCATCGGCATCGTACTGCCGCTTTCCAGTCTCCTTACAAAATGGTTCCCCGCCCGCAAGATTGCGCTGTTTGCCCTGAGCGCATTCTTTATTGGGTCTCTGATCAGCGGATTCGGCTCCACATTCGCCATCGTGCTGGCAGGACGCTGCATTCAGGGTATCGGTACCGGACTGGTGCTGCCACTCATGTTCGCCATGGTCATGGAGGTGGTTCCGCCGAACCGCATCGGCTCCGCCATGGGAACGGTTACGCTGGTCATCATGTTCGCCCCCGCCGTGGGCCCAACGCTTGCCGGCATACTGTGCGGTGTGGGATCGTGGCGCCTGATCTTCTTCAGCTTCGCCGTGATTCTCGCCTTCGCCATCTTCTTCCTGGCACGCTTCGGCGTGAATCCCTACCAGCTTACAAAGCCGCGCATTGACGGGGCATCCATCTTGCTTTCCACGCTGGCCTTCGGCGGCATCGTGCTGGGAACGGGCATGGCCAGCCTGTACGGATGGCTGTCCGTGATGGTGCTGACGTCCTTGGCGGTCGGCATCGTCTGCCTGGTGCTGTATGCACGCCGCCAGCTTGCCCTGAAGGCGCCCGTGCTGAACCTGCATGCTCTGAGCGTGCCCGGATTCCGCCTGGGCTGCATGATGGTCATGCTGAATTTCGGCATCACGTTGACAATTATGTACCTGCTGCCGCAGTACTACCAGAATTCCCTGATGGTGCCGGTGGCGATGACCGGCTTGCTGCTGCTGCCCGGCGGCGTGGTGAACGCCCTCGTCAGCTTGGCGGCGGGTCGTATCTACGACCGTGTGGGTGCGCGTATACCCGCCCTTCTGGGCTTCACGTTCTCGTGTGCCGCGGGAATCATGCTGCTGTTCGCCGATGCCCAAACCCCGATTGCCTACGTGGTGGCAAGCAACATCATCATAATGGTGGGCGTGCCCATGGCCATGTCTCCCGTGCAGACGCATGCCCTGTCGGCGCTTCCGCACCAGCTTTCCACGGACGGCAGCACCATCATGAACACGTTGCAACAGGTCGTTGGCGCCGTAAGCACCGCGCTTGCCACCAGCCTGCTGGTATCGGGCCGCGCGGCGGCGGCAGGTGCCGGGAACCAAGTGGCATTTGCAAACGGTTCGCATTGGGGCTTCATCTTCGCGCTGGCCATGGCCCTGGTAGGACTGGTGCTGGCAACGCGCCTGAAGGCGCCCGAACGCGGCCGCGCCGCAGCACCGCAGGCCAAGACCATTGAAGCAACCGAGGCAACGGTGCGCGACCTGATGAAGACGGACGTGTTCACGCTGCATGAAGGCCAGACGGCCTACGAGGCGCTGCGCCTGTTCTCCGAAAAGGGGATCTCCGGCGCACCTGTGGTGAACGCGCACGGCAAACTGACCGGATTCGTGTCCGACGGCGACGTTATGGGGCTACTGGCCGACCAGGTGCCCACGTTCACGAATCCGTATTCCCTGGTGGTCATCGAGCGGAACAACACCAGCTTCGCCTCGCGCATGCAAGACGTCATGAATACGAACGTGGAGGATATCGCCACGAAGAGCGTGCTTTCCGTGAACGTGGACGACAGCTTGGCAAAGGCCTGCGAACTGCTGGTATCGCGCCACCTGAAGAAGGCGCCCGTGCTGGAAGGCGGCAAGATGGTGGGCATCCTGAATCGATCGAACATCACGAAGTATTCCGTGGACAACTACAGCAACGAAGCGAACCGCTAGCCCGGCACAAACGCTCCGAATCTTGCCATGCCCCGTATCGCCGTTCGCGGCGGAACGGGGCTTCTTTATTGGAGATCAGCGCATGCCAACGGCCAGCATTTCGAAAGCGGCAACAACGCCGAGGAAAATGAAGTTGTACACTTCGAATTTACCTACGAAGCGGCTCATGGACCCCAGGCCGCTTTTCTGATACTGGCGCAGCGTGATCAGCGTGGCCATGGACGATATCGGCGTTCCCACTGCTCCGATGTTGGTTCCCAGCGCTACCGCCGCCCAGTTTTCCGTGAAGTGGGAAAGCAAGATGGCAGACGGCACGTTGCTGATCACCTGGCTGCTGATCAGCGCGGTCGGGAACACCCCCAGCACCTGCATCAACCAATTCAGGAAGGACGCCACTGCTCCGATCTGGGCCACGTTACCGCTCATGACGAAGAAGCAGACAAATGTCAGGATCAGCGAGTAATCCGTTTTCGTGAATACATCGCGATCGACAATCGCCAAAGCGACCACAATCACCAGCGCGCCCACCACATAGGAAATAGCGTTCACCGTCATCGCAATACAGATGCCGAACAGCACCAGATACAGTTCCACCCGATGCCGGGGTATGCGAATCTCGTCGGGCTTCTTGTAGTGGAACTCGCCGGGATGAACCGTGGCGCAGCAGGCGTAGATCAGCGCCATGGAGAAGATCAACGGCGGAGCCATGGTCAGCACGAACTGCCCGAAATCCACGTTGAAGACGGAATACAGGTACAGGTTGTGCGGATTGCCGAACGGCAAAAGCATGCCGCCCAGATTCGCCGTGAGCGTGATCATGATGAACACGAAGGGAACTCGCTTCTCGCGGTGTACCGACTTCAACAGCAGCAGGGCAAGCGGAAGCACGGTAACAAGCGTCATATCGTTCGAAAGAACCATCGAGCAGCCCAAGGTAACCGTCACCAATGCAAACACCAGCGCACGCGTATTCGACACGCGCTCGACAATGGAGTGCGCCATAAATTCCAGGAACCCAGACGAATCGATAGCCTCCAGCACTGCCAAAATGCAGAACAGGCAGATGATGGTATGCCAATCAATGTACGACAGGTAGGCAGGCGACGGCGGAACGAATGCCATAGTGACCAGCGCCGCGATGGCGGATATCACCAGCATGGGATTACGGACGAACGTTCGCTCGGCCATGTGCTCCGCATGGCGCGCAAGCGCAAGGGCCCTATGGACTTCGGTGAATGTCTCTGAATCTTTCGGTATCGGCTTCATGCTTTCATGATAGCAGCCGCCTCTGCGCAGCCGGGGGAATGAGGGTCGGCTTCTCCCGGTTCCGAGCCCCGACCGTGCGACTTCCTCATCGCGGCGCATGGGCTGCACACTTGGGACGGAAAGTCTTCGAACTGCCGTTTGAAGTGGCATTATGTCTTACTATTCGCCTATAGTATTTCTGCATAGAACCCGTTCGGCATCGTGTGTTTTACCGAAGTAAGGCTGTTCCATAATCAAGGCCAATCAGGGTGCATTCGATAGCGATTCCCTGGGAAAAGAGCCGCTATCCAAGCCCTGATCGTTGTTGTGAAACGCCAACGCAATCTGTATTTGGGAGAGGCCGGGATAATGGCCCGGTTTATTGACAGGCGAGATTGTCGATAGGGGAAGGAGACCACCATGACTACGCTGGGAAAGAGATTCGGCGTAGCGGCCGTCGCCGTGTTCGCCACTGCCCTGCTGGCCTTTGCGGCCACCATAGCAATGCCGGCGGAAGCGCAGGCGAAGACCGCGAGCTACAAGGTGCTGTACCAATTCAACAACGGCGCCGACGTCAGCACGATGAATCTGGGCAAGCAGAAGGTGGGCAAGTACTACTTCACGTGGAAAGACCCGAAGTTGGCGAAAACCGTCGCTGAGTCGGGCCTGGCGAAGTACAGCACGAAGAAGAGCAAAGGCTATAAGAAGATTGCCAACAACATCATGTCCGGCATCGTCACGAATGGAACGCATGCGTATTACATCAAATACAGCACTAAAGGCGCCACGCTGTATAAGAAGACGCTGAAGTCCGGCAAAACGAAGAAAGTGAAAGCACTCGGCAAGACCGGGTCCTACCGCTTTGGCGTTGCGAACGGCAAGTACGCGTACCTCACTCGCGAGAACATCGACTACATGAACAATACCGGCTCCGTGAGCACGTATCGCCTGAATTGCGCTACCGGCAGCGTCAAGCTCGTCGCGAAGAATTGCGATCTTGTCGATGCACAGAGCGGCTATGCCGTGGGCTTCTCGAAGGTCCAGCTCTTCGTCGATACCGAGCCGGTGACGCTGTACGAGTTCAACAAGTCCGGCACGCCGAAGAAGGTCAAGACCCTGACGAAGGCAGGCTATCGCACTTCCGTGAGCTTCGTGGGCAAGTATGTGTACTACGGCGTTTACAACCCAACCAAGAATACGGCAAAACTGTACCGTGCAACCACCGCCGGCAAGAGCGTGAAGAAGATTGCCTCCACGAAAGCAATGGGCATGTTGGCGTACCAGAATTTCAAGAGCACCACGTGCGAGATGTGGAAATACACGGACCGCGTCAAAATCTACAAGGTGACGTACAAGACGGGCAAGACGAAGTTCTCCCGGAACCTGTAAAGCAACTAAGCAACGAACGCCGGGGACCTGCCGCTCCCGGCTTCCATTCCGGCACCCCATTCTCCGCGGATGGGGTGCCGGTTGCCTTTGCGGGCCGGCACCGTACGCGGTTACCGCGCCTCCAACAGCACACGCAACTCGGCCTGCACGGCTTGCTCGCGATTCGTGCCCAACACCTTTTCCGCCACATGCTTCAGCGCATTGCGGGCATTGCCCATCACATAGGGATGGCCTACATAGCGGAGCATGGCGTAATCGTTCATGGAGTCGCCGAACGCCAGCACATCGCCGGGGTCTATGTTGTAATGCGCAAGCACGGCCTGAAGCCCGGTTGCTTTGTTGATGCCGCGCGGCACCACGTCAATCCACGTTCTGCCCGACGGCATGAACATGAAGGCATCGCCCAGCTCGCGTTCCAACACGTAGACCATGTCCATGATGTCGTCAGCGCGCTCATAGCATATGGCGGCCTTGACAATGCCCACATCCGGGGCGGGAAGGCGCTGCACGCGAACGGCGCGCGGAAGGTCCTTATCGATTTCGCGCACGTAATGATCCAGGTCATCCAGCAGGAACGTGTTCGTACGGTCGTACAGCGCCAGATGCAGGCAATCCAGCTGCGCGCACAGGTCGTACAAACGCTGCACGGAGCGCGACGAGAACACCTCGTAATCCAGCAGTATGCCCTCCGCATACACCTGTGTGCCCGCCGATGCCACATAGTCGATCCGATCGGCAATAGGACCGAAGAATTCGCGCAGCGTATCGTAGCGGCGTCCGGAGCTGGCACAGAAACGGATGCCCTTCTCTTGCAGTGCGGCAATCAACTTGAATGTTCCTTCCGGAACCTGCGAATGCTCGTCGAGCAGCGTACCGTCCATGTCAGAAGTAATCAGCCTGATCATAGGCCTCCTTCGCCAAAAGCAACCTTGTGCGGAGCGGATGCCGCACGTGAACCCTTCGGCAAACGTAGCACACTGGTTTCGCTACGTTTCCCCTGATGGGGAGTGATTGCAATTCGCTGATGTAAAATTTGCACGGAGCGGACAAACCCGAATCAGCGGCAGAGCGCCTTCGCCGCACCCGTTATAGCTTGAATCCCTCCAACAGCTTCCGACGCTCATCCAGCGACATCTTGTCCACACCGGAAAACGAATGCCAATGGAACTTCGCGATGCCCGTCTTGCGGCAGAGGCCCACGCTCAGCGCCTTTACCACGGGCTTGCCGAATACCAGGCCGTACAGTGCCTTCGGCGTACCCATGGTTGTCACCGCAAATACTTCCGCGTTCGACTTCAGGCGCGTCTTCATGGATCGGCCGTCCTCCGATTGCGAATACAGCAGGTTCTTGGCATATACCTTGTCTAGGAAGCCCTTCGTCCGCGCCGGCATAAGCTCCCACCAAACGGGAAACACGAACACGATCCGGTCGGCTTCCAACATGCGCCGCTGATAGTCGGCCACCTGAGCATTCATGGGAACCCCTTTGCGCCAATTCGCAAGATCTTCCTTGCTCATAGCCGGATCGAACCCATCGGCGTCAAGGTCCGCAAGGTCCACCGTCGCACCCCGTTCGCGCTCCGTATCCGTAATGCGTTTACACAGCGCAGCGCTGAACGATCGATTATGGGACTCGTTGTTGCACGCTTGAGCACCATAGGGATGATCGAAAACGATCATGGTCTTCGTCATGACAGCATCCTTTCATTGACATCTGTCTCTTAATGAACTATGCGTACGGTACGAAAGGATATTCCCCACAAACAGGTACATTTGAGACCCTCTGCCACGTAAGTGACAAATCGGCCGATATGCCAACGAACATCCATAGGGAGCATGGGTATGGACCTGAGAAAAGAACGCACATTGAAGCTGCTAAGCGAAAGCCTGGTTTCCCTGTTGCATGAGAAAGCCTATTCAAGCATCACCGTGTCCGAAATCTGCGAAAACGCCATGGTGCGCCGCGCCACGTTCTACCGCCATTTCACTGGGAAGGACGATCTATTCGCTTACGCGGTGACCGCTCGCCGCTCGCAGCTGGACGCGCAGATAGACCCCCATGGCACGCTGCCGCTACCGGAATACTGCCATCGTATGACAAGCGAATTCCTTCGGTTGGCAAGCGGGCATCGTGTCATGCTGAGCACACGCGCGCTGACGCCGGAGTTCGCCTTCATGAAATCGCTGCTTGCAACCGAGCTGGGCAAACGCTTCGCGCAGAAGCTGGCTCAGCGCGCCGGGCAGGATAATCCCAGCCCCAAGGCGCAAGAACTTGCTGCATTCTATGCAAACGGCCTGGTGGGGATTGTAGAAGAGCACGTGAAGACCCAGGGAGAGGAACACAGCGAGAAGCTGCTTGCGCTTATCGACGAGATTGCCCAGCGCCTCTTCCTTCAAGAAGCCGACCTGCAGGACGCGCTTGCGGAAAGCAGCGAGTCCAGCCCGAACAACCATCGGGCGTAGTGGCAATAGGACAGCATCATGCACTATTCGTAATGCTTGCCTGCGATATCGGTCGAGCGAATCTTCCCGATGCACGTGCGCCTCAGCGACGCCTCCGGGTAGGAATAATCCACCGGCCTGCCTTCTGCCTGCTCGATGATAAGGTCCAGCGCATGCGCCTTTTCGGCGTCGTCTTCCACGAACTCCACTTCGCCGCTGCCTGTCACGCTGTCGAAATGCCAGCCGTATTTGCAGGGATTCTCCGGCGTTCCCGGCACCAGGCGCCCGTCGCAATCCATTTCGAAGAACACGCTCGGATCATCCTTCAGGACATCAATCTTGCGACCTGCCCGGGCGCTGTGGAAATACAAGATCAGCGCATCGCCATCGCGTTCGTACCCGTAATTTAGCGCCACCACATACGGTTTCCCATGGTCGACCATTCCCAAGCGCAGCACGCCACACCGGTCCACAACATCGAATACGGCATCTATATCCGTAATCTCGCGATCTTTCCGCCTCATGAGCGCCTCCATTCCGCACGCCGGGTTATGCGTTGATGCGCTGCGCCTTGCGCGACGCATGCTTCGCTGCCAACATGCCAACCACTACAAATACCACCAGATACAGCATGAACAGATCGTCGGTATACGATGCCAGGTAATCGTACAGACCATGGCAGAGCAGCGGCGCCACAAGCGCACACAGCCCGAAGAACAGCATGCGCAGCCCGTGGCCGAGCGTGGCGGATCGCCGCGCCAGCCCGTAGAAATAGCCCATGAACACGGCGAACACACAGTGGCCCGGAATGGCGGTGAACGCACGGACGAAGGCGGTACCCATGCCGTATTGCCACACATAGCCGATGTTCTCCGCAATCGCAAAGCCCAGCCCCACGAACACCGCATACACGATGCCGTCAAACACGTAGTCGAAGTTCGGGTCGCGCCACGTGCGCCACCCCAGGAAGCAGTACTTGCACCCTTCCTCCACCAGGGCGATAATCAGGAAATTCTCGACGATCTCCGGGCTCAGCGTCACTCCCTTCGCAATGGTCAACGAAGAGCCGCCGATCGTCCCCATACCAACGTACTCGAAAAACCCTGCGAGCAAGGTAGACAACCCGCCCATTACCAGCAGCACCAGCAGCAAACCCGCCGGCTCTTTCTCAACGGGATCCAGATGATACACGTACCCCAGCAGTATCAACGCCGGGATGATGGCGGACAGCGTGAGCGGGTCGATGATCATCCGATCTCCTTCGGTCTTATGCGCATACGCGGTTGCACCTGCCCATTGTACGGCAGCAGGCGCGCCCACAAGGAATGCCCGGAGCCTTCCACCCCGAAGACCCGAAGGGCAACGGTCGCGCTAGGGGAGCAACGCCAGAAACCAATCCAAGACCTGGAAACGATACGCATAGGTCAGGTTCAGGTCGTTCGGCACTAGGAACAGCACCGCACAGGCGGCAATGCCGAACGCGCTCAGGAACCGGACGGCATCCAGGAAGAAAGCGCGCTTACGCCCTTGCAAGCTGTCGTTCATGGCGCAGATGCAGGTAAACGCACCGATGCACACCAGCCACAGCAGGTCCGATTTGTAGCGTTCCAATAGATACGGCGCGCCGATGGTCTGCGCCATGATGATCAGCGACGCAACTATCACGGCCGCCGCAGCGAAAATGCGCATCTGCCGCGCCCGTTCGGACGTGCGCCAGAAGTGTCCGAAGAACACGGCGAACACCGCCAGCAACAACGGGTACTCCCAAAAGAAACCGGGGAATTGAAGGTACTTGATCAGGCCGAACGTGCAGCAAAGGAACTGGAACGGCATATTGCTGTTCGCCACTCGCTGCAACAGATTCCCGTACTGATGCTGGTCGGCGCTGGTAAGCTGGTACGATTGGCCGAACTCGAAGACGCTGTCGAATCGGGCATAGTTGTACGCCATCAGCGCGCCGATGATGATCACGTACGGCAAAGCCGCCAACAGCAACCGTCCGACCAACTTGCCCGAAAGCCGCTTCGTCTTCAGAAATTCAATGAGCAACGGCACCACCATCAGGTTCGCAATGGCCACCGTCGGACGGCAACCGACGGTAAGCGCACCGCAAAGCGCACCCAGTGCAGCAAGCCCGATCTGCCGCCATTCGCACGAGGTTTCCCAAACGGCGCGGGCAAAGCAATACAGCCCCCAAGTTTGAAAGCACACCCCTGCAGAAATGGCCGTGCAGTACAGAGCCGGCGCCTCGGAAAAATACCAGGTGCTTATCAGGGCCAACGCGGCGAATAGCAGATAGAACACGGGCACGGGAATTGCCCGGAAAAACCTCCGAGAGATCAGCTTCATCAAGAAGAACAACCCGATGATGTAAATTGCCGTGAACAGCTGGGTAGCATGGTAGGAGGCAAGCGAGTATCCGGTAATCAGCTTATAGGGCACGAAAACCAATACGGCGGGAACCACGCCGAAGTACATGTAGTACTTGCCGTTGTAGTATGCGCTATCCCAATGGACATGCACTCCCAGAGCCCTGCGCATTTGCGTATCGTACGGGTTCTCCATTTCGTCGAGCGTCTTGTTCGGCGCGTAATCCAGGTAAAGATGCCCTTCTATCAGCGAATTCGCCATGAGTTCGTACTCGTTGCGTTGATGGGAATGGGATCCTTCACCGGTCCAGGTGGAATTGAGGCCCATGGGAAGCGCGGCAACCAAGACGACGCAGGCCACAACGACAATCGAGCTTAGACGGGGCAAATCGCCCGGCACCCGCACCTTTCCTGCAGCATGCAGAGCGCCCACGTTTGCAGCATGTGGAACGCTCACGCCCGTCAAGTGCGCCGCCTCGTGCATGGGAACATGGTTGTACGTCACCTTAGGGCGGCGATGCTTTTCAATGGGAATGGAGACAATCGCCATCACCGCGAAAAGCACAGCAAGCGCGGCGACCACGAATACGTGCGCCGCAAGCATAATGAGGGCAGTCAGCACGGCGAAGAGCGCCGCCGCTGCCCGGACTCGAAGGCTCATCCTTCTCCCCCATAACGAATTGTTCGACATTAAGCCATCGCCTTCGCAGTGCCCCGACGAAACAATACGCCCGATCAACGCGCATCCGCCACCCGCGAACCCCGCGGAGCGGACGTGCGAAGGCAATCGTGACTTGGTGGCGCATTGTAACCCGATGCCTTCCGCCCTACTGCATCGTGCATGAATATTTACAATTCCTTGTTTGATTTAATAAACAACTGCCATCCGACATATGCCGCCCTGGTTTCGGCAGGGCGAACCATCGAGCGGCTTCGCGAAATGTTCGCGCCCTTCTTTCACCTGCGCCTTGGACTATACCGACGCGTGGTCCGGATGGAACGGGCATGCCGCACCCATGCAGGCGGAGTTGTCTCCCATCGAACGGCACGACGGCACATCGGACGGCATTTCGAGCACCTTGCCAAACTGTTCGTTGAAGAATGCAGTTGCCTCGTGGATCGCAATGCGCGAATCCCGCTTGCAGCAGCGCGGCGATCCCGCCCGCGCAATCTTCCCCAACGCTCGGGAGACAAGTATCTGCCCCTCCGTCCAGCCCTCCTTCTTCAACGGCGCATTCTGGGAAATGATTGCGTACGCCATACCCACAGATGCCGCTGCGCCGCAAACACCCCATCTGGCGCACGCGCCGCCCGGCACGCACCGAGAGCGTTCGCGAAGATCTGTCAAATCGGCTGCCAGGCGTTCGCTGCTACCGGGTTCCCCTTGGACTGCCCGGAAGCACGTGAGCATTACCGCACCGTCTATGTAATGGTGTATCGGGCCGAACGACACGCACCGAGGATTGACGGAAATTGCTTCGAATAGCCTGCTCGGACAGGTTTCCCGCTCTTCCTCATACGCCCTTATGCACATCTCGGTTATCCAAGCTCCCTCATCTTGGTGCTCTTGCGTTTCCTTTTTCATGCCAATCCCCCTTCAGAAGCGCCAAAAGCCATCTTATCGTGCCGTATGCCGCCGAATCCGAACCTCGCCGGATTCCGCTGCGACGGCCATACCATAGTCCGCTGCCCAGTCCATCAGACACATTACGATATCTGTAGTTTTTACCATTCAGCCCCCCCAAATTATGTGCCGGATAACGACACCGATGGCTTTGCAAACGGCACGGTCACGGTTAACTATGACGCAGATACGGAAGCAACCGACTGCATCATGTACTGGGGCGACGGCAACGGCAACAAGCTCGAAGGCTACGATGCTTTCGCTGCATTCAAGCTGGATCAAGACGCGACCGTCACGAAGTCCCGCATGAACGCGAACGTCTATATCCCCGAGGGCGCAAAGCAACTGCTTGCCGATGCGTCAAACGGTTCTACGGAATCGCAGCAAGCTGCGGTGGCCGCACGGAAGACTACAACAAGGCTCTGTCGCTTTATACGAAGGTTTTCGGCAACCCGCTGGAGTCCAGCTCCAACCCGCGTATGCATTGCTCCATCGGCAACCATGATTGGTTGGCGAATCAGCCTGACAACTTCCGCACATTCGTGGGAAATGCAAACGATAGCATCAATACGCCCAGCAAGATCTACTACGACGAGTGGGTAAACGGCTATCACTACATCTACCTCGGCGGCGAAAGAGAAGGGCTGCACGCATGGTTGTCGGATGATCAGCTCAGATGGTTCGACAACTTGATGAAAAAGGACCAGAAAGAGCATCCGAATCAACCCGTGTTCGTGTTCCTGCATCAATCCATGTACAACACCGTTGCAGGCAGCCTGCCCGGCCAGAACTGGAATGGCGTGGACGACGAAGCTGCGTTTAAGAAGGTCTTGAAGAAATACAGCAACATCCTGCTGTTCAACGGTCACAGCCACTGGGTATTGAACTCCGAGAGCAACATGTATGGAGGAAGCGCCGATATCCCCGCTGCGTTCAACACGGCGTCCGTGGGATACCTTTGGACCAGCTACGGCACCGTTGCTACAGGCCAATTTGCAGAGGGATCGAACGGCTACTATGTGGATGTCTATAAGGACAAGGTGGTTCTGAAGGGCCGCGATTTCCTCGAGGGCAAATGGCTGCCGTCCGCCTTGTACGTCATCCAGCCTGAGGGAATGAACGCGACCAGCGCACTGCGCATCAACGATAAATCGTGTTGGGGCACAACAAGTACGCCAATCGGCTCCCAGAAAGCCCCGTTTACCCTTGTTTGTTTCGGGAATGTTTCGGCCTTGAAAACTAAAAACAAGCGTTCATCTGCGGAAACAATTGTGCACAAGGTGGTATGTGCTCCATCACATAGAAACACCGCCACGGGCGCACTAGGCTACAGCCTGTAACAAGCGAACGGATCAGGGATCGGTCCGCAAAGGTTCGACCGCGTTTCCCTTTTCGGGAACCGTACAAGGAGGAGATTATCCATGGCACTTGCCGAAGAACTACCTGAAATCGTGACGGAATCGGTCCCAGGACCGAAGGGGCAGGACCTGCTTGCCCGCCGAGATGCCGTTGTTCCCCCGGCATTGTGCTCCGCCACCTACCCCGTTGCCATCAAGCGCGGCGAAGGCGCTCTGTTCGAAGACCTGGACGGCAACAAGTTCCTGGACTTCATCGGCGGCGTGGGCGTGCTGAACATCGGCTACTCCAACCCCGAGGTTGTCGAGGCCGTTCAGGAACAGGCCACCAAGTACTTCCACACCATCTTCAACGTCATCGCGCACGATGGCTACGTCGAGCTGGCCGAAAACCTGGCCGCCATCGCCCCCCGTCCGCGGCGACAAGAAGAAGGTCTACTTCGCGAACTCCGGCGCCGAGTGCGACGAGAACGCCATCAAGGTCGCCAAGGCCTACACCGGCCGCGACAACATCATCTGCTTCTCTGGCGCCTTCCACGGCCGCACGAACCTGATGATGGCCCTGACTGCCAAGAATGCCTACGCAAAGGGCATGGGCCCATTCCCCTCCGGCATCTACCGCGCGCCGTACCCGTACCTGTACCGCGCTCCCGAAGGCCTGACCGAAGAGCAGGCAATCCAATACTACGTGGACGGTCTGCAGCAGGTCTTCGAGGAGGGCACGCCTGCTAGCGAGGTCGCGGCAATCCTCATCGAGCCCATCGAGGGCGAAGGCGGCTTCATTCCCGCTCCTATCGAGTACGTCAAGGCGCTGCGCAAGATCTGCGACGACAATGGAATCGTCCTGATTGCCGACGAGGTCCAGTGCGGCAACTGCCGCAGCGGCCGCTACTTCGTGTCCGACTACTGGAAGGACAACGGCTGCGCCCCCGACATCATGACCACGGCGAAATCCATGGGCGGCGGCGCCCCCATCAGCGCCATCATCGCCAGCGCCGAAATCATGGACGCCGTCCCCGGCCGCACCATCGGCGGCACGTACTGCGGCAACCCGCTGTCCTGCGCATCGGCCCTGAAGGTCATGGAGATCTTCGAGCGCGACAACTACGAGGGCAAGGCCCAGCATGTCGGCGAGCGCTACATGGGCGCCATGAAGGAACTGCAGAAGAAGTACCCGGTCATCGGCGACGTCCGCGGCATGGGCGCCATGGTGGGCGTCGAGTTCGTCACGGACCCCGCCACGAAGGAACCCGCCACGAAGCTGGTTGCCGACATCGTCCAGAATGCGCTGCAAAAGGGCCTGATGATTGAGAGCTCCGGACTGCACAGCAACGTCATCCGCTTCCTGGCACCGCTCTGCATCACGGACGAGCAACTTGACCGCGGCGTCGCTATCATCGACGAGGCTATCGCGGAGGCACTAGCCTAAGCGCATGTGACATTAAGGCAGCGGGCAACGGCGAGACCGAGCGTCACGCACCCGCCGCAAAGGGACTACGAAGCCCCCGGCAGATACCTAGTCTGCCGGGGGCTTCTGCCTCTTCTGCTCTGGCGATGCGCGCTGCCAGCGCAGCAAAATGGTAAGCGACCCGGTTTTTCTTGCGTATTCCGACCCTACCACGCAAGCTGATAATGCCGCCATTCAACTATCTCAAGACATTATTATCCTTACCTGAGTAAGCAGGATACGTAATATTGGACTTATCAAAGCGAATTATTGCCAAAAGAAGGGGAATCGACATGAAGAACTACTTTGATCTCACCGGGCAGGTTGCCCTCGTAACCGGCGCATCTACCGGCCTGGCCGTCCAGATGGCGAAAGCCCTTGCAAATCAGGGCTGCAACATCGCCTGCATGGCACGCCGCCAGGAGAAAATCGACGAAACCGCAAAGATGCTCGCCGACGAATATGGTGTCGAGACGCTGGCCGTCCGCTGCGATGTCACCGACACCAACATGGTGGAGTCCGCCGTCAAACAGGTCGCGGACAAGTGGGGACGCATCGACATCCTAATCAACTGCGCCGGCACTGGTGCAGTGGCCCCTGCCGAGGACATTACAGATGCCCAGTTCGAGAACGAATTCGACATCGACCTGTTCGGCACGTTCAAGATGGCTCGCGCCGTTGCGAACCAGGCTATGCTGTCCGCCGGCTATGGCCGCATCATCAACATCGCCTCCATGTACGGCTTGGTAGGCAACAAGCAGTCCGGCTGCGCTCCCTACCACGCAGCCAAGGGCGGCGTGGTAAACCTGACCCGCGCACTAGCCGCCGAATGGGGCGCTCGCGGCATTATGGTTAATGCCATCTGCCCCGGCTATTTCGAGACCCCGCTGACGAAGGAATGGCTGGAAACCCCCGAAAATCAGGCGTACGCCCACACGATGATCCCCGAAGAGCGCTACGGCAAGGAAGGCGAGTTGGACACTGCAACGCTGTTCCTGTCCTCTCCCGCTTCCACCTATGTCAACGGCGTCATCCTGCCTGTTGACGGCGGCTATACCTGCATGTAGCCTCTCTTGGACATCCCTCATCAAGCACGCAAAGCGCCTGCATCCGCGGGCGCTTTGCCCTTTCGGAAAAGCCGACAGCGCCCCTTAGCAGGAAAGCAAAACAGCCGCTGGTGCTTCCCGGAGGGAAATCCCACGCACCCGGCGATGCCATTCAAGGAGAAAGCCTGCGCCTCGCATGCAAAACGAGGAGGGTGTGGGCGATCCACTGCCAGCAAAACGAGAAAAACTGGCTCAAAAAGCAAGTTGGGAATGGTTTTGTAGACCCTAACTCTATGCCGGCGGGAATGATGTTACATACCGCTCTTAAAAAACCTGGTCATAGGCCTGCTGAAATTTGCCGACGTCTCTTATCGAACAGCATGCACGCATTAGGGGCGGCTAAACCATTCCCAACCCGAAATCTCGTCCAATAATCCTGAATGTGTTGGCAGTGCCGGCGCGACGCTCTGCCCGTGACCGCCCTCACGCTTCCCGACTTGGCGCTGGCGGCACTGATCATCGCCGGGCTCGGCGGAATCGGCAGCGTTGGCGCTACCCAGCAGGGCTTTGCCGTTCATCCGCGGCCCCGAGTGCGCAAGCAGACGTATGCACACTACAACCCGTGCGCCTGCACGCGCCATGCGCAAGCGACCTCTAGCGCATGTCGAGCAGTAGGAAGCACAGCATTAACTGCAAGCGGACCTCCAGGTTGCTCAAATCCATACCCAGAATCTCCGACGCGCGGTTGATGCGGTAGTTGACGGTATTGCGATGCACATACAGCTGCGAGGCCGTCTCCTGCACGCTGCCGTTGTTGAACAGGTACACCCGCAGCACTTTCGTGAAATCCGACCCCTTTTGCGTATCGTAATCGATGAGCGGCCCCAGCACCTGGTTCAGGTAGTCGGCCACGATGTCGCTATCCTCAATGCCCAGCAGCAACCGGTACGCTCCCATGTCGGAATAGATGTAACCGGCATCCAACATGCTCTGCTTCGTCTGGATCCTCATGATGGCCTCGGCCTGATGGTAGCTCTTGTACAGGCAGCGCAGGCTCTTTGTCAGCTCGCCCACGCCGATGGCCATCTTCTCCCCGTTGCGCAGCTGCCGCCCAACGAACGCCTTCGCATTGCCGGCAACGGTATGGAGCTCGCCCTCGTCGTCGCAGTGGATGACGGCAAGTATCTCCTGGTCAGACTCCACAACGGCAGATACAGGCACCTGACGATGTAAATACGAGCGCAAACTGTCGGCAATCGACTCGGACCGCACGAACGGATCACCTGTCACCTCCAGCAGCTTGATGACGCACACGGCGTATCGCCATTCCGTTTGGAAATGCAGCTCGGACAGCTGGACCAGGTACAGGTCGTGACGCTCGGGGAAGAAGATGGCGCTTTTCAGCGCAGCACTGATTAGGTGCCCCTTCGCGTTGTCGTTCACGATGTAGTTGCACAGCGGCTTCACGATGGACTCGAACGAGGCATCCTTTGCAATGGCAAACAGCGGCATGCCGTGATCGTCGCAATAGCGCTTTGCCTGCTGGGGAATGCCATCCAGGCACGATCCCTCGTCAAGCGCCACGGCCACGACGCCCTGCTCCTGCAGACGGGCGATGAAGTCCACCACGGCGTCCTCATCGCTAAGCACCACACCAGTGGAAAGCACCAGTTCACCACCATGCAAATAGCCGGTAAACTGCGGCGATTCCAGGACATGGACCCAAGAGACCGGGCTCGGCAAGCCCGCATCGCCGGCAATCAATGTCAGCCCGACATCCGGGCATGCCTCCAGCAGCTCATTCCGTTTTACCGCCATAGCCTCTCTCCTTATTTGTGCGCGCTCACAAGGCATCGCTCCGCGCCGCCCTACACGGCCGGCATCGGCGCCCTTCGCGCGAAGCTTCGCCCGAAAATAGTGCCGCTCACCCAAACACCAAGGTCAGCAACGCAAAGTTTAACTTTTGCGAAACATGGTTTCCAGCATGTTTCATCCGCAGGTAAAAAGAGGGTTTTATCCAGTCTGCCACCCCTAACCTGTGCTTCAGCACAATTCTCGCTGGGCTGGCGAATATGGGAATCATCAGGGCTTTTCCCGAATATTGAATCGTTCCAAAAGAATGCCGGCCGTGTGAGCCCCCCCGCCCGGGACACGGGGGCGGACGTCAGGCGAAATCCGATTCGACCCTCGCAAAGAGGACGGGAGATAAGCGTATGAAACCAAGAATCATCACCATCGGCTGCGATTTCGGTGCAGGAGGGCCGCAGATCGGCAAGGCGCTGGCGGAAGCGCTGGGCATCGAATACTACGACCGCGACCTGGTCGACAAGGTCGTCAGCGAAATCGACGTCGACCGTAAGGTCGTCGAGGAGGCCGACACGCACACACATGCGAGCTACGAGTATCAGACAAAGTACGGCCCACGCTACGCGAACCTGACGAACCGCGTCATCTCCGTGCAGAACGAGGTCATCCACCGCATGGCCGCCCAGGGCCCGTGCGTGATTATCGGCCGCAGCGCGAACTTCCTGTTAGAAGACCGCGATGACGTCCTGAACCTGTTCATCTACGCCCCGAAGAGTATTCGCGTGGCATCCATCATGGAGCAGTTCGACGCAGGACAAGAGCGCGCTGAGGAAATGGTCCGATACAACGACGAGATCAACCACGCACGTCACAAGTACATCACCGGCACCTACCGCGGCGACCGCAACGGCCGCCACATGCTTCTGGACAGCAGCCTGCTGGGTTGGGACGGCACCGTCCGCTACCTGCTGGCCTTAATCGAGATGCTGGTCGAGGAATAGCGAGCCATCGAAAGAATGTTAGAGGGATAAGAGCTATGGCAGCACAATCTGAATTCAAGAAGGTGTTCAGCGCCTGGGACATCTTGGTCCTTGCCTTCGGCGCAATGGTCGGCTGGGGCTGGGTTGTTTCCACGGGCGACTGGATTAACAGCGCAGGCGTCATCGGCGCAATGCTCGGCTTCCTGCTGGGCGGCGTGATGATCCTGTTCGTAGGTTTGACGTACGCGGAACTGACACCGGCAATGCCGGAAACAGGCGGCGAGCATGCGTTCAGCATGAGGGCCATGGGACCCACGGGACCATTCATCTGAACGTGGGCAATCGTCTTCGGTTATGCGTCGGTCACCTGTTTCGAAGCCTGCGCACTGCCCACCATCATCACGTACCTGTATCCGGACTTCCTGCAGGGATACCTGTACACCGTAGCCGGGTTCGACATCTACGCGACCTGGCTGGTAACGGCCATCGTCGTCGCCGTGGTCATGCTGCTGATCAACATCCGCGGCGCCGAGACGGCGGCGAAGCTGCAGTCCGTGTTGACCGTGATCATCGGCGGCACCGGCATCGTGCTGGTGGCGGCATCCGTGATCACCGGCAGCCCCAGCAACCTGGAAGGTCAGGTGTTCCTAGGTGCCGAACCCACGACCGTGTTCGGCGGCATCCTTGCCGTAGCGGCCGTCAGCCCGTTCTTTTACATCGGCTTCGACGTCATCCCGCAGGCCGCCGAGGAGATCAACCTGCCCCTGAAGCGCATCGGCAGCATCCTGGTGCTTTCCATCGTGCTTGCCGTGGTGTTCTACGCGCTGGTCATCTTCGCCGTGGGCTTCGTCATGAACAGCGGCGCTATCGCCGCGTCAAACAGCGCTACGGGTCTGGTGACAGCCGACGCGATGGCCACCGCATTCGGCAGCGACGCCATGGGCAAGGCGCTGACCATCGCCGGCCTGTGCGGCATCATCACCAGCTGGAACTCGTTCCTCATCGGCTCCAGCCGCGCCGTGTACTCCATGGCCCGTTCGTACATGATTCCCCACTTCTTCACGAAGCTGCACCCGAAGTTCAACACCCCCGTCGCCGCCCTGATGCTGGTCGGCATCCTGAGCATCTTGGCCCCGTTCGCCGGTCGCAAGATGCTGGTCTGGGTCGTGGACGCTGGCAACTTCGGCTGCGTGCTTGCCTACTTCATGGTGGCCATCTCCTTCATAATCCTGCGCAAGAAAGAACCGGACATGAAACGTCCGTACAAGATCAAGGATTGGAAGACCGTAGGCGTGCTGGCCGTCGCCATGTCCGGCATCATGCTGGCCCTGTACATCGCCCCCGGCTCCAGCGTGGCGCTGGCCCCGCAGGAATGGGGCATGGTCCTTGGATGGACGGCGTTGAGCGCGGTGTTCTACGCAACCAGCAAGGTGAAGTACGGCGAGAAGTTCGGCACGCATGAGCACATCTACAATGCCGAGCTAGACGGCGCAATGCCCACCGGCGGGCTGGAGGACATCGAAGAGAAGCCCGGAATCATCCAGTTCCCGAAGATTTCCCGCTTCCCCTCGCAGCTGCCCACCGCCGAGACGTTCAATTACCATCTGCCCGTGAATATCGTGTTCGGCATAGGCAAGGTGGACACGGTCGGCGATTACGCCGCGCAGTACGGCAAGAAGGCGCTCATCGTCACCGGCGGCAGCTCTGCTAAGAAATCCGGTCTGTACAATCGGGTGAACGGGCTGCTGCAGGATAAGGGCATGACAACGATGCTCTACGACAAGGTCACGCCGAATCCGCTGACCACCACGGCAGAGGAAGGCGCGCAGATTGCCCGCCAGAATGGCATCGACGTCATCGTCGCCATCGGCGGCGGCAGCATCATGGACGCCGCGAAGGGCATGGCGTTCCTGACCGTGAACGACGGCGACATCAACGACTACATCTACAACCGCAAGCATAGCGACGAGGCGCTGCCGCTGATAGCCATCCCCACCACGTGCGGCACCGGCTCCGAGGGGAACGGCTTCGCGGTGCTGACGAACCCCGAGAACGGAGACAAGAAGTCGCTGCGCTGCGCCGCCATCGTCCCGAAGGCCAGCATCGTGGACCCGAAGGTCATGCAGACCATGCCGAAGAAGGCGCTGGCAGCTGTGGGCTTCGATGCTCTGTGCCACAACATCGAAGCGTTCACAGCGAACAACGCGCAGCCCCTCACGGATGCAATGGCCCAGTGCGCCATCCCGCTGATCTGGGAGAACCTGCCGAAGGCCTACGAGGGCAACATGAGCGACGAGGTCTGGGGGTCGCTCTGCATGGGCAGCACCATCGGCGGCATGGTGATCAACACGGCCGGCGTGACGCTGGCACACGGCATGGAACACCCGGTCAGCGGCCTGAAGAACGTTGTCCATGGCGTGGGCCTGGCTGCCATCGAGCCCATTGCTGTGGAGGCAACCTGCCGGGCGAACCGCTTCAAGTTCGGCAAGGTAGCACGCCTTATGGGCGGCCTGACGGCCGAGGATTGCGGGCCGCGCCTGCGCTCGCTGACACGGCGCCCGAACATGGATGTGACGCTTGCAGACCTGGGCGTAAAGGAAGAGGACATTCCCTGGCTTGCCGAGAACTGCCTGAAGGTTTCGGCCGGCAACCTGGTAAACACGCCCGGCTCCGAGGACGTAAACAACAAGGAGGCGTTGGAAGCGCTGTACCGCCAGATGATGAATGGACGCGTATTCGAAAGCGCCGAGAAGGAAGCGGCTCTGATCGCCTAGCAAACACGCGGATGCGCGCAAGAGCGGCAAAGGCACCGTATGCGACCGCAAGATCGGCTCGGGAAACCCGGGTCGGTCTTTTCATACAGCCGCTGCGCCCGCCTTTCGCATGTGGCTGCGCCCGCGCTTTCCGCGGCGCGGCAGCGCTTGTCCATCGCGCTCGCACTCGTTCTTCACATACCGCCACACTCCCCCCGCCGTTTAGCGCGCAACCGCGGTCGCCCTTGCCGCCAGGCGCAAAATGTACCTGCGCCCTATTGAGAATGGCACGCGAATTTTGCTGCGACACGGTATGCTGGACACGAACAAACGCAAGGAGGAGGAACCTGATGAATTCCGACCAGCATCAAAGCGACGCAACCGAGGCTCGAAGGGCACGCTCGCGCGTCGCAGCGCGCCGCATGACCAGCCACACCCGATTCGTCGCAAGCGTTCCGGCAGTTGGATTGTTCATCGCGGCGGTCGCCCTTTCCATCGTCACGTTCATAGACGTAATCTCCATGGTGGGAGAGATATTCGAAGGATCCTACGATCTTACGCAGCTTAGCGTGGAATGCATCGAATTCGCCGATTCGTTCCTGCTCGCCGTGGCGCTGTACATCCTTTCCCTGGGGCTGATCCGCCTGTTCGTATCCGACAAAATCCCTCTGCCCGCCTGGCTGGAATTCCACGACTTCGACGACCTGAAAGAGCGCCTGGCAAGCGTGATCTGCATCATGCTGGGTGTGTACTTCCTGGGACATACGCTGAATGGCCAGATAGGCATCGACACGCTGTGGCTGGGCCTGGGCGCTGCCGCCGTCATCTTCGCGCTGGCCTTCTTCGTGCGCCACGTGTTCCTGCATAAAGAGGGTAGCGAAGAACCGCCCAAGGAAGAGTAATCGCTTCCGCGCGCTATCTTCTTCCGTGCGTGTGGTGCGTTCTGCACGTTTACTTCGAGTGCAGCTTCACGCATAGCTCGTGAGGCTCGTCGTCCTCGCATGCTTGCCGCCACGCCGCCCGGCATTCATCGTCCATGTCGGCCAATGCACGCTCGTATTCGCGCTCCTCTTCACGCTCATCGTGCGGCAGATTCGAGCCGTCGGCTCCCACCCGCAAGTACGCCGTGTCTTCGTCCACCGCACGTTTCGCCTCGGGCATCAGCACCGCGAATCCAGCAATGCCCGCAACGGCGGACGCCATGAGAATCGCAAGCTTCGCCGCCGATGTCGCCGCTTCGGAATCGAACGCCAGGTTCGACACGAAGATGGCCATGGTGAAGCCGACACCGCCCAGCAGCGCCGCGCCCGCCATGTGCCTCCACGTGGTATGCGCGGGAAGGGCGCCCAACCCGCTTTTCACCACAATCGCGCTGGCCAGCAGAATGCCCACCGGCTTGCCTGCCAGCAGGCCGAAGAACACGCCCAGAAATCCCGGCGAGGCCACGATGGCGCCCAGGTCGCCCGAAACGTGCACATTCGCATTCGTGAGTGCGAACAGCGGCAAAATCACGAAGTACACCCACGGGTAGAGCCCGTTCTCGAGGCGCGTGGCCGGCGGGATAACCTGGCGCGACACCGCAGACAGGTTGCGCACGTTCCGCAGATACTCCTTTTGCGCGATAACGGGCTCCTCGGGCTCCAGCGCATCCGCTGCCTGATTGACCTTCTTGTCGGACCAGGCGGCGAATTCGCGCAGATTCACCCGCGATCCAGACGGTATGGCGAACGCCAGCAGCACGCCAGCGATGGTGGCATGCACGCCCGACAGATACACGAACGCCCACAGCGCCACGCCCAGCAGCAGGTACGGCGCCAGCGCGTACACATGCGCGCGGTTCAGCAGGATCAGCGCTACAAGCACCACTGCGGCGCCCAGCAGGCACGCCAGGTCGGGGGCATGACCGTAGAAGATGGCTATGACCAGGATGGCGATGATGTCGTCCGCCACGGCCAGCGTGGACAGGAACACGCGAATGCCGCCCGGAATGCGGTCGCCCAGAAGCGCCATGATGCCCAATGCAAAGGCGATGTCGGTCGCCGTCGGAATACCCCAGCCGCCCGCCGTCTCGGGCGACGATGCGTTGAACAGCAGGTACACCGCCACGGGCATTGCCACACCGCCCACTGCCGCGATGACGGGCAGCAGCGCAGCACGAATGTTCGTCAGCTCGCCCACCGTCATCTCGTACTTGACCTCAAGGCCAACCAGCAGGAAGAACAGCGCCATAAACAGATCGTTTATCACATGGGAGATGCTCATGGTCAGCTGCGTGCTGCCCGCCACAAATCCGACGGCGGTATGGATGGCCTCTTCGAAGCCTTCGCGCGCGCCCGTGTTCGCAATGGTCAGCGCCACAACAGCCGCCGCTAGCATGACCGCCGCCGCCTTCGTGGACGAGTGCGTGAACTCCACAATGCGCCGATAGCGCTTCTGGTGGCCCTGCACCGCGCCGATGAAGAGCGAGTCGTTCGCGCTGCCGACAGCTGCGTTGTCAGCAGCAGCACCGGACGAAGCCGCGTCGCCAGCCACTGGATTCGAGGCGTTCGTTTCGTTCTTATTGCTATCCAAAGAAGTCATAGGCATGCACTTTCATTCATCGGGCATTGCACTGTGCAAGATATGCGTCCATTGCAGAATTCTATACTGCAGAGCGCCCCGGAAGAAGATATTTCATCCGGCTCGCCCACCGCATCCGACCGAAAAGCGGACAGCTGCCAAGATGCGCCAAGCGTGAAGCGCTGCTGTCCCGCTGTCCACCGGCGCGGCTCTTTGCTTGCAGGTTTGACATTATGTCAGCTATACCGCATCATCAATGCAGAATACATGCGGGAATGCGAGGAAGCGATCATGCCGAGGATGACCGAAGAACAAGCCGCGCGCAGGAAAGACGAGATTCTGGATGCCTGCGATGCGCTGTATCGGGAGTCGGCGTTCCAGGACATCACCATCAAGGACATCGCGGAGCGAACCAGTCTCTCGCGCCCATCTATCTACAATTACTTCGAAACCATCGGCGAAATATTCCTAGGCCTACTGGAACGCGAGTACAGCTACTGGGCAAATGACCTTTCCGCCATCGCGAAAGACAACGAATCGCTTGACCTGGATAAGCTTGCCTCCGAGATTGCCTACTCGCTGGAGCGGCGCAAGACCATGTTGCGCATCCAAGCCGCGAACCTCTATGAAGTGGAGGATACCAGTCGGTTGGAGCGCCTTGCCGACTTCAAACGCGCAATGCGCCGCGCGATGGACGCCCTGGACGCGTGCCTGATGAAGTTTCTGCCGCCGATGGACAGGGACGATTGCGAAACGTTCCGTCTGGCGTTCTTCCCGTTCCTATGCGGCGTATTCGCCTACGCGA
The DNA here is from genome assembly GCA_900552585.1 of uncultured Coriobacteriaceae bacterium. GTDB lineage: Bacteria > Actinomycetota > Coriobacteriia > Coriobacteriales > Eggerthellaceae > UMGS1519. The sequence continues at coordinate 40,312 of USAB01000001.1, forward strand.
ATCCCACTGAAAAGCAATGCCGCGCTATGGACAACGCCGGCATCCCCCATCGCGCTTCCAGTGTCTATGAGCTGTCGAAGAACTGCCTGCTCCAGCTGCTAAGCTAACATGCAGCACGCAATACCGCCGAACACTCCGGGGTCGCTTCGGAATTTCGATCTATCTGTTCTTTTCCTGTTGGCATATCGTCCGAGTCATCACATCATAGAATCTAAAACTGACATATCGTCAGTTTCCATCGAGCATTTTGGCTTTCCGTACGGGCACCGGATATTTCCCGCGGTCTTCGCAGTACTATGAAGAACGTACTGTCTTCCACAAGGACATCGAGGGAGGCAAGGATGACGTACACCTCTGCTCGCAAAAGCGCAGTTCTTGCTGCGTTCGCAATCGCACTCTTCGCCAGCGCATTCGCGCTGATGACCGCACTGCCCGGCCATGCATTCGCCGCAACGCACGCACAGGAGAACGCAGCCGCCGTCATGGGAGATGCCGGCAACACTGCCGGCATCGGCTCCTCCGCCGCGACCGACAGCCCCAGCAGCTCTAGCAGCTCCGGCAGCACCGCCACGCCGAAATTGCGCCTATTCGCAAAGGCGGCGCCCGCAACCACCACAACCTCTGCGACCCCGACGTCCGGCGTGACGCTGAACATGGCGCATGCGCATCGCAACAGCGACCTGAAAAGCACTGCGCTGAAGTATGTCATCGACGTGTCCGAGTTCAACGAATGTAACTTCAAGAAGATCAAAGCCGCCGGTGTCGACGGCATCATCATCCGCTGCGGATACCAAGGCTACGGAAGCGGTGGCCTGTACGAGGACAGTACGTTCCTCAAGAAGTATGTGGCCGCCAAGAAGGCCGGCCTGAAGGTGGGCGTGTACTTCTACACGGAAGCTATAAAAACCTCTGAGGCAAAACAGCAAGCCACATTCGTGCTGCAGCTGATCAACGAGGCAAAGGCGAAAGCTGCGGCAGACAGCACATTCAAGAGCATGATGGCCAAGAACAGCTCGCTCACCGCCTCCCCCGACTATTACGTGGCATTCGATTACGAATCCGCCTCCGGCGGCCGCCTGGCGAAGGCGAATATCAGTCAATCCACAGGCGCGAAGATAGCGAAGGCCTTCCTTTCTGCCATCAAATCTGCAGGTTACGAGCCTATTCTGTACACAGGTGCAGACTTCTCCGCCCACCACGTGAACGCAGACACGGTCAAGAATGCCGGTTACGGCATCTGGTTCGCCCATTACTCCACTGCCGCCATGTCGTATAAGGCATCCGGCTGGTACGACGGACAGATCTCGCTCTGGCAGGCCGAAGACAGCGCGAAGGTGAACGGCGTCACGTCCGGCGGCGTAGACTTCGACTATGCCTATGACCCCACCACGGTCAGCCTGGCTACCGCGAACGACGCAACGGCTGTGGCCGTGGGGTCCGAGCGCGACGTGACTGCGAAATCCACGACAAGGCACTTCGGCACGCTGAGCGAGAAATACATATGGACCAGCTCGGACACCAGCATCGCCACCGTGGACAACAGCGGCTCCGTCACCGGCGTTTCGAAGGGCGCCGTCACGATCACGGCAACGGGCAAAACGTCGGGAGCTTCGCAATCCATCACGTTGAACGTGAAGACGGCGCTGAAGACACTGCCTGCACCCGGAAAGCCCACGGTCACCGTGAAGAAAGACGGCAAATATGCCACGCTTTCTTGGAAGGCAACGAAGGACGCCGAATGGTACACCGTGGTGGACGGCGGCAACAATGTGGTGAAAAAGACCACGAGCACCAGCGTGAAGCTTGCCGTAGGATACGGCAAGACGGCCAGATACCACGTGATTGCATATCGGACCAGCGATTACGGCAACGTGCCCAGCACCGCCGGCAGCGCCTCCGTGAAAACGAAGCCCGCAAATCTCACGGGCTTGAAAGCCAAAACGGTCACGAAACGCTCTGCGAAGCTGACGTGGAGCAAGGCCTCGGGCGCAACGACGTATCGTGTCTACCGTTCTGGCAATGGCGGGAAATCGTACAAGCGCCTCATCATCACGAAGTCGACTTCGTACACGAATACGAAAGTGAAGAAGGGTGCGAAGTACCTCTACCGCGTGCGCGCCTATGCCTCGAACGGCTTGGGCAGCAAGGCTGCGGCCCCCATTACCGTGAAAATCCCGCGCCGCTAGCACAGGCAGTGAACGCAGGCCGGAACAGGCACCTCGCAGCGGACGCAGCGCTGTCAGATATGGCTTGACGCCAGGCGCATCAGGCACCCATCACGCGCGCCTCCAGACCGTGCGGCATTACCGATTCGGCCCGCTAACGCGGACGCAACGCACAGTGCAGCGCGCTTGACCGCTGATAGTGCAGGTGAATAGCGAAAGATCCCATTCCGCAGTGGCGGAGCTGTTCTTGCTGTTTTCAGTCATCTTCTCCACGTCTGTGGGCTGCAAAATCTCGACATTGCTGACTTGGTAATGAATCCGCAAGCCATTCACGTTCGTGAAATACACATCCTGACCGGGTGTACAATTCGCAATCGGCCCGAAGTGCGTAGAGTAATCGTGGCCGCAAATAACCATGTCATCCGCCCAATACGATCCCGAATACCGACACGGGGAAATGGTCATGCGATCGTAATCCCATTTCGCCATCACCGGCAGCTTCAGATTCATGCTGGGAATGGCAATGGTACCGATGTACCGGTACCCATCGATGGTCTTCGTGGGCATGTCGGCATTCTTATCCCACTTCAGCGCCGTTTCCTGCGTGCCTTCCGGGAGCTGCGACGAAATGGCGGTAGCGTCCTGCCCAGCGCGATACGCATCCCACAGATTGTAGGCCGTCAGCGCCAGCGCCGCCGCAATAAGGGCGATGCCGATTCCGATCAGGACGCCTCCGCGTTTACGGGGGGTGGTTTCCCTCTGCTCTGCCTTTGCCATACGAACCAGCAAGCCGCCTTAGCGCGACACGTCGTTCTTTCCGGAACGGCGGCGGACAACACCGGCAAGCACGAGGACTGCACCGGCGGCAATCAGCACAAATACGGGCCACCACAGCTGCCCGGTCTGGGGCAGGGTTTCGGTTGGCGAAGAGCCGGATGAGCCGGACGGGGTCTTGGTCGATGTCGTCGACGTACTGCCCGACGTGCTGCCGCTTTCCTTTTGTACCCTTCCCGCCTTCGAATTTGCCGTGACGTCATAGATCAAGCTGCCATCCGAAGCGGCAGTGGGAATGGAGACCAGAAACGGGCTGATGGTGGCATAGCCGCTTTGAACGCCCGTCATCCTGACGTAGTACAGGCCGACGGAGAGATCGGAAAACGTCGTGGTCTTCGAAGCGCTTTGGCTCTTCTGCGTCGGTTTGCGGGCATCAACCTTGTCTTTCAGCAAAGAGACCAGCTGGTTCCGGTAAGAATCGCTCAAATCGCCCGTCTGAGTGCCCAGGGCATGGTCTGTGCCCTCATAGCCCTTCGCCCATTGGAAATGCCAGCCATTGCCATCCGCAGCGGCAGTGGCCACCTTGAAAATTTCAAAGGTGCCGCTTACGGCCTTGCCGTCTGCACTTTGCGGCGAAATCGTAAGCGATCCCTTCTGGTCCGCATCCAACATCTCGGCTGCATCAGCCGCCTGAAAAAACGGGGCAACGAAGAGAAGGGAAGCCAACAGGGCAATAACCGCCGCTGTCACCAGGGCGATCGCGTTCGTTTCAGTGGTCGTATTCGTCTTCATCATTGCCTTCGCACTTCATCATACGGAATACCTCCGCTTTTCGGCTAACGCCTCTTAAGGTAGCTCTTCAACTGCTGTAAGAAGCTTTGCAGGCCCTCATCATCCATATCGACGCGCGAGCGCACAAGACCCCGACCGGCCAAAAACGACGTCTCGAAATCGGATGCCCTGCGTCTCCTGCGCATCTGCGTAAACGAATACGCAATCAGCACCAGCAGTACCACGATGACAACCGCCAGCGCAATGTATGCCGGCGGTACCTGCAACGCCTCGGCGATCACCTGCGCATCACCGTTCGCATTCGGAATCCGATGCCCGCGCACCAGCAGCCTCTGCGTATTGATGCCGTAGGGAGTGCAGGTGACCAGTGTGCAGAGATCCTTGCCTTCCTCAATCTGCAAGCTGCTTAGATCCGTGGGTTCCACAATGCGAATCTGATCTACCTCGTACGTGATTGTCCTGTCCAGCACGGTGATGGTGAATGTATCGCCTTCCTTCAGGCGGTCCAGGTCGGTGAACAGCATTGCGGAAGGCAGGCCTCGATGGCCGGAAAGCACCGCATGCGTCCCCTTGCCTCCCACCGGCAGGCTGGTACCTGCCAAATGGCCGATGCTCGATTGCAGCACGGAATCATCCGTACCGTGATAAATGGGCAACTCCACGTTGATTTTCGGAATGCGAATGTAGCCCATGGCCCCATGCCCGTCAACATTGAGAATGGAGTCGTACTCCTTCTTCTGCGCTGCGGTCATGCTCCAGATTGCGCCGGTCTCGGACAGCCTCCGATTGTACGCCTTCGCTTCGCCCAGCATCTTCTTGTATTGCTTCGCGTTCATATCCGAAACAGCGGAAGCATATTCCATCACCACATTGGATTGGTGTACCTGGTTCCACCAATTGCTGACTGAAGGGTAAAGAAGCAATCCGATTCCCGTGATCAGCGCAAGCACCAGAATCAAGGTCACGCCGTTGCGCCGAATCCAGGATTTCTTCCGCACCGATGTGCCCGCTACTTGGCACCCACGCTGCCCGCTGGCTTTTTTCGCTTCTCTCACCCTTTAGCCGTTCCTTCGAAAACGCAGGTTGCCGGAAGCGCCGCACCCCCTGCACAACAAGCGGGGCGCGGCGCCTACAGCAAGCGTATTACTCCTGCATCTTCCTCCGGGTAATCAGCAGCACGCCCGCACCGATAACCAGGGCAGCGCCCACGACGTACAGCAACGTGGTGCCCATGCCGCCGGTGCTGGGCAGCGAGGTGCCCGTCTCGTTCTCAACGAAAGCTTCTTGCTCCAAGTTCTTCGCCTCGTAATCGTCGTTATCGATGGTGATTGTCCGGTTCGGCGCGGTCTGGTAGCCCGCCGGGGTCTTGCTCTCAACCAACGTATATTCGCCATCCGACAAACCTGTGAAGGCATCATGGCCGGTCTGGGTGAATGTCAGCTTCGTAGCATTGTCGATGGAATCCACCCAGGAAACCACGTTGTTGCTGATGCTGTAGTACTGATCGCCCTTCTTCAGAACGAATTGAGCCGAGTCGTTATTGGGGAGCGTACCGGTCAGGTTCTCGAATTCCTTGTTCACCGTAATTTTGGCGTTGTACACCTTCGTGGTTCCGGAAGAATCGGCTGCATCGTTGTCGCCGTAGGTGATCTTTGCCTTATTTGTCGAAGGATCGCTACTCAGAGCGCTGCTGTTCACCGTGGCGTTGTAGGTAACGGTAATCACCGTTTCGTCACTGAGGGCGGAGATATAGGAATCTTTGAACGCGATGCTAAAGGTATGATCGGCCGTCGTCAGCGTATAGTTGCCGGCATCAACCGCGACGCCATTGACCGTGACGGCCACAGAGGACGCATCCAGCGTCTGCGTGTCGTCCATGGTATCGGAGAACTTCAGGTTCTTGGTGTTCTTCGGCACGGTGATTTCCGACTGGTAGGAAACCGCTGCTCCCGCTTGGGCGATAGCATGCATGCCGTCGGAATTCACCGAGCCGGAAGACACGCTGGCAATTTTCTTGTTCACATCGGGAACCGTGTTCTTGTCCTGCACTGCCGCATCCGGATTGGTGGAGGTGATGCTGACTGCGGTGCCCGTAGACGTAGTGATGTAGTAATAGCCGTTGTCCAGGCCTTCAGCCACGGCATTGTTCTCGCCCGTGCTGGTAACCGTTGCAACCAGGTCATCGGCGGTCACGTAATCGGCAATGGCCTTAATGGCCGCCTGGTTCAGCTCATCGGGCCCGTTGACATTGCCGGCGGAATCAACCGAGAAACCGGCGTCTTTCATGGCCTGCGAAAGCGTGTCGCTTCCGCTGAGCTTATAGCTGATGTTGGTGCCGTTGCCGTTTGCGTCGAACACCTTGTACACCTTGTACGTATTCGTAGCGCTGGAAGCAGTGCCTGCCGGCGGAACGATCGTGATCGTGCCCGTACCGGCAGCGTATGCAGCGCCGGCAGGAATCATGAGCACGAAGGCCATAACCATAGTGGCTATAAGAGAAATGGCCTTATTGAACGTAGTAGTCATATCCCAATCCTTTCAAATAACGAATATCCCTGATAGTAATAACGAAAACTTGCTGCGGTCATCTTGGAATCGCCTTTGACGCATCACGTCGGAACGAGGGTCCTCAGCATCCCCCCTTCCCGTGATTCCTGCGCCTCAAAACGAAGCCGCCGATTACTGCAAGCAGTACAAGCGCAGCGCCTGCTGCGGAGTACGTCCAAGCTCCCCCTCCACCGGTATTCGGCAGGGGGCTTCCGGGAGTGTTCTTTATGGTAAGCCGATTGTTGTTGACCAGCCATGCGTTGTCGGCGATGCTGCCGAAGTTCTGCGCAACGCCGTCGGAGACCGTGAACTTCACGCTGGAGTCCGTTACGACGTATCCCGCAGGAGCGGAAAGCTCCGTAAGCATGTAATCGCCATCGTCCAAGCCCGTCAACCGGGCGCCGCGTTCGCTGATGGTGAAGTCCCCGTTTTCGTCGGTGACGCCGTCGACCGTAACGGCTTGATAGGAATTGTTTTCACCCTTCTTCGTGAGCCGGAATGTGGCACCGCCCAAATACGTTGACGTGTTGTTGCTATCGACCTTGTATACCGTGATGCCGGTGGTCTTTCTGTCCCACTGCGCATACAAAGTAAAATCCTCGGCCATGGTGTGGTTAGTGTTGTTGTAGTACCACGTACCGCTGCCATCGGATGTCGTATTCCAACCAAGGAAGTTATAGCCCGTGCGCGTAGGGGTCATCACGGTGCCATCGGGGCGACCCGTCGGCACCGATTGTGACATGCGTATCCTGCGGCGTCTGATATCCACGCGGCATGTTGTTTACCACGCTGTCGGTATTCTTCACATACGTGATCGTGACCTTGTTCTTTACCAGCAATACGCCATCGATGTGCCAGGTATTGCCACGCACGCCCGATGTCGACTGCAGCTTCTGCACATACCACAGCACATACAAGGCATCGCCTGCGCTGACGTTGTATGCATGCTCATTCGTCTTCGAGTTCGTGATGGAGGCAACAACCAATTCGCCCCCGCTGTTTTTTACCGTGAACCCAAGCTTGTCCGAGCTTTTGTTGATGTCCGCTGCCAACTGGTCCACAGAGGGAAGCGAATTCAGGTTCGCCGTCACGTTGTTCTGCGCATTCGCCCCTACAACGGACGTCCAGGCAGTGTCGATGATCCAACGTTTGTCTTTGACGTTGTTGTTGATCGTTATGCCTTTTGTATAGTTGGCCACTGAGTGGCTTCCGGGCTCGGTGGGAATGGTGCCGCCCAGTTGCACGTAGAAGTCAGAGCGCGAAATTCCGTTGTTGTTGCTCCATGCGGCATACAGCGTGATGTCGCGCGAAGGCAAGACATATTCGGAACCTGCCGGATAGACCTCGTGGTAGCTGGTGTCGCCCATCAGATTCGGCGTATCCGTCCAACCCAGGAAAGTATAGCCGTTTCGCGTCCCGTTATACGTCGGAAGCGTAACGGCGTCGCCCGCCTTGCCGGTTATCGAACTGGGCTGGGAGCCAGAACCGCCGTTTTGGCTGAACGCCAGCGTAACGGTCTTCGGCTCGTATACCAGGTAGAGGATGTCGTTGCTGTCGAAGTAAGCACCTGTTCTATCGCTGCTGTAATACCACCCATCGCCCCAATCATACCCAATGGTTCCGCTGGTAAAGGTGTTGCTTGCCGCATTGGCAAAGCTTGTACCTACCCGTGCTTGCGCAAACGTATAGGCATTGCTATCGGGGTTGGCAGCGCTTGCAAGATTGCTCAGAGATACCGACGCCCTAGAGAGAGACCGGCTCTTGTTCGATCCCAGCGAATCTCCGCTTTCATCCACCACGCGAATCTGGTCGAAAGGCCAGATGAAATATGTAATCGTAAAAGTAGAAAACGAATCCACCGTGAAGTCGGCCTTCGCGGTAGTGCCATCCAGCGAGACGGTGTTCTTGTCGGTATTCGCCGCGTCGGCTACCGTCTCAACATCGTCTGATGCGCTGTCCTTGATGTGCTGGACCTGAAGGCTCTTCGCCTTGATCTTCTTCGGCAGGTTATCAGCCGACAGTTTGACGCTGACTTTCGCACCCTGCGCGGGCTCTACCTTGTTGCCGTCCTTGTCCAGAATCGAAATATCGAACGCCGCAAAGCCCAGCGCGTCCTTGTCCACCTTTTCGCCGGCCGCCTTCTTCGCCTTGATGACCTTTTGCCTTGCGGCCTTGTATTCATCGGAGTCTTTCGCGTATTCCTTCACGGAAAGCACCGCGCCCTTGGCAATGTCCGCATCCTTGCCGTAGTCGACGGTTACCTGGTAACCGTCCTTGTTGGCAGTGAGCTTGGCGGCTGCCGCCTTGTCTTCGGAATCAGACGACGTTTTGCCATCGCCGGAAGCAGCGTCCTTCTCTTTTGCGCCAGAAACCTTTTCGGCATCCGTGCTCTGGGCCGTCTTCGCGGCGGCTTTCGCTTCCTGCGACGCCGCCTTTTCTTGCTTGTCCGCCTTCGTATTGGGAGAAGCCGCATCGTCTTGGTTGCCGGCAGACGACGAGCTTGCAATGCTGATGCCGGGTTCGTTTTCGGCAGTACGCTGATCGATGGTGATGGCAGGCAGAATAAGCGCGTATGTTGTAGCGAATACCACGACGCACATAACGGACAGCACGGCAGCACGATGCCTCTTCGCTTGCCTGCGAAAAGCAAGGAAATAGCTGCTCATCCTTTGAGCCAGACCGCCGGTTTGTTCCCGTTGCCTTACGTGCTTCATGGTTTCGTCCGCTTCACCGACACCCTCTCGGTTTACGCGCTTATGTTTCACCCCTCTGCTAACTATCTAGCCGACCGGCCCTATTGCCGTGAGCGGCCATACTCTGAATACGATCTTTCCCACCAATTGCTCCGACGACACGCAGCCGACCGACGTGTTTCGCGAATCGATTGACACTTTTCGGTTGTCTCCCATCACGAACACCTTTCCATCGGGCACCTGATACGGCAACTTGATGTTCGTTTCTCCGTACGCCTTCGAGCTTAAGTAGGGCTCATCAAGCTTTTGATTATTGACATAGACGTTGCCTTCCTTGTCTATATCCACCCAGTCTCCCGAATTCGCAATCACTCTTTTCACCAGAATGTTGTTGTTGTAGTAGAACGCAACGACATCGCCCGTGGCGAAGTCCGATGACTTTGCGGAAACCACCACATCGCCGGCATCCAATGTGCCGCTCATGGAGGTGCCGTAGATGCGCAGCACCGGCAGCAGCAGAACCGCCACCAACACTGCTACGGCTGCGGCAACCACCAAAACGAACACCGTGCTGCGCATGGTGTTCGCAATGCGCGTCCGCGTTCGATTGCGTTCCAGCGCGGCGCGCGCATCCGCCGCCGAGGGCAGCGCGGCCGAGGACAGGGTGGCCGCCGACGCCACAGCCGGAGCGGCAGCAGCCGCCCGAGAACTCACGCCTCCGACCTTTGCCGACTGGGCATTCTCCGATTTCCGCAGGGAATCGCTTGCCGGCCGAGCGCTCTTGGACGCTCGGATGTCTGAGGAATCTGCCTGGCCTTTGGGTTGCGTACGGGCGTGCCGCGCACTGCGTATTGACTTTGCCGCCATTCGCATCCACGCCCCTATACCCGTTCCCTTGGAGCCTGGCCGCTGTCAGATCGGCCGTGACCGGACTGGCTGCGCTGAACGTTCGCAACGTACAAATCCGCAGCCTTCTGGGCTTCTTCGAATATGCGGGTGAGTTTCAGGGACGCTTCCGCAATGGAGCCAGATTCGGTAATGGCGATGCGCCTGGATTCCAGTTCGGCATCCTTCTGCGCCAATTCAGCGCGCAAGCGCTCGATCTCTTCGCTCTGGGCCAGGATAATCTCCAGAAGCTCGGACCGTTTGAGCTTCGAAAGGTTTTTGCGTTCGTCCTGCGCCATCGCGCTTATTCCCACCTTGCAGCCCGTCAGTTTCATTCGCCGAAGCACCACCGCAACACCAAACTTGCGAACCCTCTAGAGGATTCGAGCGCGCAGTTTCCCCCGGCACACCATTGTTAAGGTAAGTTTATCCCGATGCGTTTAGTACCGAAACATAATTTTTTTACAATAAGCCACATACTGTTTGAATAATCAATATAGTTTCTACCGATATAGGCGCTGATGCTTTTATGTGCAGGAACGGCCCATTCCCTTGCAGCATCTTCCTTGCGGCAGGGCATCGCAAGCATCATCTGCGTTTATTTGCGTTTCGCCGACCTTGATGGCTATTCAGGCATCGGCAGCGTTCCCCTCTCGCGCAGGCTCAAGGCTCAAGGCTCAAGGCTCAAGGCTCAAGGCTCAAGGCTCAAGGCTCAAGAACAGTTTACAGGCCAATATTGCCCGATAATTCCCTATAGTTACTTTTTTATTCCTACAGCACTATATTGTTTCTACTTTCTTTTTTCTCCTAACCATCATACAGTTCGACCACATCAAAGGAACGGGGCGGCAACACAGAACCGGAGACCGCCCGATAATCAAAGGAGATAAGCATGCCCAAGAAAATCGCCGTCGTCGCCGCAAACGGTAAAGAAGGCCGCCTCGTTGTCGAGGAAGCCCAGGACCGCGGCATGGACGTTACCGCCTTCGTCCGCTCCGCAAACAAGACCAAGGCCAAGACCGCCGTACAGAAGGACATCATGGACCTTACGACGGAAGATCTTGCCGGTTTCGACGCGGTAGTCGACGCATTCGGCGCCTGGACGCCTGAGACGCTGCCGCAGCATTCCACCACCCTCGCCCATTTGTGCGACATCCTGACCGGATCGGACACGCGTCTGATCATCGTCGGCGGTGCCGGAAGCCTCGAAGAACTGAAGCTGAACGACCGTGGCGAATCCATCATTTCGTATGCCGACTACGCCATCGCGCTCGTCGACGAGATTGAGAACGGCAACCACATCCAACAGCGTATCTCCGTGGTACGAAAATAGCCAAACCTGGTGACAAGGGGACAGGCGATTTGTCAGGTCGGGATTTGTCAGAAACCCGGCGAGGGCGCAACCCTCGCCGGGTTTCCTCTATTTTGCGGACGACTTACCCGTCCTGCGATTTCGCTTCCTATCATGGTGCGAGGCATGCGGCGCACTGGGTTTCCCCACAAACGCCCTGGCATTCTTGGTGGTCTACGTGATTGCAGCCATCATGCTGAACGGGTCGATGGTGTTCTACGACGCGTTCCTGGTAGATGCCGCCACCGAAGATCGCTACGACGAAGCGTCCTCGAACGGCTGCGCTTGGGGCTACATCGGCTCGTGCGTGCCGTTCGTCATCTGCCTCGCCGTCATCTTCGGCGGGCCGGTCGTCGGTTTTTCCACCGCCATGGCCATGCGCATCGCCTTCATCATCACTGCCGCCTGGTGGGTGTTGTTCAGCATCCCGATCATACGCAACGTGCATCAAACGCACTATAAGGAACGCACTCCGCATATGGTCCGCGACACCTTTACCGGCCTAGGACATACGATGAAGAGCATCGCGCAGAATCGCCGGCTGCTGATGTTTATGCTGTCGTACTTCTTCTACATCGACGGCGTCCACACCATCATCAAGATGTCCACCAGCTACGGCAGCGATCTGGGCATCGCCTCGACCCAGCTAGTGCTCGCCCTGCTGGTGACGCAGTTCGTGGCCTTCCCCGCCGCCATCGCCTTCGGGCGCCTGGCGAGCAAGCACGGCACGCGCCGCATGCTTCTGATTGCCGTCTTCGCATATTTCTGCATCACGCTGTTCGCCTCCTTCCTCCTGCGCAGCGCACTGGAATTCTGGGTACTGGCCATCTGCGTGGGACTGTTCCAGGGAGGCATCCAGGCGCTTTCGCGGTCTGAGTTCGGCAAGCTCATCGACAAGCAGCACGCCAACGAGTACTACGGCTTCTTCGACATCTTCGGGAAGTATGCGGCCGTCATGGGAACGTTCCTGGTCAGTCTATTCACCCAGATCACCGGCAACGCCTCGCTCGGCGTGCTCTCCATCGCGCTGTTGTTCATTGTGGGCTTCGCGCTGATGGTGCGCATGGGCCCGAGGGTGTAGTGCCTGACAAGCAAGGTGTGACAAGGTGTCTGTCCCCTTGTCACGCCTTCCCTTGTCACGCCTTGCCTTGTCACGCAAGTGACCTGTCGAATGTGACAAGTGACCTGTCCCCTTGTCACAGGTTTTGCGAGCTATACGACCAGCAGATCGAGCATCTGCGGAAGGGTCTTCTTGCCGAATTCCACCTGCTCGGATCCATCCGGCCGGCCGACAACGACACACGGCACGCTCATGACGTCGTACCGATCCCGCAGTTCGGGATGCAAGGCCACATCGTAAACGCGCGCGGTGACCTGAGCGTTATCCGCCGCAATGCGTTGGGCAGACGTTACGGTCTCGGGGCACATGGTGCACGACAGGCCCACGATCACGCGGATGTCAATCGGACCGGGCAGCGCAGAAATCGCCGCGCGGTCTTCATCCGCTATCGGCTGTCCCGGACCCGCCACGTTGTACAGCCCCAGCACGAAGCTGGTGAACTCGTGCCCGCCAGGAACGCCATGGAATTCGAGTCCCGAAGGCGCACCGTCCGCACGAAGCACCGCAACATAGGGAAGCTCTTCCTCGGGTTCCCCGGAAGCATCCGCCATAGAAACGCTCACCTTATCGGAAAGAGCGGCCATACCCTGGGCATACGCACGGAGCTCTTGCGATTTCTCCCCGTCATCAAGGTGCAGCTGCAGCTGCACAGAAGTCGCCATACGCGAAAACACGGCATCCAGCTGCGCGCGCGTATCGGCATCGAAGAGCTCGCCGGCCGGCGCCTCGCGCATCTTCCGTGCCGCGTCGGAAACCGTATCCGCCTTGACCGGATCGGTCGATGCCGCTTGAACGCGCGTCGCCCTTTGCTCGCCCGCACGCCCGGTTCGATCCTGCGCCAACTTTATATAGCGCTCCATTTCCGTAGCCGTCGTGGCGGCTTCGCCCACCGCGGTTGCAACCTGCCGCAACGGCTTCACGCACACATCGCCCGCCGCAAACAGCCCGGGCGTTGCCGTTTGTCGATGAGCGTCCGTGATCACATACCCCTGTTCATCGATCTTCGCGAAATCGGATACCAGCTCCGTTGCCGGCGCATAGCCCACGAACACGAACACGCCGATACCCTCGTCGGCATGGAAGCGATGCTCCTCGCCGGTCTCCGTATCGCGCCAATGAATTGTGCGAACGGTGTCGTCACCCTCCACCGCCTCGACCTGGCTGTGATACCGCACGTCAATATGAGGATTCGACTTGACTCCTTCTGCCGTTGCCGCTGCGCATTTGAAGTCATCGCCGCGTACCAGCACGGTCACATGACTGGCATATTTCGTCAGGAACACAGACTCCTCGGCCGCTGAGAAACCGCCGCCCACCACGAACACCTCGCGGCCGGCGAAGAACTCGCCGTCGCAGGTAGCGCAGTATGCCACGCCATGTCCTCGGAATTCGCGCTCTCCCGCAAACCCCACTTCGCGCGGATGCGCGCCGGTCGCCAGCAGCACGGACAGCGTCTCGAAGGCACCACGGCTGGTCTTCACCTGCTTGATATCGCCCGCAACGTCAAGCGACGTTACCTCCGCCAGCAGGAATTCAGCTCCGAACGCCTCGGCCTGCCGACGCATGATGCCCGTAAGCTCGCGTCCGCTGGCGGAGAACACCCCCGGGTAATTCACCACGCTATCCGTAATGTTGATCTGCCCGCCGAATTCATCTTGCTCCACCACCAGCACGCGGCACCGCGAACGGGCAAGGTACAACGCCGCCGTCAAACCCGCCGGGCCGCCGCCCACAATCACCGCATCGTAAAACCGGTCATTACTCATAGTCGCCTCGTTTCCGCAACGGCGTGCCGCTGCTATGAGAAAGGCGGCCGGCTCCTTCCGGTGCCCGCCGCCTCCAATTGCAAATCATCTGTTTCGAATCCGCACCGCGGCTGCATTCCGCACCATGGCCGGGTCTGCGCATCGACCGGCACATGCCTCGGTTCACGCATGCCTCGGCCGAGATTGCACAGCGTCGGATCCAGACTGCCTTACAGCTGGCCGACCAGATCCAGGCTGGGCTTCAGCGTCTCGGCACCCGGCTGCCACTTCGCGGGGCAGACCTGGTCGCCATGCTCGGCAACGAACTTCGCCGCGCGGACCAGACGCAGCAGCTCCTCTGCATTGCGGCCAATACCGCCAGCATTCACCTGGTACACCTGGATGGTTCCCTGTGGGTCAACGATGAACGCACCGCGCTCCGCCTGGCCGGCGCCTTCGATCAGCACCTCGAAATCGCGTGCCAGCACGTGCGCCGGGTCCCCCAGCATGGGGTACTTGACCTTGGCGATGCGCTCGGATTCGTCATGCCACGCCTTGTGGACGAAATGGGTGTCGCAGGAAACGGAGTAGATTTCGCAGCCTTCGGCCTTGAACTCATCGTAATGGTCGGCCAAGTCCTCCAGCTCCGTCGGGCACACAAATGTGAAATCCGCAGGGTAGAAGAAGAACAGGGCCCATTTACCCAGGACGTCCTGCTTCGTGACCGTCTTGAAATCGCCATTCTGATATGCATCAACGCTGAAATCGCCAATCTGTTTTCCGATAAGAGACATCTTGTGCTCCTTCCGATTACGTTTCTTATTAGTAACTGTTATCATTAATACTCTAATAGTACCGATTGTCAAGAAGAAATATCGGAAATGATGAAAGTCTGCCGAACCTCGTTTACAATGACGAAAAGTTTTACGAACGAACCGCGTTCGCAGAGATAGGAGGGAAAATGGAAACGACAAAGAACAGCCAAGCACCGCGAAGGAGGAACACGCGCCAACGCGGATTGGTGCTTTCCTCGGTTGAGAACCGCTATGACCATCCCTCTGCAGACGACGTATATGAAGACGTGCGGAAAGACGATCCTCATATCAGCCGCGCCACGGTGTACAGGAACCTACACTTGTTGGCCGACTCCGGCATGATAATCTCCATCCATACGACCAGCGGCGAGCGCTTCGACCGGCGCGTCGACGACCACGCCCATATCATCTGCAAGGTCTGCGGCCGCGTCGAAGATGCTCCGGCGCCGACCCTTGACAACGTCGACCAAGCTGCGGCCAATGCCACTGGCTATACGGTGGAGGGACACGAGGTGCTCTTCTCCGGAGTCTGCCCCTCATGTCAACGCAATGAGAACCGAACGGGCCGCGCCTCGCAAGTCGAAGGCCGCTAAACTAGAGCCGCCGCACCTTCCGTTGGCGTCTGCGCCGCAGACCGCGCCGGCTTAGGCCCGGACGCACGAAAACATCGTCGTTGACGCATTCCCTTGACATCGGCCGGCGCCAACCTGCTATCAGATCGCACCACCCGTAAGCCCGCAATCCAACTGGCCGTACGCCGCCTACACCCAGGCATGTGCTACCCTTTGCCCACTTGATACTAATGCGCGGGCAAGCGAAGGAGTTGCAATGAAAGCGCTGGAAGATCGCATTCTCCAAGACGGCGTGGTGAAAGACGGACAGGTATTGAAAGTGGATTCGTTCATCAACCACCAGATGGATGTGCAGCTGTTCAAACAGATGGCCCAACAATGGAAATCAGATTTCGCCGATGCACCCATCAACAAGATCATGACCATCGAGGCATCGGGCATCGGCATCGCCGCCATCGTCGCGGCGGAATTCGGCCTGCCCGCGGTCTTCGCAAAGAAGAGCCAATCCATCAACCTGGACGGTTCGGTATACACCACGAAAATCCATTCGTTCACCCATCAGCGCGACTACGACGTAATCGTGTCGAAAAAGTACATCGGCCCCGGCGACCACGTGCTTATCGTCGATGACTTCCTGGCAAACGGCTGCGCGGTAAACGGCCTGATCGAGCTTTGCGAAGCAGCCGGTGCAACCGTGGAGGGCGTGGGCATTGCGGTTGAGAAGGGCTTCCAGCCCGGCGGCGCCGAGCTGCGCGGACGCGGATACCGCGTGGACTCGCTGGCCATTGTGGAATCTATGAATGCCGAAACGGGCGAGATCGAGTTCCGCTCATGATTCGCCTGGGCAATCGCAGCAAGAAGGAAACAGCTGCGCAAGATACGGCCGCATCGTGCGCAGGCGCTTCAGGCACGGGTGCTTCGGAGAAGGCACGGATAGCTGCCGAACTGGCCTCGTTCGACGGAAAGGTGTCTTGGGCGCGCGCCCTGCCCTACGGCATCCAGCACGTGCTGGCCATGTTCGTCGCCAATCTGGCGCCTATCACCATCGTTGCGGCGGCAGCGGGGTTCGGTGACGCGGAAACCGCCATGCTCGTACAGAACGCAATGGTGGTTGCGGCAATCGGCACGCTCATCCAGCTATTCGGCGTATGGAAGGTGGGCAGTCGGCTGCCTATTGTGATGGGCGTAAGCTTCACATTCGTCACCGTGCTCTGCGGCATTGCCGCCACCTATGGCTACCCCACAGTGATCGGCGCCGTCATCGCCGGCGGCATTGTCGAGGGCATTCTGGGCTTGTTCGCGAAATACTGGATTCACTTCATCAAGCCCATCGTATCCGGCGTGGTGGTGACGGCTATCGGCTTCTCGCTGCTGCCCGTGGGTGCCGCCTCATTCGCAGGAGGCACGGGCGCAGCCGATTTCGCCTCGCCCGAAAACTTGTTCCTGGGCACGCTGTCATTGGTAGCCTGCCTGGTATTCCAGGCGCTGGCGAAGGGCCCCGCAAAGCAACTTTCCGTCCTGTTCGGCCTGGCAGTGGGCTATTTGGTGGCCCTGGCAATGGGACGGGTGGATTTCGCGGCGTTTGCCAACCTGCAGGTGGTGTCGTTACCCACCTTCATGCCGTTCACGCCCGAGTTCAACATTGGCGCCATTGTGTCGGTAGTGTTGTTGTACCTGGTCAGCGCCGCTGAGACTATTGGCGATACGGGAGCTATTGCGCAGGTGGGCTTCAACCGCACACCCAGCGAGCGCGAATATCAGGGCTCGATTGCGGCCGACGGCTTCACCAGCTCGATTGCCGGCTTGTTCGGCTGCACGCCACTGACCTCGTTCGCCCAGAATATCGGCCTGATTGCCATGACCCACGTCATCAACCGCCGAGCCATTGCCTGCGGCGCAGGCATCTTGCTGCTGGGCGGGTTCGTTCCCGCCATCAGCGCAGTGTTCGGCAGCCTGCCCGATGCGGTGCTGGGCGGATGCACGATCATGATGTTCGGCAGCATTGTAGTGTCGGGATTCCAGATGATCGCCAACGCGGGGTTCTCGCAGCGCAATATCACCATTGCCGCCACATCGCTGGCAGTGGGAATCGGATTTTCCCAGGTAAGCGATATCTTCGTGAATGCGCCCTCTATGGTGCAGAGCGTTTTCGCCGGCAACAGCGTGGCTATGGTATTCCTTGTGGCGATAGTGATGGCCAACGTACTTCCCGCAGGCGCAAAGGTGCGCGGACCCCTGGTTGTAGACGACAACCGAAAGGAAACGCCCGGCGAAGGCGAAGGCGCGCGCTCGTAACCCGTCAAAACAGGAGCAGCCGCCGGACTCCGTCCGGATTGCGGGAGGAGGCGGGCGGAGCCGATCGATCGAGAAAGATCTATCTTCTGCTGCGCCCCTTGTTGATGTTCATCTCGTAGATACCGTTATCTACATCGAACCTACGCGCCTTTCTCAAGACATACCACCATGCGCCATAGCCGGCGATGGCAAAAGCAACGATTGGTACCGGATTCCAAAACACGAGTACGATCGCCATTAGAACGACGGTAACCACCGGGTTGATAATCATTGCGGCGATTCGATAGTGGTTTTGCGGCTTCGGCTTATTTGCTTTGCCCATTGGAACCCTCCGTCCGTTTTCTCTGACCTTGTCCACATGCTAGCAAACGAAGGCTGGCTCCCCGCCTTGGGAAGCCAGCTTATTATTTGCGCGATAAGTCAAGGAGTTCCGACTGCACACTTGACAGAGCATTTTGCAACCCTCTGACCTGGGTTGATACGATTATTTAATTGTTGATGGCTAGATAAAACGAATTAATTTCACAAATTATACGACGCGGTGGTTTCATTGACACAACGAAGCCGCCGCTCGGGTGGCGGCCTTTCATTACCGGGCAAGCACCCGCTGACTCGGCCGTGAAAGGCCACCGGACAATGAAGGCGCAAACGCGCCAATAGCATCGGGGTCCGAAGCCGACGGCTCAAGCAGTCGAGGAGTGGAAGGAGTTGTCATGAACGAGAGTGTTGCTTCGGCAAACAAGAAGTCGGAAATCGAGCGTCAGAAACTTACCGGCAGGCATGTCATGATTCTGATCACCTGCATGCTCGGCATTCTAGGTCCGACGGCAATCATCTACACGGCAGCAGGCTTATGCTACCGCCCCGTCGCCCAGGCAATGGGGGTTCAGGTTTCGGACGTGTCCCTCTACATCACCATGGTGTATTTGGCAAACCTGATTTTCGCCGTCCCCGCTGGCGTCATTTTCGATAAGTTCAACGTAAAAATCGTCGCCGCAATTTGTTCGTGCATGGTAGGAATCCCGTATTTCTGCATGTCGATGTATACCGCCATCTGGATGTGGTGGGTAGCGGGCATCATCATCGGTGCTGGCTTGGTCTTGGTCGAATTCATCCTAACAGCAGGCATCCTGGGCAAATGGTTCCATACAAAGTATGGTTTCGTCATTGGCCTCTGCTTCGCCATGACCGGTGTCGGCGGCGTGATCTTTAACCTCTGGGGCCAGTTCATTCTGGGTGCCGACTTGTCCGGATGGCGAACCTTGTACCAGACCTTCGGCATCGTGATTCTCCTGACTAGCGTCCCATTCCAGCTGCTCTTCCTGAAGCGCACCCCTCAGGAATGCGGTCTGCTGCCCTATGGTATGCCGCTCAATGGATTGTCTGATGAAGACGAGGACGAGGATCCGTCCGCACAGGCTGGATACATGTTCAAAGATTGTCTGAAGCTCCCCTTCTTCTGGGTAGTGCTTCTTGCAGGCGGCTTGATCAACACGGTTACCACCATGTCTCAGCTCTTTACCACCTATGTCCAGTGGCTCGGCCACGATGGCTGGGGCGGCATGGCGATTGTCGGTTTGCTGCTGCTCTCTGGCACGTTGGAGTCTTTCGCATCCGCCGGACAGGGCCTTGGCAAGATCATTATCGGCGCCGTAGAGTCCTGGAATTTGAAGGCAGCACTCTCCCTTGGCTGCGCAGGCGGCATCATCGGTCTGTGCATCATCTGGTTCATGCCACTCAACCTTGGAGAAGGCGGTATCTGGCCGATGTTCTTCGGCGGTGCAATCTACGGCCTATGCTATGCGCTCTCAACAGCGATGCTCCCCTTCTTGACGCGCGAAATCTTCGGCTCGAAAGACTACGACCGAATTTACTCCTGGATCATCGCAGTGTTCAACGGCATTGGCGCCATTGGAGCAACCGGCTGGGCGGTTGTTGAGCAATCCCTTGGTTGGAGTGCATTCTTCATCGGAGGCATGTTGGACATCGCTTTGCTCTACGCGCTCTTCATGTACGTCATCGTCGCTGGCCAGAAGAAGAGACTGGAAACTTGGTACACGCCCGAAATTGAGTTTTCTTCTACCGGCAGAATCAAGGATCCCGAGCGCAGGCGTCAATTCGAGGAGCAAACAGGCAAAAATATTGCTTAGGTTTTGGAAAAAGGCCTAGCGCAAAACGGGGGAGCGCCTCATGCGCTCCCCCGTTTTTATCGCAGCATGAAGAAAGGCTAGAACAGGTGCCTTCTATATCTCCAAAACGTTAATTGTTCTTGATCGAATCGAAGTCGTAAGCGCTGAAACTGTTTACGAAACGCCTGAGCAATGTGGCATTTTTCGGCATATTGGTACGGTGACTCAAATAGAATCGATGGAAATTCTCAGGCGCATCAAGAAGTGGAACGATAACCACTTTCGAAAACGAATCAAGGAGCCACGAACGGCACACCAGCGCCACTTTCTTAGGTTGCGCATTAACCATGGAGCATAATGTGATTTCATCAGAATAGGCAAGCGTTACATCAAGGCCGCTTCCTTCGATAAGCTCTGCAACTTCCGGTCCTACCGGTCCCTCCATCTTATAGCTGATGACCTCGTGTCCGATAAGGTCTTTCAGATAGACCCCTTCCTCCTTCATCCGAGCAAGGGGATTACTCTCATCGACAACGACTGCAAGCGATTGGGACCAACAGGGAATCTGGACAAGAGCATCGTCTTTGCCCATCGTTCCCGCCAAAACCACGTCGATGCCACCCTTCTTCAAAGACTCGAGCAATTCAGGCGTGGTCCCCTGTTTGATCATGTAATGGGGTTTCTCCCTCGAGTCCATCCAGAATTTCCGCAGGATAGATGACCAGAGAAGGCTTTGTGCGCTGAATACGATGCCAATCCGCAGCATGGAATTCCGCTCGCTCGAACGCTGCTTGATGGAATCGACATGCTCATCGAGAATCTGCAAAACTTGATTTACGCACTTACAAAATTCCTCCCCATCCTCAGTGAATTCGACCGGATGGCGCTTCCTGCTCACCAGCGTCGTCCCAAGCTCTTTTTCCAAGTTGGAAACAGCTACGCTCAGCGTTGGTTGCGTAATGAACATCCTGTCGGCCGCCTCTTGATAGCTAAGCGTTTCCGATAGAGCTTTGTAATAGTAGAGTTGCGAGAGATTCATAAAGAGGCACCATCTTTCCCATAGAAACGCCCAAGTTCCATTGATTTTAATGCTTAATATCATGCCAACAATCCGAGATACGTTTAACGGATCTTATTCAACGGATGAAAATAGGAGCGTTTTTTGATTCCTCCGAACGATTGCCAACGCGATTAATCCGTTTAATTAGACGCATCGCGAATCCCATTAAATAATTCAGTTACGAACAGTTAAGCCCTAGTTGAATAGTCTGCGCAAGGGAGGATCGATACCTATGGATGCCTTTTCTGAACTGAAAGTACTGGACTTTTCCCGTTACCTACCCGGAGGCTACTGCACACAGATGCTTGCGGATATGGGAGCACGCGTAATTAAAGTTGAGGACACGAACACGGGCGACATGTGTCGCGATGACTACCCCATTCGCAACGGTGTAAGCTACTACATCACCGCCTTGGGACGAAACAAGGAATCAGTCTCCTTAAACCTTAAAGACCCCGATGCGGTGAAATGGCTGCATAAGATGGCCGAAGACGCTGACATACTCGTAGAAAGCTTCCGTCCGGGCGTCACGAAAAAACTCGGAATGGATTACGAAACCATGAAGGCAATCAATCCGAAAATCATCTATTGCTCCATCACCGGCTATGGGGAATTCGACCCGCGCAGCAAAAAAGCGAGCCATGATCTTAACATGCAAGCAGCAACGGGTTATCTCGACATCAATGGGACGCAGATAACGCCCCTGCCCCTTGTGGATGTCGCCACTCATTCCGTTGCCGGCCAAGCCATATTGGCGGCATTGTTACAGCGTGCTGCTACGGGACAGGGTTCCTTCGTGGACATATCCATGTTCGACTGCTTTGTGTGGTGGAATTCTATGCTGGATTCCCGTTGGTGCTTCAATGGCGGTCAGCTGCTACGAGAGGATCTTGATTTTCCTGCCGTCAATTACAATATCTACGAGACGAAAGATGGCGGTCACCTCGCATTCGGGATGATCGAACTGAAGTTCTGGAAAGGATGGTGCGAAGCTGTCGGGCGCCCCGATTTGATTGAATGGCACATGTATCGACGATGGAAGGCACCTTGGGCATTCGAGTCAGTCGAAAGAATAGTTAAGTCAAAAACCTTAGCGGAATGGGTCGACTGGCTTGCCGACAAGGACCTCTGCATCGAAGTAGTGGCAAATAAAAACGAAGGTATCAAAAAAATCCTCGACACGGAACCTAACATGATGCGCTATGTCGACTTTCCGCAGGCGGGACGCGTTATCCAAACCGGTATTCCCCACCACGTCTCAAGCATTCCCTTCGACCTGTCAATGGTCTCCGAAGCATCCGGGCTTGGCGCCGATACCGCCAGCTGTCTGGAGGAAGTAGGGGCAACTCCGCAAGAAGTTGCTGAAATGGCAGATAAGGGCGCCATTTGCCTGGGCAAGCCCCCGCTTGAGGATAACGTCCCGCTATACAAAGGCATGGAAGAGTCTTTTACCCCATACAGAGCGCGCGAGAACACCGCGCCCCTGCCTTCGCCCACAACAGCGTAAACTCTTACGCATATCGGCAGAAGAAACTAACGGCAATCTGAGATAGAAGGAGAACCACATGAAAGGGCTTGAAGGAATCAAAGTTGTAGAGCTCTGCGGCTATGTCGCGGCTCCGGCATGTCCAAGGATCCTGGGAGAGATGGGAGCCACGGTATACAAGATCGAGCCCTTCTCCGGAGACGAATACCGCACCAACGCACCGGGTTTCGGCATGAAGAAGACAGACATCGACGACCCGGCATTCGACCTGGCATCGATGAACAAGCAGTGGCTGTCGGTCAATCTGAAAAACGAAGACGGCAAAGCCTTCGTGTACAAGATGCTCGAAACGGCCGACGTACTGGTAACCAGCTTCCGCGATAAGGCGCTGAAGAAGCTCGGGTTCGACTACGAGACCATTCACGAGAAATTCCCCCACATCGTATGGGCGCAGATGCGGGGCTACGGCGAACGCGGACCCGAAAAGGACACGAAGGGCTTCGATGCAACGTCCTATTCGGCACGCGGCGGATTGTTCGCAAGCATTCCGCAGGCAGGCGAACATTACGCACCTGGCAACGTGCCGGCGGCTTTCGGAGACTGGAACGCATCGCTGGCTCTGTGCTCGGGAATCCTGGCCGCCCTGGTACGCAAGGACCGGTGCGGAGAAGGCGACAAGGTTACCGTCAACCTGTACCATATGGCCTGCTGGGCGTTCCAGCACGGCCTTGGCGGCGTGCAATTCGGTGACGAATGGCCGAAATCCCGCAAGCACGTAACCTGCCCCACGAACAACAGCTACGTGACCTCGGACGGCGTCTGGTTCCTTATCTGCTACGGCAGCTACAACCTGTTCTATAACTACGTCATGGAGTTCATCGGCCGCGAAGACCTGGTAGATGATCCGCGCTACTTCCCCCAGGAAAACATGGATTACGACGCAAACGCCGAGATCATCCAGCATATCGCCGACGCATTCGCGAAGAAGACCTGGGATGAATGGGTAAAGATCTTCAAGGCGAAGGATGTTCCGTACCAGCGCATCAACCGCTTCACCGACGTGTTGGAAGACGAAGAGGCCTACGACAACGATATCCTGCGCGTGGTTCACTACGACACCTGGGGCGATTACCGCATGGCCACGTCCCCGATCCGCTTCCAGTCCGTGGGCGACCCCGTCCTGCATCGCAGCAGGCCCATCGGCTATGACACCGCCCGCATTATGAAGGAATACGGCTACACAGATGACGATGTGAAGCGGATGACCGAAGAGGGCGCTGTGAAATGCTACGACGGCCCCGAACTTCCCGAGTCCGTATTCGAACCAAGCTACGGCCCGGATTCCCTTCGATAAGACGGGCCTTCGTCCAGCACGCAGGCAACTGCGCGGCGGCAAGAGATGCTGCGGCGCGGGACAGCCCGTCGGCCCGCGGACGAGCAGACGCGGCAACGGCCGCCGCGGCACGATAGCGGCATGAACGCCGGGCATCTGTCTATGTCCGGCGTTCGCTTTATTCTCCGCCGGTTCGGTGCGCAGGCGCTCGGTCTGCTAACTCTGAGCCAAGATGATCCCCGGAAGCTCAGATTGTTTGAGCTTCCGGGGATTCTCAATCATCTTGCGTCGTCGCGCGTATTCCCATTCCCCGTAAACCGCCAATTCCCTATGGCGCCCCTATGCTTTTTCGGGCAAAAAATGCCGCAAGCGGGACAATCCCGCCTGCGGCGCAAAATTCAACCAGACGCACTCTGCGTCCTGTGCAATCGGCAAATGCTACGCTAGCACACGCCCTGGGCCAGCATAGCCTCGGCGACCTTCTTGAAGCCGGCGATGTTCGCACCGGCAACGTAGTCGCCCTCGACGCCTGCTTCGGCAGCTGCATCGCTGCACGCATGGAAGATGCCCTGCATGATGGTCTTCAGACGTGCGTCGACCTCTTCGAACGTCCAGCTCAAGCGCATGGAGTTCTGGCTCATCTCCAGAGCGGACGTTGCCACGCCGCCGGCATTCGAGGCCTTGCCCGGGAAGAAGGCAACGCCGTTGTCCTGCAGGTACTTCGTGGCATCCATGGTGGTAGGCATGTTTGCGCCCTCGCCCACAATCTGGCAACCGTTGGCCACCAGCTGCTGGGCGTCCTCGATGTGCAGCTCATTCTGCGTAGCGCACGGAAGAGCGATGTCGCACTTGATCTGCCACACGCCGCGACCCTCGTGGTACTGGGCGGACGGACGCTCGGCCGCGTAGGCGGTCAGACGCTCGCGGCGAACTTCCTTGACATCCTTCAGCAGGTCCAGATCGATGCCCTCGGGATCGTAAATCCAGCCCGTGGAATCGGAGCAGGTCACAACCTTGCCGCCCAGCTGCGTAGCCTTCTCGATGGCGTAAATGGCCACGTTGCCGGCGCCGGAGACCACCACGGTCTTGCCCTCGAAGCTGGAGTTCTTCACGGCATGCAGGTACTCGTCCACGAAGTACACCAGGCCGTAGCCGGTGGCCTCCGTACGGGCCAGCGAGCCGCCGAACGTCAGGCCCTTGCCCGTGAGCACGCCCTCGTAGCGGTCGCGGATACGCTTGTACTGGCCGAACAGGAAGCCAACTTCACGACCACCCACGCCGATGTCACCGGCGGGAACATCGGTGTCCGCACCGATGTGGCGGCACAGCTCCGTCATGAAGCTCTGGCAGAAGGCCATGACCTCACGGTCGGACTTGCCCTTCGGGTCGAAGTCGGAACCGCCCTTGCCGCCGCCGATGGGAAGCGTGGTCAAGGAGTTCTTGAAAATCTGCTCGAAGCCCAGGAACTTGATGATGGACAGGTTCACGGACGGATGGAAGCGCAGGCCGCCCTTGTAGGGGCCGAGGGCGCTGTTGAACTGAACGCGATAGCCGCGATTGACCTGGACTTTGCCGTTATCGTCTACCCAGGGAACGCGGAACATGATAATGCGCTCGGGCTCTACCAGACGCTCCAACAAGGCAGCCTCCTGGTAGCGGGGGTCGGCTTCGACCACAGGGCGCAGAGATTCCAGCACCTCGGTGACGGCCTGAATGAACTCAGGCTGATCGGCGTTCTTCTTCTTTACGTCTGAAATGACGTCGTCAACGTAGGACATCGGGACTCCTGTTCTTCAGATGATTGCATATGCGGATGTAGCCGCGGGTGACTTGCGCCGTAAAGCGCAAGACTGCGTCTGCAATAGGCCTTCTCACTATACGTGACCACAGTTAATTAATGCACGATATTAACAATCTTGAAACATTTTAAATAGAACAACGTTATCGCGAAGCACGGAGGCAACGTATGGCCGGAGACGCTCCCGCATGCGTCCGAGGCTGGGCGGCAGCGAGCATGCACGCATGGCGAGGTGCCTTGCGGTTTCTTGGACAGGAATCCAGCTTTTGGATAGTTTCCTCATGGCCGACCCGGCTAACTCTCTCGTTTTCGGCCTTGCTGAAATAGAGCATGTTCCGTCCGCAGCTGCATGCTCCTCTTGTTCGTTCTGTGCGCCCTCTCTCGCGCTCTTGCATTGTTGAGTCCGATTTCATACTATTCCCATCTATTAGTACGATTTCATACTTGAAGAGGTGCCTATGTTCGATCCAGCCGCCCTTAGTGACGCGGAGCTCATTGCCGATCCGCGGTTGGGCGCCGTTAACCATGCCTGGAGAGAATACACGGGAATTTACGATGCCATGGCACAGCGGGTCGGCATTCCCAGCAGCGTGCTGGATTCGCTGTACATGCTGTATTTGGAAGACGGCATTACGCAGAAAGATATCTGCGACCGCGCCTGCCTTTCGAAGCAGACGGTTCATTCCGCCGTCATGCGCCTCCAAAAAGACGGGCTGATCCGCGCAGAACAAGGAAAGGGCCGCAGCGTCCTGCTGTTCCTGACCAATGCCGGCCGCGCCGAGGCCAAGCGCATCGTCCGCCCCATCGTGGAGGCCGAAATCCGGGCATACGACGCGCTTAGCCCCGAAGAATTCGACCAGCTGATCTCGATGATTTCCCGTATCGACGAAATACTGCGCAGCAGCATGGGCAACATTGGCACCAACAGCAAGCAGAACAGATAGGAAGACATCATGGCAACCGACATGGCGCGCCATTTCAGCACGAGGGACTTGGCTCGCTACGCGCTTCCGTCCATCGCCATGGTGGCATTCGCATCCATCTACGGCATCATCGACGGCTTGTTCGTCTCGAACTTCGCGGGCACCACGGCTTTTGCCGCCGTGAACATCATCATGCCGTTCATCATGATCCTTGCTGCCGCAGGCACGATGATTGGCACAGGCGGCAGCGCCGTCGTAGGCGCCACGCGGGGGTCCGGGCGCAGCCAATTGGCGAACGCCCAATTCACGCTCTTCGTGATTGCAGCATGCGTTTTCGGCCTGATATTCGCCTGCATCGGCGCGGCATTCATGAGGCCAATCAGCGGTCTGCTGGGAGCAACGTCCGGAGCTTTCCAAGATCAAGCGGTGCTCTACGGCACCATCTCCATGATCTCATTGCCGCTCTTCATCCTGCAGTATGCATTCCAAGAGCTGCTCGTCACTGCCGGTAAGCCGAAGCTGGGCCTGGGAATCATGGTCGCCTCCGGCTGCATGAACATCGCGCTGGATGCCGCGCTGGTAGGCCTGCTGGGCTGGGGCGTCGCCGGCGCTGCAATAGCCACGGTAGCATCCGAATACACAGGCGGCCTGCTGCCCCTGATTTACTTCGCCAGCAAGCGAAACACGAGCCACCTGCGTCTGCTGGACCGGCGCGAGCTGCGCCGACAGTTGGATGCAAGCAGCCCCGACACCTCCTCGTTGCGTCTGCTGGTCAAGGCGTGCGTCAACGGATCGTCCGAAATGGTAACCACGCTTTCTCAATCCGTGGTGGCCATGCTCTACAACCTGCAGCTGATGAGCTACGCCGGACAGGATGGCGTGGCCGCATACGGCGTGATCATGTACGTGTTCATGATCTTCTCGGCCGTCTACATAGGCTATTCCATGGCGTGCGCTCCGCTGGTCAGCTACCAGCGCGGCGCCATGAGGATGGACGAAGTGGGCAGCCTGCTGCGGAAGAGCCTGGCGCTGAACGCTGCCGCTGGCATTATCATGTTGCTGTTTGCGCAGTTGAGCGCGCCGACCATCGCTCAGATATTCGTCGGCTACGACCCGCAGCTGGCGGCATTCACGGAGCACGGATTCCGCCTGTACGCCTGCGCGTTCCTGGTCATGGGTGTAAGCATCTATTCGTCCGGGTTCTTCACGGCGCTGGGCAACGGCAAGGTATCTGCCCTCATCTCGTTCCTGCGCACGTTCCTGTTCGAAGCCGGATGCGTGCTGCTGCTGCCAACGATCTTGGGAGCAGACGGCATCTGGCTGGCAATCGACGTGGCCGAATGCGCCTCCGTCATTATCAGCTTGCTGTTCGTATTAGGCCTGCGCAGGGTGTACGGCTACTCGCTGCGCCCTTTCTAAATCGTCAGCTCAATAATGTAGGCCAATGCGTTATGTCAATAGGGAAACATGGCGCGAAAACCGGAATGTGCCTCGAAGCGCTGGTGGGCGCTACGTGCATTCCATGTTCGCCTAAGGAATACGGGAGATAAGAAACCATTACGCAATAATAAGATGAGAATATAGTAAATCATTGTTAACTTCGTCGAGCTCTCTCGAAAGCAACGTATAAAAAGGGGTTATATGGGTACTCGCCTGAACGATATTTGGATCACCGGCGCGCTCGGTTATCTTGGCCGCGCGCTAACGCGGCGCTTCGCCGATGCCGGCTATACGGTATATGCAACCGGCCATGAAGTGGACGTGACGGACCTTGACCAGGTCACGGAATTCGTCAGCCGCAACCGTCCTACCATCGTGGTGAACTGCGCGGGCGTCCGCCGCGACTACGTGACGGCAGAAAACCGGCTGACCACCATGAAGACGAATGCGCTGGGGCCGCGCAATCTGGCCATTGCCACCGAGGCCATCGACACGCTGCTGGTGCAGATATCCAGCGATGACGTGTTCGCCCGGCACCAGTACAGTCCCCGCGACGAGTTCGATCGCCCCGAGCCCGACACACTCTACGGCAAGTCGAAGCTTGCCGGCGAGCAGTTCGTACGCGAGCTGAACCCGCAGCACCTGATTGTGCGCTCGTCTTGGGTCTACCATGCCGACGGCGGGCAGCTGGGATCGATCATCGACTGCGCCAAGAACAGTCGGGAAACCACGCGACGTGCCGACCAGCTAGCGTGCCCCACGTCCGTGGACACCATGGTGCGCTTCCTGCTGGAGGCCATTCGCGAAGGCGAATACGGCACGTTCCACGTGGTGGACAAGGGGCTGTGCAGCCGCTCGGATTTCGCACGCGAAGTCTACCGCATCATGGGCGCCGACCCCGCCCTGGTGCACGATGCCGCGCCCGACCCATCGACGGCGGAAAATGTGGTACTGGACGACATGATGATCGCCCTGACCGGTTTGACGGAACCGCCCACCTGGCAAGACGACATCCGCACGTATCTGGAACGGCTGAACTTGGCAAAGGCAGGTGAATAATATGTCGAAACCAAATCTGCCGAAGTCGGGTAAATCGAAATCGAACAAGCCAGAGCAGCTTTCCGCCGTCGACACGATCGAAGGAAAGAGGAAGCGCAAGATTGGCCTGACCGGCCAGATCATGATTGCGCTGCTGCTGGGCATTGCCTGCGGCGTGGTCTTCCACTACCTGGTGCCCTCGGGCACCGTCCGCGACGACATCATCGTGAACGGTATCTTCCAGTTCGTGGGCCAGGGCTTCATCCGCCTGATGCAGATGCTTGTTGTGCCCCTGGTGTTCTGCTCCATCGCGTGCGGCGCTGCGTCCGTGGGCGACGTGAAGACCCTCGGCCGCATCGGCGGCAAGACGCTGGGCACATACATTGCAACCACGGCCCTGGCCGTGACCATCGCCCTGACCGTAGGAAACTTGATCAACCCCGGCCTGGGCGTGGACGCTAGCCAGCTGACGTCGAACGCCTCCGCCAGCAACGTGCAGACGTCCGATGTCAGCATCATGGACATGCTGCTGGGCATTATTCCCACGAATCCCTTCAACGCCTTGGCTGAAGGCAACATGCTGGCCGTGATCTTCTTCTCGCTGTTCCTGGGCATCCTCATGGCCATTATGGGACGCAAGGTAGAGCACGTGCGTCGCTTCTTCGAGGAGTTCAACGGCTTGATGATGAAGATGACCGAAGCGGTTATGCTGGTGTCCCCGATCGGCGTATTCTGCCTGTTGGCACGCACATTCACGAACCTGGGCGTGGAGATGTTTCTGCCGCTTATCAAGTACATGCTGGGCGTGGTTATCGCGCTGGGCATTCAATGCTTTATCGTGTACGTGCTGATATTCCTGATATTCGGGCGCATGAATCCGATCAAGTTCTTCAAGAAGTTCGCGAACGTGATGCTGTTCGCATTTTCCACCGACTCATCGAACGCGACGATTCCCTTGAACATCGACACGCTGGTAAACCGCATCGGCGTGCACCGCAAGGTGGCATCGTTCACCATTCCCCTGGGTGCCACCATCAACATGGACGGCACGTCTATCATGCAGGGCGTGGCCGTGGTGTTCACGGCCCAGCTGTTCGGCGTGAACCTGACGCCCACGGATTACGCGACGGTCATTCTCACGGCCACGATTGCGTCCATCGGCACGGCGGGCGTGCCGTCCGTGGGACTGATCACGCTGTC
This sequence comes from uncultured Coriobacteriaceae bacterium, assembly GCA_900552585.1. GTDB lineage: Bacteria > Actinomycetota > Coriobacteriia > Coriobacteriales > Eggerthellaceae > UMGS1519. The sequence goes on from USAB01000001.1 coordinate 70,473, forward strand.
CATGGTATTCAACTCCGTCGGGCTGCCGCTTGAGGGCATTGCCATCATCATGGGCATCGACCGCATTCTGGATATGCTGCGCACGGCGGTGAACATCACCGGCGATGCCATCGTCACCACAGTAGTTGCGAAGTCGGAAGGCGAATTCGACCGCGAGACGTTCGAGGACCCGAACGCCGGCAGCAAAGGCGCACCGGGAGAGATCGTCATGTCC
>USAB01000002.1 GCA_900552585.1 uncultured Coriobacteriaceae bacterium
TCGATGAGGTAGGCCTGGCGCGCGCCGGCCTGGATGGTGGCCTCGAACACCGCGCGCTTCTCGACCGACGTTGCACCGCAAGGGATGCATACGACGATGCGCGGCTTGGGCTGCCAAGGATAGCGGCGCGGAGCCGCCTTGTTGATGAACGCCGAGATCATAGCCTCGGTCACATCGTAATCGGCAACGACGCCGTCATGCAGCGGATGCTCCGCAGAAAATGCCTCCGGCGTGTGGTTGATCATATTCTTAGCTTCTCGGCCAACGGCCAAAACGCGCATTGTACTTTTTTCGATGGCCACCACGGACGGTTCGTTGATGACGATGCCCTCTCCGGAGATGGCGACAAGGGTATTGGCGGTTCCGAGGTCGATCGCCATATCGTATGACGACCCTGCGGCGAAACTATCAAGCCATGACATTACTAGGCAGCCCCCTCGATGGTCGATTCATGAAATCAGATTCTAACACCACGTACTTACGCACTGGAAGCATTGCTGGTAAATTCACGAGCCACGCATACGTATAGAGGAAAAGCGGAGCCGTTCTTCCAAACGGCTCCGCTTAGGAAAATACAGACGATAATCCAGCAGCTGCAGTTGCGTTACTTGCGCTGCTTCTCCTGCTCGGCGTGAAGCAGGCGGTTCAATGCATGCAGGTACGCTTTCGTGGAGGATACGATGATGTCGCTGTCCGCTCCGCGTCCCGTGAACACATCGCCATCGGCATTCGTAACGCGAATCGTAACCTCGCCCAGGGCATCAATGCCGCGCGTGACGCTTTGCACGGAGAACTCAGTCAGGTCGTTCTGAACGTCCACGACGTTGTTGACGGCCTTGTAGACAGCGTCCACCGGACCCGTGCCGACGGCGCATGCAACATGCTCCACACCGTTCGGATCGCTCAGGATGACCGTCGCCGTCGGGGTCAGAGGCTGACCGCAGCTGATCTGAACGGACTTGAGCGCGTACATACCGGTCTGGGAGGTGCGGCTATCCTCGCCTACCAGAGATTCCAGATCCTCGTCGTAGATCTCCTTCTTCTTATCGGCAAGGTCGAGGAACGCCTCATACATGCGGTCCAGATCTTCACCCTCGAAATGATAGCCCAGCGCATCCAGACGGTGCTTCAGGGCAGCATGGCCGCTGCGGGCGGAGAGCACAATCTCGCTCTTGCCGGCACCGACCTCGGCGGGATCGATGATCTCGTACGTCGTGCGCTTCTTCAGTACGCCATCCTGATGGATGCCGGAAGAATGGGCAAATGCGTTTGCACCGACGATAGCCTTATTCGGCTGCACGACGAAACCGGTGATGTTGGAAACCAAACGGCTGGCACGCATGATCTCCTTGGTGTTGATATCCGTGTAGGCATCCAGCTCTTTGCCATGCATCTTAATGCCCATGACAACTTCTTCGAGGGCCGTGTTACCGGCGCGCTCGCCCAAGCCGTTGATGGTGCATTCAAGCTGCGTAGCACCGTTCTCGACACCGGCCAGCGACAGGGCCGTTGCCATGCCCAGATCGTTATGGCAATGCACGGAAAGCGTGACGTTCTCGATACCGTCGACATGCTCCATCAGATACTTGATACGACGGCCGTATTCATCGGGAAGCGAATACCCGGTGGTATCGGGAATGTTCACGACGGTGGCGCCCGCTTTGATTACGGCCTGCAGGACCTTCGCCAAGAACTCGTAATCGGAACGGCCGGCGTCCTCAGCGTAGAACTGCACGTCGTCAACGTACTGCTTTGCGTATTTCACGCAATGAACGGCACGCTCGAGGCACTGGTCTTCGGTGATATGCAGCTTGTCATGCATATGGCTGGGAGAAACGCCCAATCCGGTCTGAATGCGGGGGAACTGGGCAACCTTCAGGCAATCGCCGGCGGAATCTATATCCTTATCCACGGCGCGCGTCAGACCGCATACGATGGCGTTACCGCCCGCCTCCTTCGCAATAGCCTGCACGCTGGCGAAGTCGCCAGGAGAGGAAACCGGGAAACCGGCTTCGATAACATCGACATTCAGACGCAGCAGCTGGCGCGTAATCTGCAACTTCTCTTCAGTGTTCATAGAAGCGCCGGGCGATTGCTCGCCGTCGCGCAAAGTGGTATCGAAGATCTGAATCTTGCGAGCCATAGCGTCTTCCCTTCTTGTTTAGCCCGATGACCTTATCTATGGGGCCATCGGTGTATCTGTAACTCGATTACCGATGATATACCACCGCTGATGCAATTCGAGCAAAAACTTCGGCCCGTCTGCGGATAGTCCACAGCTTCGTCAAAGCACGCCGGAATAGGTGGGATGGCAATAAAAAGGCCGGCCCCCAAGCGTTCTCGGGGTACCGGCCCGGTGTGCGGACATCTCCGTCCGCGTCAGCTCAGTTTGGCGAAAAGCCGAATTACTTCTTAATCCAAGAGAACATGGAGCGAACCTTCTCGCCGGTGGTCTCGATCGGATGGTTGTTCATTTCCTCGCGCTTCTCCAGCAACCACTTGTGACCGTTCGCGCAATCGTCCATGAAGTCCTTTGCGAAGGAACCGTCCTGAATACGCTTCAGAATGGTCTTCATGGCCTCGCGGGACTTGTCATTGATAACCATCGGGCCTGCGTAGTACTCGCCGTACTCGGCCGTGTTGGAGATAGAATAATTCATGAAGTGGATGCCGGACTCGTACATCAGGTCGACGATCATCTTCATCTCATGGTAGACCTCGAAGTAGGCCAGCTCGGGCGGATAGCCGGCGTCGGTCAGGGTCTCGAAACCAGCCTTGACCAGCTCGACCAAGCCGCCGCAGAGAACCGCCTGCTCGCCGAACAGGTCCTCTTCGGTCTCCTGTGCGAACGTACCCTTCATCAGGCCGGCACGGGCACCGCCGATAGCCGCGCCATAAGACAGGGCAATATCCCATGCATTGCCGGTGGCATCCTCGTAGACGCAGCACAGGTCAGGCACGCCAGAACCTTCGGTGTACTGACGGCGGACGATATGGCCCGGACCCTTAGGAGCGACCATGATGACGTTCACACCTTCGGGAGCCTTGATGTAGCCGTAATGGATATTGAAACCATGGGCGAATGCCAGCGTATCGCCGGGGTGGAGGTGCTTGGCAATGTGCTCCTCATAGGTCTTGGCCTGAATCTCGTCGGGAATCAGGATCATAACGACATCGGCTTCTTCAGCAGCGGTGTCCATGTCGGTGACGCGCAGGCCGGCCTCTTCAGCGACAGCAGCGGACTTAGAGCCAGGGCGCAGGCCGACGCGCACATCGCAGCCGGAATCCTTCAGGTTCAGCGCATGCGCATGGCCCTGGGAGCCGTAGCCGATGATGGCAATCTTCTTGGTCTGGATGAGCTCCGGATCGACGTCCTTTTCGTAAAGAATCTCAATAGCCATTTGTTTCTCCTTTTTCTTATGGCTGTTGTACACAATCTTGCACAGCTTTCCGCTGCGAAACCGCACCTCACGGATGCGACCATGAGCGAAGGCGCTGCTGCCAATCACGCACATTTCTCATCATACGCCTCTTCGCTATTCCCGCGCGCTTCTGGTCATGGCAATCTTGCCAGTTCGCGTAATCTCCTTGATTCCGAAGGCACGGAGCAGGTCCTCCATGCCGGCAAGCTTCGATTCCGATCCGGTTGCCTCGATGGTCAGGGAATTCTTCCCCACATCCACGACCTTCGCGCGGAATATGTTCGCAATCTGAATCACCTCGTTGCGCTTGTCGGGCGGAGCGGCAACTTTCACCAGCATCAGCTCGCGGACAATAGCCTCGTCGTTCGTCAAGTCGCTGATCTTGTAAACGCTGACAAGCTTGTGGAGCTGTTTCGTGATCTGTTCGAAAGCCACGTCGTCCGCATTTACGACGGCGATAAGACGCGACATATTCAAATCTTCCGTCGGAGCAACGGACAGCGACTCGATATTGAAGCCGCGACGGGAAACCAGACCTGTGACGCGACTCAGCACGCCGGGCTTGTTCTCCACCAGCACGGAGAGAATATGCTTGTTGTTCTGGCTCATCGCATGCCTCCTTCGCTCTCATCCACGAACTCCGAGATATCCCCCACGGCAACGGCACCGATGACGTCGTCAAGACCGGCACCGGGCGCCACCATCGGGAAGACGTTGTCCTTCGTTGGAATGCGGAGATCGAGCAACGCGGGCTTGTCGGATTCCAGCAGGCGGACAAACGCCTTCTCCACCTCGGCGGGCTTGCTGACGCGGTCGCCCACCCAGCTGTACGCATCGGCCAGCTTCACGAAATCCGGGTTGTCAGCCAGGATGGTCTGGCTGAATCGATCATCATAGAACAGGTTCTGCCACTGGTGCACCATGCCCAACGCGAGGTTGTTCATAATGACCACCTTGACGTTTGTCTTCTCAACGGCAGCCGTGGCCATCTCCTGCGAGCACATCTGGAACGAGCCGTCGCCCGTGATGAGTACGACCTGCTTTTCCGGATGTGCCACCTTCGCACCGATGGCAGCAGGCAGGCCGAAGCCCATGGTGCCGGCGCCACCGCTGGACAGGAAGGTCCGCGGCAGGTCGCAATCCAGGTGCTGCGCTGCCCACATCTGATGCTGACCGACATCCGTCACGATGATCGTGTTCTTCGGATCAAGCATGTCGTTCAGCAGGTCCAGCGCGCCTTCCGGTGTGATCTGCCCGCCCTTGTTCGGCACGCCCGGATGGTAGAACGGGTACGTGGCGCGCCAGCGGTTGACCTTCTCCAGCCACTCCTTCGTCTGAGGCTTCGCATCGCGTTTCTTCAGCTCGGCGTTGATGGCCGCAAGCGCCGGCTTCGCATCGCCCACGATGGGCACGTCGGGCTGGCGGTTCTTACCGATTTCGGCGGGGTCGATATCGATATGGATGACCTTCGCGTTCTTCGCGAACGTGGACAGCTTGCCGGTAACGCGGTCGGAGAAGCGCGCGCCCACGGCAATGAGCAGGTCGGCGTTCGACGTGGTCATGTTCGCGTACTTCGAGCCGTGCATGCCCAGCATGCCCAGGCTCAGGTGATGCGTGTTCGGGAATGCACCCTTCGCCATAAGCGTGTTCACAACGGGAATCTGCATGCACTCCGCAAGTTCGCGCAGCTCGTCTTCCGCCTCGGAGGCGATGATGCCGCCACCGGCGTAGATGACAGGCTGCTTCGCCTCCATGATGGCGTCCACCGCTTGGCGGATCTGCTTCGCGTTCGGCTTCACCGTGGGCTTGTAGGACGGCATGTTCACGAAATCGGGATAATGGAACTCGATTTCGGCGGAGCAGATGTCGCTGGGGATATCGATAAGCACGGGACCCGGGCGACCGGTCTGCGCCAGATAGAACGCGTCGCGGAACGTGCGGGTCAGCTCTTCGGGATCCTGCAGCAGGTAGCTGTGCTTGACGATGGGCATCGTGATGCCCACGATGTCAGATTCCTGAAAGGCATCCGTGCCGATGACGGGCTGCGGCACCTGGCCGGTGATGACAACGAGCGGGATGCTGTCCATGTACGCCGTGGCGATGCCGGTCACCGTATTCGTGGCGCCCGGGCCGGACGTGACGATGACGACGCCGGCCTTGCCGGTAGCGCGCGCATAGCCGTCCGCCTCATGCGTTGCGCCCTGTTCGTGACGGGCGAGCACATGGTGAATCTGCTTCGAATCGTACAGGGCATCGTAGATCTTGATGGCCTGTCCTCCGGGATAACCGAACACGGTGTCCACGCCCTCGGCCTCCAGGCTGGCGATAACGGCCTGAGCACCGGTGAGCACCTTGCCCTCCTTGGCTGTCTTGCTGCCGTAAAGCGGCAGGCCGCGGCCCGTGGTTCCCTTCTGTCTTTGCTGTTTTGCACCCATTAGGAGAGATACGCCCCCTTATCTGCGCTCGTGACGAGCTTCGCATAGCGAGACAGCACGCCGGTGGTGTACTTCGGCGCGGGAGCCTTCCACGCAGCACGACGTTTCGCCAGCTCATCTTCAGGAACTTCCAGTTCGATGGTGCCCGCGGGGATGTCGATGGAAATCATATCGCCATCCTGGACCAGGGCGATGGGACCGCCCGCTGCGGCCTCGGGGCTGACATGGCCGACGCAGGGACCCTTCGTGGCGCCGCTGAAGCGGCCGTCTGTGATCAACGCAACGGACGTATCCAGGCCCATACCATAGATGGCGGACGTAGGCGTGAGCATCTCGCGCATGCCGGGGCCGCCTGCCGGGCCCTCGTAGCGGATGACGACGACCTCGCCCGGCTTGATCTTGCCGCCGAAGATGGCGTCGCAGGCCTCTTCCTCGCTATTGAAGACATGTGCAGGACCGCGGTGCTGCATCATCTCGGGTTTCACTGCGGACTGCTTGACAACGGCCGCATCCGGAGCCAGCGAACCGCGCAGCACGCGCAGGCCGCCCGTGGGGCTGTACGCGTTCTCCACGGTGCGGACGATCTCGCCGTCCACGGGCGAAGTGGAGTCGACCCATTCCTGCATGGTGCCGTGACACGTGATGGCGTCCATGTCCAACAGGCCGTGGCGACCCAGCTCGCCGATGATGGCGGACACGCCGCCGACGCGGTAGAGGTCCTCTATGTGCAGCGGACCGGCCGGCGCGATGCGCGTCAGGTTCGGGGTCTTCTTGCATACCTCGTCCCAATCGTCCATGGTCACCGGGCAGCCGGCCGCGTGGGCGATGGCCGTCAGGTGAAGCATCGTGTTCGTGGAACCGCCGAACGCCATGTCCAACACCATGCCATTATGGATGGAATGCTCGTTGATCAGGTCGCGGGCCGTAATGCCCTTCTCCAGAAGCTCCATGACCTTCATGCCGGCGTGCTTCGCAAGGCGGATACGCTCGGAATAGACGGCCGGGATGGTTCCGTTGCCCTCCAGCGCGATGCCCAGCGCTTCGGACAGGCAGCCGATGGAATTCGCGGTGAACATGCCGGAGCAGCTGCCGCACGTCGGGCATGCCGTGTTCTCGTACCACTTGCACTGATCCTCGGTCATGGTGCCGGCGGTGACGGCGCCCACGGCGTCGAACAGCGTGTTCAAGTCCGTCTCCGAACCGTCTTTATCGCGGCCGGCCAGCATGGGGCCGCCGGTGACGACGACCGTGGGGATGTCGATGCGGCACGCAGCGATCAGCATGCCGGGAACGACCTTGTCGCAGCTGGGTATCAGCACCATGGCATCGAACTGATGACCCTGGATGCCGCATTCGACGCTGTCGGCGATTACCTCGCGGCTCGTCAGCGAATAGCGCATGCCGGCATGGTTCATGGCAATGCCGTCGCAGACGCCGATCGTATTCATTTGGATAGGGGTACCGCCGGCTAGGCGGATGCCCGCCTTAACGGCCTCCGCAATCTGCGGAAGGTGGATATGACCGGGAATGATCTCGTTCTGGGAGGAGAACACCGCAACCAGGGGGCGCTCAAGCTCCTCATCCGTCAAACCGTCTGCCTTGAGCAGGCTGCGGTGGGGGGCACGAGCAAGACCCTTCTTCACCGCATCGCTTCGAAGTTCCATTTCAACATCCCGTCTCTCATTCCCGCCCGAGGGCGGAATCCTTCTTACACCGGCGCGGCTTTACCGCACCCGATGCCCTGCACAGGCGCATCGGCCATGCAGGCGTGCCGTGCAATAAAAAAACCCGGTGGCAAGTCGCCCCGGGTACGTAGCAGAGATATAGGATGCATACGCCGTCAATCGCGTCCGCAATCCATAATGGACTGTTTCGGTGGTCACCGGTTCGACTTACTTGCTCCCCCGCCTGCGGAGATCTTCCGCAATACGGGCTCACGTTCGCTCAAACTGCTCGGAGGTGGCTTTCAGGACGTCCAACGCAAGCTCGCACCAACCGCTTGCTCTCTGAGGGAAGGATGGCCCTTACTTTCCTCTTCATCGCTTTAGCTATTAGGTTGTGATGCACAGTATACTCAAGCAAGGACAGGTTTCAAGGCAGTTAACACATTTCGCCAGAAACCCGTCATATGGGGCATAACCGGTGCGGAGAAACACTGCCGCTTGCGCTTATAGTGCAGCCAGGATCGTTTCCATCAGTCGGCTGAAATCCGCTTCGCGCGTCTTTGCGACATCCATGACCTCGTCGGAATTCGGATCCGCGCCCGCAACGCCGCAGGCCATGTTCGACACCAGCGACATGCCCAGCACACGCATGCCCATGTGACGGGCCACGATGACCTCCTCCACCACGCTCATGGCAACGGTGTCGGCACCCCAGGATGCGAACATGCGAATCTCCGCGGGAGTTTCGAAACTGGGACCCAACAGACCCAGGTACACGCCCTGCTGCATACGGATGCCCAGCTTCTCACCGCATTGCGCCGCAAGCGCAACGAGCTGCGGGTCGAACGCGTCCAACATGGGGACGAAGCGGGGAGCCAGACGGTCCGCATCGATGCCCACCAGCGGATTCGCGCCCGTGAAGTTGATCTGGTCTGTCATGACGCAAAAATCGCCGACGCGGTACGTCGGGTTGATGGCGCCTGCCGCATTCGTGGTGATGAGCGTGTCGATGCCGCACAACGCCATGAGCCAAATGGGGAACGCCACCTGCTGTGGCGTGTTTCCCTCGTACTTGTGCAGGCGCCCCTGCATGCACAGCACGCGCCGGTCCGTGCCGGGCACGGTGCCCAGCACGAAGCGCCCCACATGGCCCACAGCCGTGGACACCTTCATATGGGGGACGTCGGCGAACGGAAGGAAGCGCGCATCCTGCAGGCTCTCGGCAAACGGGTTCAAGCCGCTGCCCAGCACAACGCCCGCCACCGGCTTGTCCGCGCCGATGAATGCGCGAAGCACCGGCTTCGCTTCTTCCAAATCCTCAACCAGGGTTTCCTTCATACCCCTACTCCTTGCTCTCCTGCGCAGCGCCGTACATTGGCACAGCTTCAACTGCCGGCTTACGCGCCTTGATGACGCGCGGTTTGCCATTCAGGTCCTGCACGATGCCGACATGCACGAACCCCGCCTGCTCCGTCAGCTCCTTCGCTGCATCGAGGCAATCCTCATGCAGCTCCACGGCAAATGCACCGCCCGCCTTCAACGCGCGCAGCGCGAACGGCAGCAGCCGACGATAGAAATCCAGGCCGTCCGGCCCGCCGTCCAAGGCCAGCTTCGGTTCGTAATCGTGTACTTCGACATCCAGACCTTCGTAAACCGCCGTGGGAATATACGGCGGATTCGAGATCAGCGCATCGAACGTGCCCAGCGCTTCGGGCACGATGCCGTCGCCCAAATCGCATTCGATGACGCTCACGCGGTCCGCCACACCCAGCCGCTGGGCGTTGCTGCGCGCCAAATCGACGGCGATGGGAGAGATATCCGTCGCGGTGACCTGGATATCGGGGCGTTCCGTGGCAATGGAGCATGCGATGCAGCCACTGCCCGTGCCAATCTCGACCACCTGCAGAAGCGATTCCTGCGCCTCCGGTTCCGAAGCTGGGGCGCCGTCGTTCGCGCCCTCCCCTTCTGCAGTCTCTGCAGCCCGATTCGCCGCCGGTTCTGCGGCGTCCGATGCCGCCTGGAGCTTTTCCGCGCACGCGGCGAGCAGCTCCTCCATTTCATCTTCCGTATGGGAGTCCAGTGCTATGCGCCGTTGCCGTTTCGGGAGCATGTCCAGCAACTCGGAAACGAGTACCTCCGTCTCTGGCCGCGGAATGAGCACACCAGGGCGCACCTCCACGGTGATGAAACGGAACGGGGCCGTGCCGGTGAGGTACTGCAACGGCTCGCCCTTCGCGCGGCGCCGAACGGTGTCGCGGAGGAAGTCCAGTTCCGAGGCGTTCAGCGCCCGTTCCATATCCAGATACAGTTCTATCTTGCTCAGGCCCACGGCATGTTCTCCCAGCCACTGCGCGGAACCGCGGGGATCGGGGTCGCCGTGCCGGCGGAGATAGCCTTCGCACCATTGCAGCATGTCGCGGATGGTCCAAATACGGGCGCCGTCGCCGGAAGCGGCAGCGCCCGTTTCAACCTGAGGGGTATTCGGGGTTTCAGCCATGCGCCCTACGCCACTTCGCTGGCGGCTTCCAGCTTCGCTGCGCGGTCTGCGGCCTGCAGCTCTGCGATGAGTTCGGCCAGACCGGCTCCGCCGCTGCCGAGCAGTACGCCGTGGTACGAGCCGTTGTAGCCGATGCGATGGTCCGTCACGCGATCCTGAGGTGCATTGTACGTGCGGATCTTCTCGGAGCGGTCGCCGTGTCCGATCTGGCTGCGGCGCTCTGCGCCCTCCGCCTCATGCTGTTCCTGCAGCATCTTGTCGTACAGGCGCGCACGGAGCACTTCCATAGCCGCGATCTTGTTCTGCAGCTGCGACTTCTGGTCCTGCGATTGCACCACCAGGCCCGTGGGCAGGTGCGTGATGCGCACTGCGGAGTCCGTGGTGTTCACGCACTGGCCGCCGGGGCCGCCGGCGCGGTACACATCGATGCGAAGGTCCTCGGGCTTGATATCGACCTCCACCTCATCGGCTTCGGGAAGCACCGCTACCGTGGCCGTGGACGTGTGGATGCGGCCCTGGCTCTCGGTCTTCGGCACGCGCTGGACGCGATGCACGCCGGACTCGAACTTCATGATGGAATAGACCTTGTCGCCCTTCACCTTGAACTGGATAGATTTATAGCCGCCGGCCTCTGACGGCGAGGCGTCCATCACCTCGATCTTCCACTTGCGGTCCTCGGCGAAACGCGTGTACATGCGGAACAGGTCGCCGGCGAAAATGGCGGCCTCGTCGCCGCCGGCACCGGCGCGGATCTCGACGATGATGTCCTTCTCGTCCGCGGGGTCGGCCGGAATGAGCATGACCTTGATCTCGTCTTCGAGGACGGGAAGCTCGGCGTCAATGCGGGCGATCTCCTCCTGACCGAATTCCTTCAGCTCGGGATCGGACAGCATCTCGTGGGCTTCCTCCAGGTCATCGCAGTCCTGCACGTACTGGCGCGCCTTCTCCACCAGCGGGCCCTGGTCGCTGAATTCCTTCGCCAGCTTCAGGTATTCCTTCTGGTCGTTGATGACGGACGGATCGCTCATCTTCGCCTCGATCTCCTCGTAGGCCTGGATGATGCTCTCCAGCTTCTGGCGCATACCGCTGTTCTTCGTTTCCTTCATTGCTCTTCCTTATCGGTTCGTTGAATGGGTTAATTCTGTTGCATTCTGACGAACCGGGCTAATGCTCTCCGGCGGCGTGCGTGGTGAGATAGGCTGCGGCCCCTTCGGCCGCGACGGCGCCATCGCTGACTGCCGTCACTACCTGGCGCAGCGGCTTCGTGCGGATGTCCCCGGCAACGAAAACGCCCGGCACGGACGTGGCGCATGTCTCATCGGCCTTTACGTATCCGTTTTCATCAAGCTCAAGCTGGCCTTCGAACAGAGCCGTGTTCGGCACACTGCCGATGGCCACGAACAGTGCCGATGCGGGAAGGTCCTCCGTCGAGCCATCCTTCACATTCGTAATGGTGACGCCGGAAAGCTTGCCATCCTCGCTGTGGACGGCGCTGATGACGGACTCGTATTTGAAATAGATGTTCTCGGCAGCCTCGGCCGCCTTCGTGTAGACAGCAGTGGCGCGGACATGTTCGCGACGATACACGATGGTCACGGAATGGCAGATGTTTGCAAGGTACAGCGAATCCTCGACAGCCGTGTTCGCGCCGCCGTAGACGATAACGTCCTTGCCACGGAAGAAATTGCCATCGCACGTTGCGCAGTAGCTGATGCCATGCCCGCGCAGCTCGTCTTCGTCGTCGATGCCCATGCTGCGCGCCGAGGCACCCGTTGCCAAGATGACCGTATGCGCCTTGAACTGCTCGTTGCGCGTGGAAATAGTCTTCACGGGGCCTTCCAGGTCCACACCGACGATTTCCGCGGAGACGGTTTCGACGCCGAAGCGCTCGGCCTGCTGACTCATATCCAGGGCAAGCTGGAAGCCGTCAACTCCTTCGGGAAATCCGGGATAGTTGTCGATGCGCGCGGTATTGCCCAGCTGTCCGCCGGCGACCATCTGCTCGAAGACCTTCGTCTTCCAGCCGGCGCGGGCGGCATAGAGGGCAGCGGTCATGCCGGCGGGGCCGGAGCCGATGACCGCGATGTCTATGATGTCGCTCTGTTCGCTCATGCGATGCTCTCCTTTTTCGTTTTCGCTATTGTATACACGCAAAACAGCCCGCGCAACGAATGCACGGGCTGCCCGTCAAGAAATGCGCAAGCTAAGCGAAAAGACCGAGGATGGCCTCCTTCGGCTTCACGCCGACGAACTGGTCCTTCACTGCACCGTTCTCGAAGGCGATAACGGTGGGAACGCTCATGACGCCGTATTCCTGAGCAAGATCGGGGCTCTCGTCCACATCGACCTTATAGACATCAATCTGACCGGCCTTCTCCTGCGCTACCTGATCGACCATCGGGGACAACATCTTGCAAGGACCGCACCACGTTGCGAAAAAGTCGACGAGCACAGGCTTGTCCGCATTCAGCACCTTTTCCTTGAACTGCTGGGAATCGATAACTTCAGCCATCATATCCCTCTCTTTCGTACGTTACATATGGATGACATCCGTTTGGTTACTCATGTACATCCTTCTTTACATGATTCACAATATCATAGGTAATCACTGGAAAAGGAAATTCGGATGGACTCCATGGAAATAAACGATACCTCCGGGAATGCGTGGGGCACCCCCGCCTATGTCGGGCGTACGCCGCTGCCCTTCCACCTGGTTCTGGAAGGCGGCGCAATGAGGGGCCTGTTCACCGCAGGCGTTTTGGACTACTTGCTGGAACAGGGCGTTCTGGCGAAGCGGACAATCGGCGTTTCGGCCGGCGCATTGGTCGGTTACAACTACGTGTGCGGCGCTATCGGTCGCACGGCCTACATCAATCTGAAGTACTGTGATGATGCCCGCTATCTCTCCGCAAGCAATATCCTGCTCACCGGAGATGCACTCGGCATCGACTTCACGTTCAACCAGATTCCCCATCAGCTTGATCCGTTCGATATGGACGACATCTACCGCTCCCCTATGAAGCTGACCTCCGTTGCCAGCAATCTGGAACTGGGAGAGGCGGACTATCACGATTACGAACCCACGGATCGCACGGGCCATGCCGGCAACAGCCCGGTCCAGTTGAATGCGAACCTGTGCTATCTCGTGGCGTCTTCCGCCATGCCGCTCGCAAGTCACCGGACGTTCGTGGACGGCAAGGTACTGCTGGACGGCGGCGTCTGCGACAGCGTGCCCATCTGCTATTCGCTCATTCGCGGCCTGAAGGAGGACGTGAATAAGCACGTGGTGGTGTTGACGCAGGACGCCACGTTCGTGAAGCAGCCGAACCCCGCGCGCATGCTGGTAGCGCAGCACTATGCGAAGTACCCATATTTCGTGGACCGCTTCGAGGCGCGCCATTACGACTACAACCGCGTCTACCGCCTGGTGAAACGCCTGGAAGACGAAGGGCGCATCTTCGTATTCAGACCGAACAAGCCCGTGGACATCACGGCCATGGAAAGCAATCGCGACAAGCTGATGGACCTGTATCTGGAAGGATACGAGATTGCCGCACGGCGCTTCGACGAATTGCAGCGCTATTTGGAACTGTAGTCCCACCAGCCCGAAACAGCAGTGCAGCACGGCGAAAGAAGCCCGCACAGCAAAACGGGGACGGATGATTGCATCCGTCCCCGTTCTTCATTCAACGCGCGCAGCAATTACCGACGCGTGCGAATCTCCTCCGTGATATCGGCGATGAAGTCGTCAAGCTGGCGCTGCACCGTCTCGTTCGAACGGTCGCGCACACTGATGTTGTCCGCTTCCTCTTCCTTCTCGCCCAAGATGAGCATGTACGGAACGCGGTCGACACCGCGCGCTTCGCGGATCTTGTAGCCAATCTTCTCGTCGCGTTCGTCCACAACAACGCGGACGCCTGCGGCCTTCAGCTTGTCGGCCACGTGGTTCGCATACTCGCGGTGTTTCTCGGAAACCGGCAGCACCTTCACTTGGCACGGTGCCAGCCACGTGGGGAACTTGCCCGCATACTGCTCCGTCAGCATGCCAATGAAGCGCTCGAAGCTGCCGAAGCCGGCACGATGGATCATGATCGGACGCTTCTTCGTGCCGTCGGAGTCCGTGTACTCCAGCTCGAAGTTCTGCGGCAACTGGAAGTCCAGCTGGATGGTGCCGCACTGCCACGTGCGTCCCAGGCAATCCTTCAGATGGAAGTCGATCTTCGGGCCGTAGAAGGCGCCGTCGCCCTCGTTGAGCGTGTAATCCACATCCATGGCTTCCAGAGCCTTGCGCAGGCCCTCTTCCGCAAGCGCCCAATCCTCGTCGGAACCCATGGAGTCGTCCGGACGGGTAGACAGCTCTACCTTGTAGGGAAAGTCGAACTGCTTGTAATACGACGTGATCAGATGCGCCGTCTCCGTCACCATGTCCGTGATCTGGTCGGGACGGACGAACAGGTGCGCATCGTCCTGCGTGAACGCGCGGACACGGAACAGGCCGTGCAGCGCACCCTTCAGCTCGTGGCGATGGTCTTTGCCCGCCTCGGCAAGCTTCAGGGGCAGGTCGCGGTACGAACGCGGCTTGCTCTTGTAGATCAGGCAGGCACCGGGGCAGTTCATGGGTTTGACGGCGTATTCCTCGTCGTCGATCATGGTGGTGTACATGTTCTCTTTATAGTGATCCCAGTGACCCGACGTCTCCCAGAGCGTCTTGCTCAGGATGATGGGCGTATCCACCTGGTCGTAGCCGTATTCTTCCTGCTTTTCAATCCAGTAGTTCATGAGGGAGTTCTTCAAGCGCATGCCGTTCGGCAGCCAGAACGGAAAGCCCGGGCCCTCGTCGGCCATCATGAACAGCTCCATCTCCTTGCCGATCTTGCGGTGGTCGCGCTTTGCGGCCTCCTCCTGCACGCGCTCGTATTCCTTCAGATCGTCCTTCGTCTTGAAGGCGATGCCGTTGATGCGCGTGAGCATCTTGTTGTTCTTGTCGCCCTTCCAGTACGCACCGGACACATGCGTCAGCTTGAACGCCTTCAGGGCCTTCGTATAGCAGATATGCGGGCCCACGCACATGTCGATGTATTCGCCCTGCTGGTAGAACGTGATGCGGGCATCTTCGGGAAGATCGCCGATATGCTCGACCTTGTACTTCTCGTTGCGGTCCTGCATCAGCTTGACCGCTTCGGCGCGCGGCAGCTCGAAGACGCTGAACTTCAGGTTCTCCTTGCAGATCTTCTTCATCTCGTCTTCGATGATGGGAAGATCCTCTTCGGAGATTTTCTGATCGCCGAGGTCGATATCGTAGAAGAATCCGTTGTCGGTAGCGGGGCCGTATCCGAAATCCGCCTGAGGATACAGCCGTTTGATTGCCTGGGCCATAATATGCGCAGCGGAGTGGCGCAGGACATGCACCTCTTCCTCGGCTGGGCATTCGGCCACATGCCCATCGTTGTAAAGAACCTTCATTACTACCTCTCTTCGGATAGGTATCCATACACGGACTTCGATATTAGCACTGTTCCCCCGCACCGCATGCCTGGACGCCCGCACCAAGAAAAGGCTCACGAAAAAAGAGCCGCCCGAAGGCGGCTCTGTCAGTCTGATGCGTTGCGGCACTTAGGAGTTTAGATGCGGTGTGGGCGAAGCCTGCTGCCCGCCGTTCGGAGCATGCTGGCCGCCCGCCTGCGCCTGCGGGCGCTGCTGAGGACGCTGCTGGGGTCGACGCTGGCCCGTCCTGCCGTTCGGGCGTCCTGCCGGCGCCGCGCAATAGGGGCAGATCGTCCACGCAGGGTCGAGTGCCTTGCCGCAATGGCCGCACAGATTCTTCAGGCGCTGGTGGCAGTTCGGGCATACGACGTAATCTGCCTCCACGGGATAACCGCAGCGGGCGCATTCGCCGTACTTCATCAGCTCGCGCTGCTTCAAGGCAACTTCCAGCTCCTGCTCGTCGTGGTCAATCTGCATCAGAGGAGGACGCAGCAGCAGATAGGCGATGACACCGATAACGGGAATCAATGCCACGATAGTCCAGATATACCACTGCGTTCCGCGCGCATACGCATCGCGCGCAACCCAGACGATGCAGAGCACATACAGGGCGATGATCATGATGAAGGCCACAGTGAAGGTGGTCTGCAGCTCAGGCGACCAAAGCTGTCCCAGAAGCTCGCTCATTGTTACCTCGGTTTCCTCATTCGGTGATCCGCTGGATTCGCACCGCGTGCAAATCCCCTCTATTCTAGCAAATGCACTGAAGGCCACAAGCAAACCGCCCTGCCATCAGGGACAGGGCGGTTCGGAATGCGCAGGAGTTTATGCCAGCTCCTCCAGTCGGGCCTTCGTCAGGCGCAGCTTCTCGGTGGCCTCCTCGAATTTCGCCCGGTCCTTTGCGATGATCTCCGGCTTCGCCTTCGCAAGGTAGCCGGGGTTGTTCAGCTTCTTGTCCAGCTTCGCCACGTCCTTCTCAAGCGCCTTCTGCTGCTTGTTCAGACGGGAGCGTTCGGCATCGAAATCCACCAGACCGGAAAGGACGACGTACACCTCGCCGCCCGTGATCAACGCGACGCTGGATTCGGCGGGTTTCTCCGCATCCGGAGAAATGAGGCACGACGACAGGTTCGCCATGTCCACGACCAGTTCGCGCTGCTCCTCCAGAAGCGCCGCATCGGCCGCATCCACCTTCACGGAGATTTCCATGGGCTTCTTCGGAGAGATGCCGTGGCGTGCGCGGATGGCGCGGACGTTCGAAACAACATCAATCACGAGCGCGATGGCCCGTTCCGCATCGGCATCGATGTACTTCTCCAGCGCATCGGCGTCGGGCCACGGGGCGATGATCAGCGAGTCCGCCTTGTTCAGGCTGGGCAACTCCTGGTAGATCTCCTCCGTGACGAACGGCATGATGGGATGCAGCAACCGCAGCGCCGTGTCCAGCACGAACACCAGGTTGCGCTGCGTGGCGCTGCGCTCCTCCGCGCTCCCCTGCAGGCGGATCTTCGACAGCTCGATGTACCAGTCGCAGAACTCGTTCCAGAAGAACGCGTACAGCTCGCGCGTGATCTCGCCGAAGTTGAATTCCTTGTAGGCGTAGTCGACGTTGCGGACTAGCTGCGCCAGGCGGGAGAAGATCCACTTGTCTGCCGGCGCCACGGGGTCGGGCTCGCCGGGCACGTAGTCGTCCAGGTTCATCATGACGAAGCGCGCGGCGTTGCGGATCTTGTTTGAGAAGTTACGGCTGCTTTCCAGCTTCGCCTCGTTGAACTTCAGATCCTGCGCGCCCGTCACCTGCATCAGCAGACCGAAGCGCATGCCGTCCGCGCCGTAGTCCTTCATCAGCTTCAGCGGATCCACGCCGTTGCCGCGGCTCTTGCTCATGGGCTTGCCGTCGGCACCCATGACCGTGGGATAGATGATGACGTGCTGGAACGGAATCTTGCCAGTGCAATACTCGCTGGCCATGACCATACGGGCAACCCACAGGCCCATAATGTCGCGCGCCGTGGCAAGGACCTGCGTGGGATAGCACTTCTTCAGTTCCGGAGCGTCCGTGCCCTCCTTTGTCCAGCCCATCGTGGCGAACGGCCACAGCTGGCTGGAGAACCAGGTGTCCAACACATCCTCGTCGCGGCGGACGGGCTTGCCGCATTTCGGACACGTCTCGATGTCATCCACGCTCGCATCTTCCCAACCGCAGGCATCGCAGTAGAACATGGGAATGCGATGGCCCCACCACAGCTGGCGGCTGATGCACCAATCCTTCAGGTTATCCAGCCAATCCAGGTAGACCTGGCTCCAACGGGCGGGATGGAACTGGATCTCGCCGGATTCCACGGCTTTCTTCGCCGGGCCCTTCAGACGATCGACGGCAACGAACCACTGCTCGGATTCCCAGGGCTCCAGCTTCGTGTGGCAGCGATAGCAGGTCATGACGGAATGGTCGTGATCTTCCACACGGTCCAGCAGGCCAAGCTTGTCGAACTCCTCGACAATGGCCTCGCGGGCCTCGTCGCGGTCCATGCCGCTGAACTTGCCGTAGCCATCCACGACATGCGCCGTCTCATCGAAGATGTTGATCTTCTCCAGGTCGTGGCGCTCGCCCATGCCCCAGTCGTTCGGGTCGTGGGCCGGCGTGACCTTCACGAAGCCGGTGCCGAAACCGGCGTCAACGTAGTAGTCGCTGAAGATGGGGATCTCGCGGCCCACGATGGGCAGCTTGACCTTCGCACCCACGAACTTCTGCTTGTCCGGGTCCTTCGGCGAAACGGCCACGCCCGTGTCGCCCAGCATGGTCTCGGGACGCGTGGTGGCAACGACGATGTAGTCCTGGCCGTCGACGGGTTCCACCAGCGGGTAGCGCAGATGCCACAGGTGGCCCTTCTCCTCGACGTACTCCGCCTCGTCATCGGCGATGGCGGTCGTGCAATGCGGGCACCAGTTGACAATGCGCTTGCCACGATAGATCAGGTCGTCGTGGTACCACGTCACGAACAGGCGGCGAACAGCATTGATGTAGTCCGGGTCGAGCGTGAAGTGCTCATCGGAATAGTCGCAGCTGCAGCCCATACCCTTGATCTGCTCGACGATGGTCTTGCCGTACTGCGCGCGCCAGTCGTAGCACGCCTCGATGAACTTCTCGCGGCCGATCTCCAGACGGCTGATACCCTGCTCGGCCAGCTTCTTGTCGACCTTCGTCTGCGTGGCGATGCCGGCATGGTCCGTGCCCAGGATCCAACGGGCCTGATAGCCCTGCATACGCGCTCGGCGGATGCAGGCATCCTGGATGGTGTCGTCCAGAGCATGGCCCATATGCAGCATGCCCGTGATGTTCGGAGGCGGGATGACAATCGTGTACGTATCGCCGGCATGTACGCCAAAACCGGGCGTGCGCTTGAAATAACCGGCCTCGTTCCACTTGTCGAAAAGCGGCTTCTCATGCGCCGCGAAGTCGTAATCGATTTTCTTGTTTGCCATCTTCGCTTTCTCCTACAACCTAAGGAAAGCCCCGGAGCGCGCGGGCGCAGACAGGGCTTTCCCTCCTGAATCTTGTGCTATGCCGAATGCGTGGATTCCGAATCCGGGTCCACCGCTTCGATCAATGCGGGCTCTACCGCTACGTCAGCATCTTGCAGCGCGTCCACGGAAACAATCGGAGGAATGGTTCCATTCACCACATTGTCGGCCGTGACCAAGACGCGCGTAGCCTCCGTATGCTCGGGCAGATCGTACATCACATCCAACAGGATGCGCTCGCAGATGGAACGTAGGCCGCGGGCTCCCGTTCCCCGATCCACGGCCTCGTCGGCAATGGCGTTCAAGGCTTCGGGCTCGAACTCCAACGTGGAGTTCTCGAACTCAAACATCTTCTTATACTGCTTCACCAGGGCGTTCCGGGGCTCCGTCAGAATGCGCACGAGATCCTTGCGCGACAGCTCGTCGAGCGTCCGGATAACCGGGATACGTCCAACGAACTCCGGAATCATGCCGAATTTGTTCAAATCCTCGGGCAGGACCTGCTTCAGCAGCTCGGCTTCGCGCTTCTTCTGCGTTTCCGGCATCTCAGAATTGAATCCCACGGCCTTCTTGCCCACGCGTTCCGCAATGATATCGGAAAGACCAACGAAGGCACCGCCCAGGATGAACAGGATGTTCTTCGTGTTGATATGGATGAGCTCCTGCTGCGGATGCTTGCGTCCGCCTTGCGGGGGAACGCTGGCCTCGCAGCCTTCGACTATCTTCAGCAATGCCTGCTGCACGCCTTCGCCCGACACATCGCGCGTGATGGACAGGTTCTCGGCCTTGCGAGCGATCTTGTCAATCTCGTCGATGTAGATGATGCCAATCTCGGCGCGCGGAATATCGAAGTCAGCGGCCGTGATCAGCTTCAGCAGGATGTTCTCCACATCCTCGCCGACATAACCCGCCTCCGTCAGCGTCGTCGCATCGGCAATGGCAAACGGAACACGCAGCGTACGAGCCAGCGTTTCAGCCAGAAGCGTCTTGCCGGAACCGGTGGGCCCCAGGAGAAGGATGTTGCTCTTCGCAATCTCAACGTCCCCCTCATCGCCATCCTCGTCCATGGAAATACGCTTGTAGTGGTTGTAGACGGAGACGGAAAGTGCACGCTTCGCCTCATCCTGTCCCACCACGTATTCGGAAAGCTTGTCGTAGAGCTCTCGCGGCGTGGGAAGGCGCCGAAGCGATTCTTCGGCGCCCGCCTCGCCCATGTCAACGGGATGAAATTCGGGATTCTCCTGATTCTGCGGCTGGCGCATATGGGCATCATGCCGCATGGCATCTGCGCAGATGGAGATGCATTCATCGCACAGGTAGATACCGTTCGGACCGGCAATCATTGAGTTGACCTGCTCCGGTGTCTTGCCGCACAGGCTGCAGTAAATCTCCTCGTCGCCTTGGTTACGTCCGTCATGTCCGTTTCTGGGCATTGATTTCCTATCCTCTATATATATTGAACGATTATTCTGCCTTGGCCATCAGCTCGCGGGTGGAAACGATCTGGTCCACCAGGCCGTATGCCTGAGCCTCTTCGGCAGACATGTAGTTGTCGCGCTCCGTGTCCTTCTGGATGGTCTCCAGCGTCTGGCCCGTGTTATCAGCCAGGATGTTGTTCAAGCGCACGCGCGTCTTCTTCATGAAGTCAGCAACGATCTGAATCTCGGTCTGCTGGCCCTGTGCGCCGCCGGACGGCTGATGGATGAGGACCATGGAGTTCGGCAGGCAGTAGCGCTTGCCCTTAGCGCCGCTGGACAGCAGCACGGCCGCCATGGATGCGCAGCAACCCATGCAGATCGTGGAGACATCGCACTTGATGAAGTTCATGGTATCCAGAATAGCCAGGCCGGCCGTAACGGATCCTCCCGGGCTGTTGATGTACAGGGAGATGTCCTTGTCCGGATCGGCGGATTCCAGATGAAGCAGCTGGGCCACAACGGAGTTCGCCACATTGTCATCAATCTGCTCGCCCAGGAAAACGATGCGGTCGTTCAGCAGGCGGGAGTAGATGTCATAGCTGCGTTCGCCGCGCGGCGACTGCTCGATGACGTACGGAATGAGCGCGTTGTTTGCACGTTCCAGTTCCATAAAAGCCTCCTAAATTCCCGACGAGCCCCCAAATGGGAGCCCGTCGACTTGCAAATTCAATTGCACATTATGCGCTTGAAGGTACAGAGATGCACCTTATGTTGAGAAAGCGTTTGAAAAAACAGATTGCGAGGCGTTGACTACTTGTTCAGCTCGGCGTAAAGGGCATCGACGATCTCGGCCTTCTTCATGCCTTCGACATCCACGTTCAACTCGGCAGCCTTATCGCGCAGCTCGGCAACCTTCATCTTGTTCAACTCCGTCTTCGTGATCTTCTTCGAAGCGGAAGCGTCGGCAGCCTTCTCCTCGGCGGGCTTTTCGGCTTTCTCGGATTCCTTTACATCCTCGATCTCGGCACCGGCGGAGTTCTTTGCGGAAAGCTCCTTCGTGGTCACCGTGTTGACGATGGCCTCCTCCATGATGCGGTCCACGGCCTCGGCGCGCATGATGCTCTGACGCAGCAGACGGATGCGGCCTTCCTTGACCCACTCGGCCTTCAGGGCCTTCGGATCCTCGTTGCCGGAGTTCTCGAACTCCTTGTCGACCATCTCGTCCGTGACTTCCATATTGAAGTGACGGGCGTAGGCATCGATTGCAAGGTTCTGGGAAACGACGTCCTTTGCCTGCTTCTTCAGGTCTTCCTGGAACTGCTCGTTCGTCAGGTCGCGCTGACGCAGGTACTGGTCGTACGTGATGTTCTGCTGCTGCAGCTGCTGGAAGAAGCCCTGCAGGAGCGTGCGGCGCTCGTCGTTGCACATGGCCTCGGGGGCTTCACCCTCAAGACGCTTGCCCAGCTCGATCAAGCAGGCATTCTCCTTCATGCGGTCCATGTACTCCTGGCGCTCATGCTGCATGTCGTCGCGCGTGCGGTTACGCATGTCCTCCAGGCTCTTGAAGCCAGCCTTCTCGGTAGCGAACTCTTCGTTCAGCTCCGGCAAGACCTTCGTCTTCACTGCGTTGACGGTCACGTCGAACGTCAGCTTCTCCGGATTTCCGTCCAGAGCACGGGTCAGAAGAGAGCCGTTCATGCTGTCGGCCAGATCGACATCGATCACCTTGTGATCGCCGGTCTTCAACTTCGCAAGCTCTTCATCCAGGTTCTGAGGATACAGGCCCATGCCGATCTCGTACAGGCGATTCTCGGTGCTGAGCACGTTAACGGGCTCGCCCTTGTCGTCCGTGACCTTCATAGTCAGCTCAGCAACGCCCTTGTCGCCGATCACCTGATCGGCCGGAGCATCCTCCAGGTCGTAGTAATATTCGCGCATGGCATCCAGGCGCTCTTCCACCTCTTCATCGGTGGGCATGTCGCTCAGAAGGTCAATCTCGACCGGATCGTAGCTGCTCAGCTCGAACTTCGGCTCGAGCATCATCGTCGCGGAGAACACAAAGTCTTGGCCCTCTTCGACCATGGCCTCTTCGTTTTCGAACTGCGGCTCTTCGATGGAAATCAGGTCTTCAGCGTCCAGCGCCAGAGGATAGTAGTCGTTCACGACCTCTTCGGTCACCGTGGCCAGAACGGCCTCTCGACCCACGAAGTTATCGACGACGGGACGCGGAGCCTTGCCAGGACGGAAGCCGGGGAACTTGTACTTCTTCGCAAAATCCTTATAGGTCTTGCCGATGCGTTTGTCGACGTCTTCCTTGTCGACCGTGACGGTCAGACGAACCTGATCGCCTTCCAGGGCTTCAACATTAGTCTTCACAGACTTCCTCCATCTATCATCGTATCGGTACCCTGCTATATCGTGGTGCGGGTGAAAGGACTTGAACCTTCACGGTAAGTACCACCAGAACCTAAATCTGGCGCGTCTGCCAATTCCGCCACACCCGCACTTCGATCTCCATACGTCAGCATTGAGTTGACGCACAGCAATACATGATAGCAAATAATCCCATTCACATCGAACGACGGCAAAATTCCATCGGAACCGTAAGGTTGGTATCCCGTGAATCGAACCTGGTTTTTTGGCGGAGGGCAGGCGCCGGATGCTCCGAACGGTCATTATAGGTTCTTGCGTGCGCGCATCGGCGCACATCCATCAAACTCAAATTGCTAGGAACAATCGAACACATGACGAAGAAATTCAACGAGCTGGGCCTTCCCGACACGGCGCTGCGTGCTGTGGAACGCCTGGGATACGAATCGCCCACCCCCGTTCAGGAGCAGGCCATACCCGCCATCCTGACAGGCCGAGACGTTATCGCTGCCGCCAAGACGGGAACCGGCAAGACTGCAGCGTTCTGCCTGCCCACCATCACCTCGCTCCCCTTCAAGCGCAAGGGTCGCGGGCCCATGATGCTCATCCTCACGCCCACGCGCGAGCTTGCCATGCAGATCGAGGAAGTGGCACGCGTCATTGCGAAGCAGGCCGGCAAGCGCGTGGTGTGCCTTCTCGGGGGCGTGTCGTACGAACCACAGAAGAAGGCGCTCGCGCGCGGTTGCGATGTGCTTGTGGCTACACCCGGACGCCTCATCGACCTGCTCAACCAGGATGCCCTGACGCTGGAGCATGTGGGCGTGCTCATATTCGACGAGGCGGACCGCATGCTGGACATGGGCTTCCTGCCCGACGTGAAGCGCATTGTGAGCCGCTGTCCGGAACGCGATGCGCGCCAGACGCTGTTGTTCTCGGCAACCATCGATAAGAACATCGAGAAGAACCTGCTCCACCTGCTAGACGATCCCCAGTTCGTGGAGATTGCACATAAGGGCGAAACGGCCGACCTGGTGAAGGAATACCAAGTGGAGGTCGAGCACCGCCTGAAGCCGGATCTGCTGCTTGCCGTTCTCGAACAGTACGGCAGCGAGCGCGTCATCGTGTTCGCCCGTACGAAATACCGCGTGGACACATGCGTGCGCAAGCTGCGGAAGGCGGGATACACCGTTGCCGCCATCCACGGCGGCCGCAGCCAATCGCAGCGCAAGACCGCCCTGCAGGACTTCGCGAACGGCAAGACGGATATCCTGGTTGCCACGGACATCCTTGCACGCGGCATCGATATCCGCGAAGTGCCGTACATCGTGAACTTCGACCTGCCGCATATGCCCGAGGACTACGTCCACCGCATCGGCCGCACCGGCCGCGCGGGCGAAGAGGGACTGGCCATCTCATTCGTCACGCCGGAGAACAAGCAGGAGATCCGCGACATCACGAAACTCATCGGGCATGACATCCCCGTCATCGACATTCCCGGATTCGATTCCGAGAAGAGCCAGCGGGCAATCGCCGACAAGGCAACACGGCGCGCCGCGCGCAAAGACCCGGAAATCGATGCCGTCATGCGAGAGATGAAAAAGGCGCGCAAAAAGGAGCTCCAGGCAGAAGAACCGCAGGTACCGGGCATGCTCGTGCCGAAGAAGCCGAAGAAGAAACCGAAGAATGCGAAGAGCGCGCAGCCGTCTACGAAAAAGAAGACGTCGGCGGGAAAGAAGCAAAGCTCTGGCAAGAAACAAGCTACAGCCAGCCAGAAGTCCTCTGCAAAAAAGAACGGGCATAACGGTAACAAGCATCGTGGCAAGGGACACGGCGCAAGCAATACCGCTTCGCACAACCAGGGCGGCAAGCGCAAAAGCCAAGCGAAGAAGCATACCAGCCAGCAGCACCACCATTCCGATACGCGCGGCAGATCCCGCAACGCAAACGGAGGCACGGGCCGGAAGCAGCATCGGCGCTAACCTGACAAAGCGACTCCCGCCGAAGACCATATACACGAAGTGGCCCTGCAAAGATGCAGGGCCACTGTTCTTTTCAAATCAAAATATCGGCGCTCGCCCGCTTTATGGTGGACAGCTGCGGCAGCACCTTTATGTCGCCCACGTCGTTCTGGTAGGCCACCTGCACACCGCCGCCCACGTCGATGTCGGACATGCACTTGTCCACCACCTGGTACCACGCACACCGCAGCGCGAGGGTCGGCGCGTCCAACGGCGCGAAGTCGCGACCGGCGGTGAGCTCGTCCCATTTCGCTGACTTGAACGGGTCGTTGGCGACGCTCGCGGGCTTGTCCACTGGCATGCGGTGCCTCCTTCCGGACATGAAAAAGACCCACCGTCTCCGATGGGCCAGCGGTGAATATGCATAAGAAAAGCCGCCCCGAAGGACGGCTCGCATAAATCAAAAATAAGTTTCAGCTATTTATCTTTGAAAGATGCCAGCATGCTTGCAAATGGGCTCAATTCATGAGGCTCGTAGATAAGCGATTCACCGTCGCTAGTAATGTAAGTTCCGCTCGGAAGGTATTTTCCATTTGGAAGGATGTAAAGATTCCCATCCATAGACATCCCGGCCGGTAAAAACGGCGTACCGTATTCGTCTGTTCTGAATTCGTAGTCATTATCGACTTCTCGATTAAGAGACATATCAGGTCACCTCGCTATTAGTACGTTCCGGTCTTTTGGGTGACAAGTTTCCCTTTTTTTCTTCCTTTTGGCTGAGAAATCTAAATCTATACCGATTTTAGCAAATTCCTTCTTGCTCATTAACTGCTCTCTGAACCTTTCGATGGCTTTCTCCGGCGTCGTCCCATGAGCAGAACCCTTGTTCAAAGATGCAACTACATAAGAGGACAGCGGCGTATTGTCTTTTCATCGAGGAAGGATAGTAAGTCGTAAATCCGCTTTCCTTGCTCTTAGCCATTCCATTTCCTTTGGTTGAACTGCACGACTTCGCAGTCGAACTCATAGCTGAGCGTGCTCACGAACACCGTCCCGCCCTTCGGCAGGCCCTTGAATATCCAGGACAGCGACGCCTCGTCGCTCCATGTCGCGTTCGGCACCACCTTCAGGCCCTCGCTCTGCCAGTAATGGCCGAGCGCCAGTCTGCGGTAGACGTTCCACAGTTTCATCGGGTACGGCATGTCCGTGTAGACGCTGAAATCGGGCGTCACGACGCACTCGAACCTGCGCAGCAGTTCGTCGTACCCCTCCGGGTACGTCCACACGCGCTCGAACTGGTAGTCGTCGATGGAGAAGTGGCACCCTGCGCCGCGCTTGTCGACCTCATGCATGCTCTTCGCGAAGTTAAAGCCAACGAGCCGTCCTGACCTTGCGTCGCATGGCTGCAGCAACGGACAACCCGCCGCTCCGCAGTTGTAGACGCACACGATGCCGAGGCTGTATGCATCGCCCGACCTCAGACGCTCCGCCCCATGCGGCAGAGCCTTGCTCTCGAAAACGAAGTTGGATTTCTACATGTCAAGCAACTCGATGCCGCACATCTGTGCTGGAGCAGCGTCTTGTTCCAGTCGCCATCTGGCCGGTGAGACTATGAGTATCATGCT
The DNA here is from genome assembly GCA_900552585.1 of uncultured Coriobacteriaceae bacterium. GTDB lineage: Bacteria > Actinomycetota > Coriobacteriia > Coriobacteriales > Eggerthellaceae > UMGS1519. The sequence continues at coordinate 26,396 of USAB01000002.1, forward strand.
CAGTGTGCAACGCAATAAAAAAGCCAGTGAATAAACACTGGCTTCAAAATTCAAATGGTGGACCGGCGGGGACTCGAACCCCGGACCTTGGGATTAAGAGTCCCCTGCTCTACCAACTAAGCTACCGGTCCAAGAAAGTTATGTAAAAGTTCGTGCTCTCTCGAGCGCTGTGCTATCTTAAAGCACCTTTCGCATTCTTGCAAGAGGCAATTTTAAAAACTTTTGCAAGAGCGCTATGGGGTGGATAGTGGGACTTGAACCCACGACCTCCAGAGCCACAATCTGGCGTTCTATCCAACTGAACTACATCCACCGTAGCGCAGGTGAGAATATTACTGGCTTCCCGCGCAGATTGCAACCCCTAAACCGCGTGTTTCTTTTCTCCATTCGTGCTCCATGAATGAAATTATGCATCCTATCTGCGCACATCCATGATTGAATAGAAAAAGAAAATCGATTCAGAAGCACATCGCTTGCGCATGCATGATTATAGGGAGCCGCATGGAAACTTTCGAGCTTATTCTCATGGTTCTAGCCGCCATTCTCGTATCTTCGGTACTGGATCGGCTGATTCCCCGAGTATCTGCTCCCCTCATCCAAATCGGATTGGGATTCGTTATCGCTTACTTTGCGGTATCCGCGATTCCGTTCAGTTTGAACCCCGATTTCTTCCTGTTCCTGTTCATCGCTCCCCTGCTCTTCCACGATGCGAAGGAAGCGGACCGCGCGGCGCTCTGGAAATACCGCAAGAAGATCCTGTCGCTTTCCATCGGGTTGGTATTCGCCATCATGGTGGTCATCGGATTCGTGTTGAACCTGCTGGTACCTTCGATTCCGCTCGCCGCCGCCCTGGCGCTGGGAGCCGCCTTGGGACCCACGGACGCCGTAGCGGTCACATCGCTGAAGGGCAATGTGCATATGACGCGACGAGAAGACGCGCTGCTGTCCGGAGAGGCGCTCATCAACGATGCTTCGGGCGTTGTCGCGTTCCAGTTCGCCATCGCCGCCGCCGTGACAGATACGTATGAGATATCGTCGCTGTTCGGTTATTTCCTGCTGCTGTTCTTCGGTGGCATACTTGTCGGTGCCATCCTTGCCGTAGCCATCCGATGGGTCCGCAGGAAATCCGCTGAAACGGGCCTTGAATCGACGACGTTCTATGTGCTGGTCGACCTACTGTCCCCGTTCATCATCTACCTGGCAGCCGAACTCGTGAGCGTCAGCGGCATCTTGGCGGTCGTAACGGCAGGGTTGATCCTCGGACGCGAGGAGGAACGGCGCATCGGGCCTTCTGTCGCGCGACTGAATATCGTTACTTCGAGCGTATGGGAGCTGTTGGCATTCACGCTGAACGGCATCATCTTCATCCTGCTGGGCATGGAGCTGTGCTGGATCAACCCTCGCATCATCAGCGCCGACGCCCTGTTCGGCGGCACGCGCGGCACGCTTCTGACCATCGCCATCATGACGGCGGTCCTGGTGGCCATACGCTTTCTCTGGATCTTCGTCATGGAGCGATGGCGCAAGGATCCCGACACGAAACGGCGTCCCGCAGTCACGAAGAATTTCTTGGCCAGCGTAGCGGCGATGACCATCGGCGGCCCAAAGGGAGCCGTAACGCTTTCCATCATCATGTCCATTCCCTACGTGGTGGCAAGCGGCGCTTCGTTCCCCCATCGCGACCAGCTGATATTCCTTGCCTCCGGCATCATTTTGGCCACGCTGCTTTTGGCCACGTTCTTCCTTCCCGTGCTCTCGCCGAAGCCGAAGGTGCGCAGCAATGAATTCGAGGAGAACGCCGATATGCGCGTGGACATCTTGCGCAACGTCATCTTGCGGCTCTCGGACCAGATGAACGAGAAGAACACCGCCGCCACGCGATCTGTCATCCGCATGTACAACGACCGAATCAAGAGAATCGGCCTGGAAAGCGAGGAACAGGACGAGCGCATTCGCAGAAAGCTCTCGCTTGATATCGTGAAGCAGCAGGAGATCTATATCGCAGAGTTGATGGACGAGGGCGAATACGACAGCGCCGTATGTTATCGGTACGCACGTCGAATCTCGCATCGCGAGCATATCCTGACGCACCAAGCGGGACCCGGCTGGTATTTCTTCGTGGTCATGCGCAACATCCGCCGTGCTGCACATGCCTTCATGCGGTCGGTTCGCGAATGGATGCCGAGCATGGAGCATCCGGCGGCGGATGCGGAGATGCGGGAACTTGAGATAGCCGTGCTGCGGAAGACGCTCCGCTACCTAGAGGGCATGATGGCTTCGAACGAGTCGGAATACCCTCCCGAGGTTCTGGGTGCAGAACAGGCCCGCTATTCGCGCGCCATCGTGAACCTAAAGCGCATGCGTCCTTCTATCACGTATATCACGAAGCTGGAAGACAACCTGGACGACATCATGCGCGAGGGCTATTACCTGGAGCTCCAAGAAATCACGCAGCGCTATGAGAACAACGAGATCTCACGCTCTCTGGCGAAGACATTGCGCGAAAACGTACACTTGATGCAGTTGGACCTAGAAGACCGCCTGTAACGGCTCCTCTGGCCTTCTGAGGGCATATCCTCTCCAACAAGGAACTCCCCCATACGCGCATAAACAAAACGGGCCCCGAAAAACGGGGCCCGTGTTTGAGAACGAAAGACGGAGCAGATTAGCCGTACAGATACTGTACGCCGGAGCCGCCTTCGACGCCCATGATCGGGAACGTCCACTTCTTCAGAATGGTGTCACCGCACAGGACGCGGCAGGTGCCGCACTCCAGGCAGCCAGCGTAGTCGAAGGATTTCTCGCCGGTGTCCTTGTCCACCTTGTACAGTCCCGCAGGGCAAGCCAGAACCAACTTACGGAACTCGGAATCTTCCGGGTTCTCCTTCAGCTCGATATGAGGATACTCTTCGTTGACGTTGAACTTATTCAGCGCAAGCTTCTCGTCAACGTTGACGGTGAATTCAGGGAAGTTACTCATAGTGCCTTCATACCCTTCCTAACCAGCTTCAACAGTTTGAAGATGCCGACCTGCTTGACCAGCGGCATAATCTTTTCCTTGACCTTCGTCTCGCCGGTGCCGTCGATAATGTACAGCTTCTTGAAGATGTTCATGACCAGGTCGGACAGCGTGTTGTCCCAGAGCATATCCAGATCGTTCTCCATAAATGCGGGGAAGTTCTGGAAGTTCTTCAGGTCATGGGCAACATAGCTGTTGTCCAGGTTCGTCTTGTAGGAGGACAGTCCGGACTCGGAGAAGTCGTTGGCATCCAGGGCCTTCGCCACTGCCTGACCAGCCAGCTGACCAGAGGTGACGGCAAGATCCATGCCACGTACGGAATAGCCGGAATTGATGCACATGCCGGCAGCGTCGCCGCAGACAACGACACCGTTGCCCACCAGCTTGATGCCGCTCATCATGTTGTAGCCGCCTTCGGGAACCAGGTGGCCGGAGTACTCAACGGTCTTGCCGCCCTTCAGCAGAGGCTTGATCTCTTCGCGCTCTTTGAAGTTTTGCAGCTGCTGGTACACGGGTACGTTGGACTCCACCAGGCCTGCCAAAGGCACAACCATGCAGATGGAGATGCTGTCCTCGTTCGTGTACAGAGCCAGGCCGCCGGGCTTGCCGTCCGTCAGCTCGCCTGCAAACATCCAAGCAGCGCCCTCGCCGGGATTCAGACCGAAGCGATCCTCGATGGTCTCGGCAGGAAGCTCGATGACTTCCTTGGCACCAACGGCCATGTCGGAAGGAGAAGGAGCATTCTTCGTGGTCATGCCGGCCTTCTTCAGCAGCAGAGAGTTAGCGCCATCGCACAGCAGAACCACCTTGGCGTGCATTTCCTCGCGCGTGCCGTCCTCTTCCTTGCCGACGGCAATGCCGTTAACGTAGCCGTTCTCGCTGAACAGCACGTCCTCGACAGGCATGCCGCACATGATCATAACGCCCAGGTCCTCGCACTTCTCGGCCATCCACTGGTCGAACGGTGCACGCAGGATGGAGTAAGACTCCTGACCGTCCTTCGAGTAATCAGGGCACGTAGTATCAACGGTGAACAGACCGTCCTTGTTCATCAAGGAGATCTTCTCGTGCGCGATCTTGCGCTGGAAAGGAGCGTCCTCCAGCTCGTCGCCGAAGACCTTCCTCAGAGAATGGGCGTAAACACGACCGCCCGTCATATTCTTTGCGCCGCAGTATTCGCCACGTTCCATAACCAGAACGGACTTCTCAGCCTTAGCCAGCTCATAAGCAGCTACGAGGCCGGACATACCGCCGCCGACGACAATAGCATCAAAATCGTATTCGATTTCTTCAGCCATGTGTCCCCCTTTCGTTTCCCAAACAAAACAATGCGCAGTTTATACCATAAACTGCGCATTGCCAATTAGGTAAATGCCTGTATTTACCGTTAACTAACCCAGCTTCTCGGTCAGAGCGGGCAGGACCTTGGTCAGGTCAGCGACCAGGCCGTAGTCAGCCTGCTTGAAGATCGGCGCATTCGCATCCTTATTGATGGCGAAGATGGTGCCGGAGTCCTGGCAGCCAACCATGTGCTGCATCTGGCCGGAGATGCCCACGGCGATGTAGGCCTTCGGTGCGCACTGAACGCCGGAGACGCCGACGTACAGGTTGCGGGGCATCCAACCCAGGTTCTCAGCAACAGGACGGGAGCAGCCCAGGTCAGCACCAACCTTGGCAGCGAAGTCCTTAGCCAGCTGCAGCTGGTCTTCCTCGGAGAAGCCACGGCCGACGGAGACGATGACATCGGACTTCGTCAGGTCGGCGCCCTCGACGGGGACGTCCTTCGTGGACTTCAGCGTCAGGCCCTTAGCGGGGGCAACGTAGGCAACGGTCTCGACGTCGTCCGTGCCGGTGGGGGTAACGTCGCCGAACAGAGCGCCGTTCGTGGTGTAGAACTTCACACCGGAAGTAGCGGTCTGCTTCTTAGCAGCCAGGCCGCCGAAGTACATGTTCGTGGCAACGTCGCCATCCAGAGCGGTGATGTTCGGGATGATGGCGGCATCGGCCTTGGCGGCCAGCTTGCCAGCGATGGTCTTCACATGAGCGGTGGGCTCAGCCAGGACAACGTCGGGGGCAACGGTATCGAAAACGCCCTGGATGGCGTCATACGCGTTGTCGAACGGAGCGTCGGCCGGAACCTCAACCTGATAAGCCTTGTCGGCAACGCCGGTCTCAGCGGTACCAACGGTTACGAGGACAACCTCGTCGGCAATGGTGCGAGCGCCAGCAGCCAGAACGCGCTGGGCATCGGCAGTTTCTGCGAGAACAAGTGCTTTAGCCATTTATTTCGTCCTCTCTTAGCGAATAGCTTCTGCCAGGGCCTCGGCAAACTTGTCGAGGTCGTCTTCAGTGTAAACTTCCTGCTTACGCGGGGTCATCTCGGGTGCCTTGATCTCGGCAACGTCGACGGCGTTCTCGGGATCGCCGTCCAGAGCACCAACGTTAGCAGGCTTCTTGCCGGCGGCCATGATGTCCTTCATGCCGGTGATACGCGGCTGCGCAACCTCGGGGCTGACGGAAACAACGGCAGGCAGCGGAACCTCGATCTCCTCGACGGTGGTGTCCAGCGTACGCTCGACAACCAACTTGTCGCCGTCCGGGGTGATCTTCGTGACCTTGTTCACCACGGGCACGTCCAGCAGGGCAGCAAGCTGAACGTCGACAGCGCCGGCGAACATGTCGGCAGAACCGTCGCCGCAGATAATGACGTCGACATCGCCGATCTCCTTGACCTTGGCGGCCAGGACCTTGGCGGTAGCCAGAGAGTCGGCCGTAGCCAGCTTCTCGTCGGCGACCATGAACAGCTCTTCGGGGCCACGGGCCAGGATGTCCTTCTGGACCTTCTTGGTGGCGCCGCCCTCGTAAGAAGCGGACAGTGCGACCAGGTTGCCGCCAGTAGCGTCAGCCAGCTGTGCACCAGCCTCGATGGCGTTCAGGTCGTAGGTGCTGATCTTCTCCTTGGCCTTGCTGGCGTCCAGAGTGCGGTCAGCGGCGACTTTGATGGACTCGTCGTCGGGGACAACCTTGATTGCTGCAACAATCTTCATATGAATCCTCGTTTCCTATACTTGGATTACGGACCAAACCATAATAACCGAAGACACGACCTAAGACGTGCCTCCGGTTATAAAGAGAATCTATAAATTACTGGCGATACTTCTTAACGATCTCACGACCAGCGATGTAGGACATGACCTCGACGGCGCCGCCGGCGAACTCGTTGCCACGCAGGTCGCGCCAGATGCGACCGATGCGGACCTCGTTCGTGTAGCCCAGGCCACCGTACAGGCTCATGGCGATGTCGGCAACGCGCGTGCAGCCCTTCGTAGCGTAGCGCTTCAGCAGAGCAACCTCGGAGCGGATGGACTGGCCATTGTCCAGCATCCACAGGCACTTGTACAGATACGTACGGGTCATCTCCAGGATGGTCTCAGCCTCAACCAGCATGTCGCGAACCAGCGGGTTCGTGGCCAGCGGCTTCGCCGAAAGCTTTTGGGCTGATTCCGAAGACGTTGCGCTCAGAGACGTAGTTGGCAGCGTCGTCCATAGCGGCCTGAGCTTGGCCCAGACCCTGGGCGACAACCAGGCAGCGCTCGAACTCGAAGTTCTTCATCAGCAGGTAGAAGCCCTTGCCGGCCTCGCCGACGCGCTGGGCCTCGGTCAGCTTGACGTTGTCCAGGAACAGATCCGTGAAGGCGATGGCCTGCTGGCCGACCTTGTCCAGAAGGCCGACGGAAACGCCCTCGGAATCAGCGGGAACCAGCCACATGGAGTAGTTCTTGTTCTCGTAGGCGGAATCCTCGTCCTTCGCGATGATCAGGAAGAACTTGGCGACAGCACCGTTCGTCACCCAGGTCTTCTGGCCGTTCATGATGTACGTGCCGTCAGCCTGCTTCTTAACGGTGGTGGTCATGCCGTTGTTGTCGGAACCGGCAGCGGGCTCGGAGATGCCCAGAGCAGCGGCGCAGCCGCCCTCCTTGTTGTAGACGTCGACGATCATCTGCGCCTGCTCTTCGGTGCCGAAGTCGGCGATGTCCTTCATTGCCAGCATAGCGGTCATGAACGGAGTCATGCAGCCGGTCTTGTGGTAGAGCTCCTCGGTCATCAGGCCCAGGGTCAGGTAATCGGTCTCAAGACCGCCAACGGACTCGGGCAGACCCATGACGCCGAAACCAGCGTCACGATAGGCGTCGGTGATCTCGTCGGGGCATGCATGGTTTTCATACATAGCCTTGATGGTGTCCTCATCAAAGTAGCGCTCGGCGAATTCGTCGATGCTTTCGAGCAGAAGCTCCTGCTCATCGGTCAAGCTGAAGTCCATATTTACTCCTTCTTCTTTCCTTCTTGCTCCACCAATTACCGATTAGTGGTGAAACTCGCGGTTAGAAATTATATCAGCGATAGAACGGCTCCACGCGAATTTATCGAGCCCGGCTTGCGGGCGGTTCGATATTTCCGAGAGTGCGAAACGGCGTTCCGACCTGCGAAATGAAGGCTGCGCGGAATCCGGCGGCATTCGATGGATCACGAAGCCAACAGCCCTCCGAACTGGGGTAATGCAACCATGAAAATATATTTTCTCAACCTATGGAAAAATGCGCGCAACCAAAATTCCCTCAATCTATCATCCGAAATGCCCGCGATAATGGCACGCAATTTGCCCATCAATATTTGAATATTGCCCATCTTGAAATCTGCTATGAATGTGCATTTTCTCAACCCGAACGGCGATTACGAAAAAGCTTCTGGTCATAACTCGGTATATGTGGGAGAACGAAAACGGCATCCGGTTGAGTCGGATGCCGTTCGATCAGAGTCGTTTCCTGCGGTGATTGCAGGCTACATGGCCTTCGGGGCGGACACGCCCAACAGCCCCAACGCCTGGGCAAGATTCGTACGGGCCGCATCGCAGAGCGCCAGACGGGCCCCCTGCAGGTCCTCTCCCACGCCCAGCACATGGCAGTTCGCATAGAATCCGTGGAACAGGCTTGCCAGCTCCTGTGCATAATGCGTCAGACGGAAGGGCGCCCGGTCACGGGCGGCGCCGGCAACGAGGTCGCCGAAATCCGCCATCTTCTTCATCAGCGCCAGCTCGCTTTCATCCGTGAGCAGCGACAGGTCGGGGTTTTCGGGAACAACCTGGGACACGATGACATCGATATCTGCATCGGGGCCGGCATCTGCCGCCTTGCGCAGGATGGAGCAGATGCGCGCATGCGCGTACTGCACGTAGTACACCGGGTTGCTGGCATCCTTCTTCTTCGCTTCCTCGATATCGAAGTCGATGGCCTGGTCGGAGGATTTCGAGAGCATCAGATAACGTGTTGCGTCGACACCTACCTCGTCGATGAGCTCCTGGAACGTCACCATCTCGCCCGTGCGCTTCGACATGCGTACCGGCTGGCCGTTGCGCAGCAGGTTCACGAGCTGGCCCAACACGACTTCCAGATCGCCGGGGCGGCCCCATGCGGCCATCATAGCCTCGCAGCGCGCAACGTACCCGTGGTGGTCGGCGCCCCAGATGTCGATGAGATGGTCGAACCCGCGGGCGAGCTTGTTGTGGTGATACGCGCAATCGCTCATGAAATACGAGTATTCGCCGTTGCCCTTGATCAGGACGCGGTCCTTCTCGTCGCCGAATGCGGAGGAACGGAACCAGGTGGCGCCATCCTTCTCGTACAGGTAACCCTGCGCATCGAACGCCTCGAGCGCCCGGTCGACAGCGGATTTGCCCTCGTCGTCCTTCTCGTACAGGCTGCGCTCCGAGAAGTACCGGTCGAAGTGATTGCCGAATTCATCCAGCGTACCACGCACATTGTCGAGCATGGCGCGATAGCCGCGCTCGCGGAAATTGAGCTCGCGTTCGGCGGGATCGGCATCCACCCACTTCTCGCCGTCGGCATCGAGGATAGCCTGGGCGATATCGCGCACATACGCGCCGCCGTAGCACTTCTCGGGCATCTCCACGTCCTTGCCGCACAGCTGCAGATAGCGCACCACGATGGAATTCGCGAACACGTCCATCTGCACGCCGTGGTCGTTGACGTAGAACTCCTCGTACACGTCGTAGCCGCAGAACTCCATGATGCGCGCCATGGAATCGCCCAACGCGGCCCATCGGCCGTGGCCGACGTGCATGGGGCCCGTGGGATTCGCGCTCACATATTCCAGGTTCACCTTGCGCTGGTCGCCGGCAATATCGCTGCGGCCGAAGTCGGCGCGCTCCGTGCGCACCTGGCGCACGATATCCTGGAATACGGCAGGCTTCAGCTTCAGGTTGATGAAGCCCGGTCCGGCGACGTCCGTGCTCTCAATGAGGTCGTTAGCGGGCAGATGGTCGATAATCGCGGCAGCGATGTCGCGCGGTGCCCGATGAGCCAGCTTCGCGCTGCGCAGGGCCACGGTCGAGGCCCAATCGCCATTCGCCTCGTCCTTCGGACGCTCGAGCGCAGGTTCGGGCACGCTCTCCATTGCAAGGCTGCCATCGGCGATAGCCGCCTTGATGCCCTGCTCTACAATCTGCTCAAGCTGTTCGCGAATTTGCATGGATCTGTTCTTCTCTCCTTATTCCGTGCGCCGAATACTAGTCTTCGGACAACGTGGCGTACATGATGGCCTTGATGCTGTGCATGCGGTTCTCCGCTTCGTCGAACACGCGCGATGCAGGCGACTCGAACACCTCGTCCGTCACTTCCATCTCCGTGATGCCGAAGTTCTTCGCAATCTCGGCACCGACGACGGTCTTGATGTCGTGAAATGCCGGCAGGCAGTGCATGAAGATGGCGTTGTCGTGCGCATACGAGAGCGCCTTCGCGTTCACCTGGTAGGGCGACAGCAGCTTGATGCGCAGCGACCACAGCTCGGAAGGCTCGCCCATGGAAACCCAAATGTCCGTATAGATGACGTCCGCTGCCGTGCATGCCTCCTCAACGCTCTGCGTGCACGTCACGGAACCGCCGGTCTGCGCGGCGATTTCCGTGCACGTGGCAACCAGCTCCGCCTCCGGCATCTGCTCTTCCGGGCCGCACGCGACGAAGTGCATGCCCAGCTTCACGCACGTGACCATGAGGGAATTCGCGACGTTATTGCGGGCATCGCCCATGAACACGAACTTCAGGCCCTCGAAGCCGTCCGGGAAGTTCTCCTTCACCGTCATCATGTCGGCGATCATCTGTGTGGGGTGTGCCTCGTTCGTGAGGCCGTTCCATACCGGAACGTCCGCGTAATCGGCCAGCTCCTCGACGATTTCCTGACCGAATCCGCGGTATTCGATGCCGTCATACATGCGGGACAGCACGCGTGCCGTATCGGCAGTGCTCTCCTTCTTGCCCATCTGCGAGCTGCCGGCATCCAGGCAGACGACGCCCATGCCCAGGTCGCGCCCCGCGACCTCGAACGAGCTGCGCGTGCGCGTGGACGTCTTCTCGAACAGCAGCACGATGTTGCGCCCTTCCAGATACCGGTGAGCCACATGGTTGTGCTTCAGGTCCTTGAACTTCAAGGACAAGTCCACAAGATCCCTGATCTCGTCGGATGTGAAGTCGAGCATTTTCAGATAGTCGCGTCCGCCCAGTCCGATTGCCATGGCAGCCTTCCCTTCGTTTCCGATTGCTTGGAACTGTTCATTTTACGCTCATCTGCACCGAACCGCAGATGAGACGGCTTACCTGTCGAATTCTTCCACGAAATGCGCGATGATGGCCGCCGAGGTGGGCGTGCATTGCTCGCCTTCTACCTTTTCGGCGCACGTGGGAATGCCGCGCGCAAGTATGGCCGCCGTGGCCGGCGCAGGAATATCCAGAAGCCCATGAGCGCATTGCACCTTGCCCGAACCCGTCTGGACGGGCGTTGCGGTGACCCTCGCGGGCATCAGCCTGTTCATGGCCAGGCATATCGCAAGCACGTTCAGAACCGCTTCGGCATTCCCCACCTCATGGAAATGTGTCTGCTCCACCGGCACGCCGTGCACATGTGACTCCGCCTGGGCCAGAATGTCATAAATGGCGCAGGCGTCTTCTATCACCGGCGCATCCAGCTTCGTCGATGCAATGGCTGCCTTCACTTCGCCCACGTTGTGGAAGTGCTCGCCTTCCCACGCAATGCCCGCAAGCGCCGTTTCGACGGAGGCGAACTGCGTGTCATCCAGCTGCGCGAACAGGATGTCGCGGATATGCTGGCGCGTTGCCGTCTGTGCCAAATCAAGATGCAGGGTTTCCATAGACCCGCCTTCCTCTTCGCCCTACCAAACCTTCAGGCGCTGGTCGGGAGCAAGGTACATGCCATCTCCCGGCTCCACACCGAATGCATCGTAGAATTCGTCCAACTGCTGCACGGTACCGTTCGTGCGGAGATGCGCTGGTGCATGGACGTCGTTGATCAGCAGATACTCAGCCATCTCGCGAGATTCGACCATACGCCAATCGCGGGCGTAGGCGCGGAACATTTCCGCGAAATCGAAACCCGCGAACGTATGGCCGATCTGCGTCATGCACGCCATGCCGCCCAGGTCCGCGACAATTTCCCCAACGCACAGGTCCCCGTCCACGTTCAGTCCCGGCAGCACCTCGATGTTGTTCCAATACGAGGCAACCGCATCCGTCCTCCGCTTGAATTCGGCGCGGTCGCTTTCCGTCCACCAGCTATTGCCCAGGTTACCGTCCTTGTCGTACAGGCTGCCGTTCTTGTCGAACGCATGCGTAATCTCATGGCCGATGACCATGCCGATGCCGCCCATGTTCTCCTCGCGCGGGGCATCCGCACCGTAGAAGACGCCGCCCAGGATGCCTGCGGGAATGTTGATGGAATTGTCCGTGGGCAGGTAATACGCATTCACCTCGTGCGGACTCATGAGCCATTCGTCGCGATCCACCGGTTTGTTCACCTTCGCCGCATCGCGCTTTACCTCGAAGCGGGCAATGGCAATGGCCTGCGTCATCAAATCTGCATCGTCGGGAATATCCAGGACGGAATAGTCCGGCCAGCTTTCGGGATACCCCACGCGCACGGTGAGGGCGTCCAGCTTCTCGTTCGCCTTCTCCCGCGTTTCGGGGCTCAGCCACTCGGCGTGGGAGAGCCGGTCATGATACGTGGAAACAACTTCGGAGATGAGGTTCTCGACATCCTGCTTCGTATCAGAGCTGAAGAAACGGTCCACATACACGCGTCCGACCGCCATACCCAGCATGCCGTTCACGGTGTTGTACGCCTTGCGGTCCAGCGGCATGGAACCGACGCTGCCCAGGCTCTCGTTCCTCCACTGCTCCGTGCGGTCGTACGCCGCCCGGTCCAGGAATCCCGAGAAGCTCAGCAGCGTGCGGATGGCCATCCAGGCCTTGAACTGCTCCAAACGCTCCGGCACGTACAGGGCGGCAAGCGCCTGCAGCCACTCCGGTTCGCCCAGGATGAACGTCCGTGAATCCGCCAAGCCCTGCGCGCGCAGGATACCGGCCAGCGGAAAGGCACCGGATTCCTGTTCCAGCTGCGCCAGGTTCCGGGGATTGTAGGTGATCTCCTCGTAGTCGTCGCGCGCCTGATCGGCCGCACCCAGGCAATGCACCGCGACGTCCGTTTCCAAGAGAAACATGTCCTCGACTGCCGTTCGGGCATCCTGTTCGCTGAAGCCCGCGCGCTCCAGAAGCCACGCGAAGAAGGTATCGTTCGCCGCCTTCATACGCTTGCCCTGGTCGCTCAGGTGACGGTACTCGTCTGCATCCGCAAGCGTCAGGGACGAACGGTCCACGTAAACGACGTTGTTGCGGCTGTCCTTCTTGTCGGCGAACGGCCCGGCAGCGCAGAACACGGAGCTGAACAGGTACGCATCATCGCAGAGCAGCTGCGTCAGGGCGTCGAGGCTGGCCACGGAGCGGATGCGTTCGACATACGGTATGACGGGATCGAACCCCCGCTTGTCGCGGGCATCCATGTCCACCAGGCTGCGGTACAGGTGCTGGATCAGATGTGCCTCGGTCCGTGCACCCGTGGTTTGCTCGAGGGATTCATCGGCAAGCAGCTGCTTCACCTGCGCCTCCACCTCGCGCATGCGCTCGCGGAACGACGATTCGCTGGCATTGCCCGGCTCTATGCGCGCCGAGGCCAGCCAATCGCGGTTCACAGCGGTATGGAAATCGTCCTGAAGGCAATACGCGGCATGTTCGTCCAATGTTCCGGCCACATCCGGATTGATCCATTTCGTACCGTTCAACGGCTGATGGCGTTCATCTTGCTTCATCCCGATAGCTTCCCTTCTCGTGTTGCGGGCCATGCATTGCATGCTCCGGCGGCCCGCGTGCCGAAAGATGCCAGGTGTGCCGAAACGGCTTGCCCCTGTGAACAGACAGGGCGCCCCGCAAGGCGCCCTGCAAAAAGAATTCCGATTAGCGGATATGGCCCAGGAAATCCTTCGTCCTGTTGTGCTGTGGATGATCGAACACATCCGCGGGCGTGCCCTGTTCCACGATGACGCCGCCGTCCATGAACACGACGCGGTCAGCAACGTCACGCGCGAAGCCCATCTCATGCGTGACGACAATCATGGTCATGCCGCCGCGCGCAAGGTCCTTCATAACACCCAGCACGTCGCGCACCAGCTCGGGGTCAAGCGCGCTGGTCGCCTCGTCGAACAGCATCACGTGCGGGCTCATAGCCAATGCACGCGCAATGGCCACGCGCTGCTGCTGGCCGCCGGACAACTGGCTGGGCTTGTAGTCGACGCGCTCGCCCAAACCGACTTTGTTCAGCTCCTCGATGGCGATGCGCTCCGCCTCTTCTTTCGAGCGCTTCAGGACCTTCTGCTGCGCAAGCATGACATTCGCCTTCGCCGTCAGATGGGGAAACAGATTGAAGCTCTGGAACACCATGCCCAGCTTCGCGCGCACGGCATTCAGATCGCACTTCGGATTCGTCACCTCGATATCCTCGAAGTAGATCTTGCCGCTGGTTGGTTCCTCCAACCGGTTGATGCAGCGGAGCATCGTGGATTTGCCGGAGCCGGACGGGCCCAGGATGACGACCACTTCGCCCTTGTCCACTTCCAGGCTGACGCCCTTGAGCACCTGCAGGTCGCCGAAGTTCTTATGCAGGTCCACAATGCGGATAATCGGCTCGACTCCGCTTGCCGCCGTCTTCGCGGTCTCGGGGGATTCGCTCGTATCTGTCATGTCGGCGTCCTTACGTTCGCTTGTCTTCTCGCTCATTCGGCGCTCGCCTCCGCGGGTGGCACGAATGCCTTGTCCTTGCGCTTCTTACGCGGCGTGCTAGTACCGGAGTCGTTTCCGGCCAGCTTGCGCTCCAGGTTGCCGACCACCTTCGCCAGCGGCAGCGTGATGACCAGATAGAAGCAGGCGGCCACAATGTACGGTGTGATGGAACCGGTATTCGCCACGATCGTCTTCGCGTACATGACCACTTCCATGACACCGACGGCTGCCAGCATGGACGTGTCCTTGTACAGCAGGATGAACTCGTTCGTCATGGTGGGAATGATGCGCCGCACCGTCTGCGGGATGATGACGTACATCATGGTCTGCGCCGCATTCATGCCCAACGAGCGCGATGCCTCGAACTGGCCCTTCGGAATGGACTGGATGCCGGCACGGATGATCTCGCATTGGTACGCGCACGAATTCATAGACAGCACGATGACGCCCAGCGGGAAAGACGCGATGTCGATGCCGGCAAGCGGCAGGCCGAAGAACGCGATATAGATCTGCAAGAACAGCGGTGTGCCGCGGACGACGTTCACGTAGACGCTGGCGATGCCGCGGAGAACGGCAATCTTCGACATACGCATCAATGCCAGCAGCAGGCCCAGGGGAATGGCCAACGGGAAGGACACGGCGACAATGGCCAGCGCCATGAAGAAGCCGTTCAGCACCACCGGGAAGCTGCTCACCAGAATGGTGGGGTCGAAGAACAGATGCAGGAACCGGTTCGAATTCCATGCCTGCACCCAATCTTGCTGAGCCAGGTTATCGGAGAGCTGCTGGGCCGGGTCGATGGCCGTCACCTTGATGGCGGGAATGCCGTCGATGTTGCTTGTCTGGCCATTGGCCAACGTGTACGTGCCGGTAATGTTCATGTCGCCGCCGGAAGACGGGAAGAACACGCCGTAAATCTCGACGCGGATATAGGAATTCTTAGGGGCCGCGTTCGCGAAATCCAGATTCAGCGTCTGGCCGTTTGCCGAGGCCGTTGCATTAACCGTGTTCCTGGTCATGCGATCGGCGCCCGTCAGAGCCGTAACGCGGGTCTCATCGGTACTGAACGTGGTGCCGTCCGGGAACGTGAGGGACATGCCCTTCACCTGTTCTGCGGAAGTGGCCTGCACTTCCAACGTAACGCGGGTTTCAGTGCCGCCGAGGATATCGCTGCTGTTGTTGTCGGCATTCGATCGGGCGGTGCACTTCTGCACCTCCAAGCCGGATGCTGGGGTGGGCATGGTGGCCACAAGGCCGCCGACGATCAGCAGGCATGCCAGGAAAAGGTCGAGTGCGCGGGGTATGACGCTTTTGAATTTCGTTTGCATTATCCCAGTTCGTTCCTTATCTAACGCAGATTCCCCCTTCCCACGATTTTTTACGGGAAGGGGGAAATGTTTTTCGGCTCCGCTTGCCGCAGAAACCGTTTGTCACCTCAGGCTAGCCGAAGTACTTCTGGACCAGCTTGTCGATGGTGCCGTCGTCCTTGAGCTCCTGGATGGCGCCGTTCAGCGCCTTCGTCAGCTCGGGGTTGTCCTTGGACACGACCATGGCGTATTCCTCGCCGGTAGCATCAGCCTTGATGACCTGGGCATCCTTGTAGGAGCTCTTCACCATCTTGGCGGCGACTGCATTGTTGATGCAGACCGCATCGGCCTTGCCGGCCTGCATGGCTGCGAAGCAGTCGGTGGCGTTGCCGTACGAGGAAACCTTCGCCTTCGGGTAGTTCTCCTTGGCGTAATCCTCGCCGGTGGAACCGCTCTGGGCGGCAATGACCATGCCGGACTTGTTCAGCTGCTTGTCGACGTTCTTCTTCGTCAGCTTGCCGTTCTTCATGGCAACGACCGCCTGGTCATCCGTGTAGTAGGAGTCCGTGAAGTCGATCTGCTTCGCGCGCTCGGGGTCCACGGAGAAGCCGGAGACGCCCACATCGCACTGGCCGCCGGCAGCAACTGCCGGGATGATGCCGTCGAACTGGATGGTGGTGGGCTCGAACTTCAGGCCGAGCTTCTTAGCCACATCCTTTGCCAGCTCCATATCGAAGCCGACGTACTCGCCCTTCTCAAGGCTCTCGAACGGCGGATAGTCGGGCGACGTGCCCACCGTCAAGGTCCCGTCCTTCACCAGCGTGTAGCTGCCGTTGGACGACGAAGACTCGTTGCTTGCCGAGGAGCTCTCGGAGCTCGAAGAGCAACCGGCAAGGGCCAAAGCTGCGACAAAGGCGCCGCAGATGACCGCGAGAAGCCATTTCTTAGATTTCATTGCAAAATCCCCTCTCTGCCAATAATTTGAGCGGGGTAATTATATACGTGCTTTTATGCATTTTCTATACAAAAACGTGTTACGAATCAGTTTCGGACTGTTGAAAACAGCAAGCGGGGCGTTTCCGCGGGCAATCCGCCCTGCCCCACCCTGTTGTCCTGATGGGCCGCAGAGCTGAATGCGACACCTATTATGCGTCACCGCGATCGTGATAGCTTTTCGTCACGCAGCTGATCCGATGCTTGCACCGCCGGCAATCGCCGCAATGGTAACGAGCCTGTCCCGTTACGCTATCGAATTGCGCAATGCCCCATGCCTTTTCGACAGGCGCGCCGCACTTCAGGCAATAATGAGCCCCGTCCCGCAGCTCGCGCCCGCACGATTTGCAATACATCGAAATCGACTCTCCTGACTCTTGTATCCAATGTGACGAAACAGTTTACCCAAAATACCGGGAATTACGTTAGAATTTGTTGCGCATACCGGATGCGCGGCAACTCATGCGCATCAGTTCGGCAAGAGCGCCCGTAGCCCAATTGGATAGAGCATCGGACTTCTAATCCGGCGGTTCTGGGTTCGAGTCCCAGCGGGCGCGCCACTTATGCTCCCAGCTCAGACTACGTTTTTAAGCGATTCGTCATTTTGCATAAACGGCAAAATGGGTTTGGGAGACACTTCGCGTTTCCCAATCCGCTAACGTCGTGCGGTTTACTCGCCCATGGACGCTACTCAACTGCGGCGAGTTCGGCCGCCCGTCCCGTCGAATGTCCGCTCCAATGGCGGCCCGTACACCAGGCTCGGCGCCGTCTGCTGCGCAGAGGGCAGGTCGTCGCCGTCGGCACAGTTACCGTGACGAGCCCGCAGCTGCGCGATATCGCCGAATTCCAGGCAGCGCATCGAGCAAGCAGCAACGCATGCCGGCCCTTCGGGAAGAGCGTGGCAGAAATCGCACTTCAGAGCATGGCGCTTCGAGAGACGTGCCTTCACGCCATCCCGTTGAGTCTCATTCTCCTTGCGTGCAACGACGGTCACCGCATCGTAGGGACAGGCGGCCGCGCACTTCCCGCACCCGATGCACCGGTCGTCCCGCACAGACACAACGCCCGTCTCCGCGTCCTTGAACAGGGCATCCCGCGGGCATACGGGTACGCATGCCGGATGCGCGCAATGATTGCATGACATGCTGACGGAATGCGCCGATATCCCCGCCGGCACGGGAACGCCGTGGATATACGCCCATCCCCCGCGCTCGAACGTACGTACCGTGCGAAGCGACACCCCCACTGGCAGATCATGCACGTCCTTGCATGCGGCAACGCACGTCTTGCAACCCACGCACCGGGAGGCATCGAACCAGAAACCGACCTGCATCAATCCACCTTCTTCCCTGAAGTGGCGGGCACCATCGTCAGCGAGCGTATCTGACTGCCCTCCTGCGCGAAACGGCGCGGGCGCCGCTCGTCGGCCGACGGACAGGCGCCCGTCCATGGCTCCACGCGGATGCGCGACGTATTCCACGTGCTCTGCCCTTCGCCGGAAAGCTGAGAACCCTGCACGGTGTTCGCGCACCCGGCATAGTCGATGCCGTCCTCATCGGAAAGATCGGCCCACGCGCCCTGGGCGATAACGGCAACGCCCGGCATGATCAGGTTCGTGACCCGTACCCGCCGCACGATACGCCCGCACCGGCTGGTAACCAGCGCCGTTTCCCCATCCGCCACGTGCGAAGTATCCGCATCCAGGGGATTCAGCAGGATGTCGTTCGGAAACAGCTCGTTCAAATCCTCCACGTTATAGAACGTCGAATGCGCCCTACCCAGCGTATGGATGCTGATAGCCTGCAACGGGAAATGCAAAGCCGCCTGTGCGTCTTCGAAACCATCGCGTGCCGGAACGTAATGCGCAACTGGTGCGATGTCCGAGAAGCCGAATTCCCGGTAGCGCTCCACCAGCGACGGGCAGCAGATCTCGAAGCGGCCCGAAGCCGTGGGCACGGGATGCGCCTGGGGATCGGCGCGGAACGCCGCGTATGGCACATGCTCGAACGCATCGCCTGGATGGCGTTTCACCTGGGCAAATCCGTTCTCCAGGAATTCCCGCACCGGTATGCATCCCGGGTGGGGGCTCCCTTCCACGCCCAGCGCCTCTAGATCTTCGCGCGTGACCTCCACCAGTGGCTCGAATGCATATCCCGGGCCATGTTCGTCTGGGGCGGGACGCCGGCAGGCTTTCGGCTGCGTATGGCACACGATGCGCGCGCCGGAAAGCTCGTTGAACCCGATCTGCCGCAGGGAAACGGCGGGCAGTTGGTCCGCAACGCCCCAGCGCTTCGCAAGCTGCTGCTCTATCCATAGGTCGTCGCGCGCTTCGCCGGGCGGGTCGACGGTCTTGCGCCCCACCAGGCATGCTTCGCGGTTCATCTGCGTGACAAACGTGAAATCGCGTTCGTACGGAGATACGACGGGCAGCACGATGTCGGAATACAGGCAGTCGTTGTTCATCCACACATCGCTGGCAACGGCGAATTCCACGCTCCGATAGGCTGCCACAGCCTTCGTGAAGTCGGGGTCTTGGTTCATGCGATGGCCGACGCCGATCTTCCAGATCATGCGTATGTCTATCGGCTGCACGCCATGGACGAAATCGTGGTAGCGCCCGTTCAGTACCGCATCCCACATCTCGCTCATGCAGATGCCGTAATAGCGTTCGGGATTGTATCTGCCCTGCGCAAGCAGCCCGCCGCCCCGCGGCGGTGCGCAAAGCGGGTTTTTGGGGAACGACACGCCCATCGGCCCCGGTTCCACCAACGCCGGTCCGCCGAAGGCCATATTGCCGCCGCTTCCCCCGGCGGAGACCTCGGCGCCGGGAATGCCCACGTTTCCCGTCATCCAGCCCACGGTATAGAATGCCTGCGCGAACGTATACCCATTATCCGTGCGCGCCGGGGCCTGGCTCGCCCGCAGCGCAACGGGCTTTTCATGGCTCATGTCGTATGCCAGGCGTCGAATGGTTTCAGGCAGAACGCCGCAGATGCGCGAAGCCCAGCGGGCGGATTTCGCCTTCCCGTCATATGTGCCCAGGACGTAATCTTTGAAATTATCCTGCGGCCGGGCGCCGCGGGGCATATGACCTGCATCGAACCCGACGCAATAGCGGTCCAGGAACGCCTGGTCCTGCCATTCGTGAACGATCATCTCATGGGCAATCCCCAACAGGAGCGCTGTGTCCGTGCCCGGGCGCACCGGTATCCATTCGTCTGCCAGTGCCTGCATGGTGGGATTGCACCAGGGATCGATGAAGATCAGGCGGGCGCCAGCCTCTTTCGCCTGAAGATAGTGGTACGACGGATTGCCGGCAGAAGACCAGGAGGGATTCTGCCCCCACATCACGATGAGCTTCGCCTTGCGGAGCACGAAACGGTCGGCAAAATCGAGCCTGCCCAGGTTGTATGAGCCCTTCATCATATTCCCGACCAGCGGAAAAGCGCCCTGCGACGCCTGTCCCCACGTGGCGGTGCAGCCGCCGAAGGCATTCAGCGCCGCGCCGCAGTACAGGCCATCCCCCACAGGCCGCATCTCGTAATTCGTTGCCAGGATGCTTTTCGATCCGTAGGATTCCTTGATGCGCGTCACTTCGGAAGACACCGTATCGAGCGCCTCGTCCCAGGAGATGCGCACCCATTCGTCGCGTCCGCGCAGCTGCCCGTTCGCATCCGTTCCGCCGGGATGCCAATGCTTGCGCCTCAGCGGGTATTCCAGCCGATCGCGCCCGGTCATGGCCTTGCGCAGCATACGACCGCGCGGGCATCCGCGCTGCTGGGGATAGTCGGGCGTATCGGCGTGCGAATCATCCGTCTTCTGGCGAACGACCTTCCCGTCTACGACGAGCGAGCGGTTCACACAACGGCCGCCGCAGCCGAAGTAGCAGGCGCTCGTCACCCATTTTCCCTGATACGGCATCGTGGACATGGCTCGTCCCTTCTCCCCGTTTTTGCCTAGAGTACCGCAACAAGGGCGCGATTGCCCCATGCGTGCTATCCTTCAGGAAATACGGAACCGGCGATACGCACCGCATCGCACCGGCTTTCATCCATCTATCGAAGGGATACCATGTCGAACAAGAGCTTGGCAAAAGCACCCGAGAATCTGACCGTCCTGGTAACCGGCGGCGCCGGCTTCATCGGCAGTCATACGGCCGTCGAGCTGCTCCACGGCGGCTATAACGTAGTCATCGTCGACGACCTGAGCAATTCGAACGAGAAGGCCGTCGACCGCATCCGCACCATCGTGGGACCTGACGCAGCGGAACGCCTGACGTTCTACCGCAATAACGTCTTGGACCGGCAGGCGATGGAACGCGTGTTCTCCGAGAACGACGTGGATGTCATGATCCACTTCGCCGGCTTCAAGGCGGTCGGGGAAAGCGTGCAGAAGCCGCTGGAATACTACCGCAACAATATCGGCGGCACGCTGGTGTTGTGCGACGTGGCCCGCAACCACGGTTGCAAGAACATCGTCTTCAGCAGCAGCGCCACGGTATACGGAGACTCCGAAGACGTGCCGTTCGACGAGAACCAGCCGCTCGGCGAGACTACGAATCCCTACGGCACCTCGAAGGCCATGCAGGAGCGGATTCTGACGGACCTCTTCCACGGCGATGGCGAATGGAACATCGTGCTGCTGCGCTATTTCAACCCCATCGGCGCACATCCGAGCGGACTCATCGGCGAAGACCCGAAGGGAATCCCGAACAACCTGGTGCCGTACGTGGCACAGGTTGCCTCGGGGAAACTGAAGGAGCTGGGCGTCTTCGGCGACGACTACCCCACTCCAGACGGAACGGGCATGCGCGACTACATCCATGTGGTGGACCTGGCACGCGGCCATGTGAAGGCGCTGGAATGGATGGGCGGCAAGATAGGGACCGGCATGGCAACGGACCGCGCCAGCATCCCGGGAACCCCCGCCACCGACGGCACGCGCCGCGGCGTGGGCACATTCAACCTGGGCACCGGCAAAGCATCCAGCGTGCTGGATGTGCTGCATGCATTCGAGCGCGCGTGCGGGCGAACGCTGCCGTACGCCATAAAGCCGCGGCGCGCGGGGGACATCGCCGTCTGCTATGCGTCCGCGGAGAAGGCGCGCAAGGAACTGGGATGGACGGCCGAATACGACCTGGACGACATGTGCCGCGACAGCTGGCATTGGCAGAGCCAGAATCCGAACGGCTATCAGGCGTAATCGTTCCGCCCGAACCCGATAGCCCCCCCGACAGACAAAACGGCCGACCGCATAAATACGGCCGGCCGTTCTTCTTATATAAGGGGAACGCGCGAGCATTACGCCCGGGCAAGCTCCATCTTCGCAATCAGGCGATTCTCGCGCTCCGCCAGCTGGGAATTGAGCGCCACCATCTGATACGTGGCTTCGCCGTAGAGCTTGGTCGTGTCCCAATGCGCAAGGATCGTCCGCATTGTGCGGACGTTGCACAGCTCCTTGATGTCCTCGTACGAATCCAACAATGCCTGCGGAAGATACGTGGGGGATTCGTCCGACAGCTTCAGGAGGTCGTCCCCAATGGACACGATGCGCTCGATGTCGAAGCGCAGACGCCTGACGGCCTTACGGTCGCCGAAATACACGGCGCGCCATTCCTCGACCAGGGCATCGGAAAGATCCCGATACCGCGCCTGGATCATCTCGGACGGCAGCCCGCCCTCTTCGATGCGCCTGCGCCACTTCAGGTCATGCGCCTTCTCGACAAAGCAATCGAAGCTCTTCATCTCCTTCTTCGAGCGGAAGATGCCGTACATGCGCTCCCATGCCTCGCCGCGCACTTTGCAAGCATGTTCGTAAAGCGTCGGCTGTGGATCGGGCGCCGTAAGCTGCTCGTCAAGCGACAGCGGCCGGTCTTCCTGCCGGTTCAGGCCGCTTCCCAGGTTGTTGATAATCCGCGAATGCGCAGCGTACCGGCGCGAGGCAATCTCGCGGCACAGGACGTCGTAGGAATGCAGGCGGCTCATCTCCACCAGGCGGTCGTCCAGATAACTGATGACCTCCACCACCCGATGCTCTCGCGCAAACGGGCGAACAAATGACAGGAATGCACGCAGACGGGCCGCCTTCTCCAGCGCGTCGTCAAGCATCTGCGTCTCGCCGTTTGAGGAGA
Organism: uncultured Coriobacteriaceae bacterium; assembly: GCA_900552585.1. GTDB lineage: Bacteria > Actinomycetota > Coriobacteriia > Coriobacteriales > Eggerthellaceae > UMGS1519. Next base: position 49,040 of record USAB01000002.1, read on the forward strand.
ACGCCGCCAGAGAAGCCGCCGAATATTCGTCCGATGCCTGGGCGATAGCGTCCGAAAGGCGTTGGAGGACCTTCCAGCGGTGCCAGTCCGGCCCTTTCACGAACCAGAGCAGCTCGCCCGAAAGATCCGTTTCCTTCGGGTCCTTGTTCCCCTCGATGCCGGACAGTGCAATGGCAGCCGCCGTGCCCTTCTCGAACGGGACACGATACCCCAGAAGGTATGCAGCCGTGTCTTCGATCATCGGATTATGGCCGACGGCGATAACCGTTTCGCCGGATGATTCCAGCAGGTCGCGCAAGAATTCCTTCGCATCCGAACGGGCAAGAGAGTAATGCCCTTCGATGCAGCCGTCGCCTACGACCTGGGAAACCACTTCTGCCGTCTGGAACGCCCGCGAATACGGACTCGTCCATATATGGACATCCGAGTCTTCCAGCAATGCGAACGTCCTAGGATAGGTCGCCTTGATGGCACGAAGCCCTGCCGGCGTAAGCGGACGAGATGCATCCTCGCTACCGCTCTGCGCCGAAGCAGATTTGCCGTGGCGCACAAGTACCACAGTTCTTACCAAAGTTTTCCACTCCCCTGTATGCGCCTTTACCTCAGAGACGCCGCCATGCTGCGATTAAAAAATAACGATGATTCGAATGGTATCAGACGCCTGGTTTCCGTTATCTATTTCCATAAATTGTAAAAAAACAGTTACTCCTGTGTATTCGGCCCAATTTACGAGTTTAAAGCTGTTAGATCGCTAGGATATTGTCGTTCTGCAAGAGGGAAAGGGACTTGATATGACCGCATTCGCACCGGAGGGCGTTTCCATCGCCGTGCTTGTGCCTTGCTATAACGAGGCGGTAACGATTGCGAAAGTCGTCGACGACTTCAAGCGCGTGCTTCCGACCGCCGACATTTACGTGTACGACAACAACAGCACGGACGGCACCGGGGACATCGCGCGCGAACATGGCGCGATCGTCCGTTTGGAGACCCGTCAGGGCAAGGGCAACGTCGTCCGCCAGATGATCCGCGACATCGACGCCGATGCGTACCTGATGGTAGACGGCGACGACACGTATCCGGCGGAAGCAGCACCCGACCTGCTGCGTCCCCTTTTGGACGGAACGGCCGACATGACCGTCGGCGACCGCCTTTCGAACGGCACATACGGCGAGGAGAACGACCGCGCGTTCCACGGCTTCGGTAACAACTTGGTCCGTTCGCTCATCAAGCATATCTACCATTTCGAATTCAGCGACGTCATGACCGGCTACCGAGGCTTCAACCAGGTGTTCGCGAAGACGTTCCCCGTGGAATCCCCTGGATTCGAGATCGAGACGGAACTTTCCATCCATGCCGTGGACAAGCGGTGGCGCATCAAGGAAGTTCCCATCGTGTACCGTGACCGGCCGGAGGGCTCCGAGTCGAAGCTGAACACGTTCTCAGACGGCATGAAGGTACTGCTGATGATCGCATCGCTGTTCAAGGACTACCGTCCGCTGGCGCTCTTCAACTGGGTCGGCTTCATCCTCATCATCGTCGGTTTGATAATCGGCATTCCCGTCATTGCGGACTACGCGCAAACTGGTCTGGTTCCGCGCCTTCCCAGCGCCTTGCTGGCCGTTGCGTTCGTGGGAGCCGGCATGCTTTCCATCGTATGCGGCTTGATTTTGGATACGACCGTCAAGGGACGCAGGAAAGATTACGAGATGAAGGTCGTCGCGGCATACGAGCGCTACCGCATCCCGCGCAAAGATAAATAGCGAATTCGAAGGAATACGCGAAAACGCCCCGGGGGTACTCCTCGGGGCGTTTATTTATGCGTCAATACGTACGGGGCACGATTTCCGCACTTGCACCCGGGCAGAATTCGCCGCGCCGTTGCCTTTCGCCAATGGCGTGGGACGGTACGCCGTCAGCGTATTGATGCATCCGCCGCTGTCAACGGCATCTCCGGCAGCGGTCGTCGCCTGCCTGTTGTCCGTCGAAGCGGTATTGGGCGCATACCAGGCACCTTGCGGCATGCCCACGACGCCGCGAGCGATTTCATCCGTCACGCGCACCGTGATGCGGATCGCGCCCACAACGCTTTCGACAATAGCCTCATCGCCCGTTGCAATACCCCGCGGCTGTGCATCGGCAGGATTCATCCACAGGCGATGGCGGGCACGCGAAGCGCCCATTCCGCCGCCATCTGCAAACCCGAAGCTGGAATGGACGCGCATGCGGTCATGCCAGCCCACGCACTGGAGCGGGAAACGAGCCTTCGCCCCATCCGCGGAAGTTGCCGGTCCGATTGACTCCGTCAACGCCGTACGGCCGTCGCATTCCGGCTCGTACACCGGAAGCGGCGCGATATCCTGCCCTTTCGGAAGCTCCCATTCCCGCGACAGCTCGGCCAAGCGCGCGGAGAAGATCTCGATCTTGCCCGAAGGCGTGGCAAGCGGATGGCCTGCCGGATCGGCGATGTAGGCGGCAAGCCCCCGTTCGGCCGGCTCGCGTTCGCTGTAGACGCCCGTCTGCATGAGTGTCTCCCATGAGGGCAGATTCGGCGTATCCGCACGGGCCCTCCCGTACAGGTAGCGCACCCATTCCTCTTCCGTGCGTCCCTGTGTGAATGCCTGCCTGATGCCGAACCGCTCCGCCACATCGGCCATGGCGTCATAGGAGGACCGGCACTCGCCCGGGGCGGAGAATGCCGGCGGGCACAGGAGGACCTGGTGCCCGAACGCCGAGAATCCGTTAGCGCGCATGTGCAGGCGCTCGCACTGCATGACATCGGGGAGAACGAGGTCGGCATAGCGGGCCGTGTCCGTCATGACCGTATCCTGGACCACGATGAACTCGCATTTCGACTCGTCCGCCAATACGCGGTGCGCCCAGTTGATATCGCCATGTTGGTTCGTAAGGCAGTTCCCCGCATAGTTCCAAAGGAATTTGATGCCGTGCGAAAGGTGCTCCGCTCCCTGCACGCCGGCATTCTTCGCCGTCAGCTGCGATCCGAACGCCACAGCGTTCAACCACTCATACGCGGGAATGCCCACGCTGCAGGGATTTTCTCCCTGCGGCAGCTCGGGCACCAGCTCCACAGGCGATTCCGTGGGGCGCTGCCCCGTGTTGCAGCCGGGACGTCCGATGCAGCCCAACAGACACGGCAGGACCGAGATGGCCCGGGTGGCCGTTTCCCCGTTCGCATGCCGCTGCACGCCCCATCCCTGGGAGATGAACGGGGCCTTCGCGGCTGCCAGCTGATGGGCAAGCAGGCGAATGCGCTCCGCCGGCACATCGGTCACAGACGAGGCCCATTCGGGCGTCTTCGCCACCCCGTCAGACGCTCTGCCCAGCACGTAGTCCTCATAGGAAGCATGCTTTCCGCGATAGCGGGCCGGCATGGTCTGCTCGTCGAAGCCGACGCAATATCGATGCAGGAACGCGCGATCGACCAGGTCATCGCCGATGAGCACATATGCGATGCCCGCAACGAGTGCCGCATCCGTGCCCGGGCGCAGGGGGATCCATTCCTCATCGGCGCCGACGGAGCCGTTGCGGCGGCAATCCACGTGCATGATGCGACCGCCCCGCGAACGCACGGCCTGCCGAGCGCGCTCGAAGTCGCTCCGCTGGCTCATGGGGCCCCGCCGCGTCTCGACGGGATTGTCGCCGAATAGCAGCATCAGGTCCGCATGATTGCACGCCTCCGTATAGGACGAGGAGAATCCCTTGACATAGGGGGAGAAATCGTCGCCGAATAGGTACGGAACGGATGCCTGCACCATATGCGTGGAGTAATCGTAGATGCGCCGCAGGTAACCTCCCAGCAGGTTCAGCAAGCGCTTGTGCGCATTGCCTGTAACGGAATGGACGCCGGTTCCGTATGCGACATAGATGGATTCGTTCCCATACTCCTTGATGGTACGGCGCAAAGAGTTTGCAAGGATGTCGACAGCTTCGTCCCAACCGATGCGCTCGAAACGCCCTTCGCCGCGGCGGCCGACGCGCTTCAAAGGATATTTCAGGCGCTCCGGGGCGTTCTGCCAGCGGAGCATGCCCAGCCCGATGCGGCAGGGGCCCTGGCTGTTCGCCCGCACGCCCGCGGGCAGATCCGGACGAATGCGCACGTTGCCCTGCACGTCGCGCGTCACGGAAAGAAGACATGCCGATCCGCAGTTGATGCCGCACGTGAACCGCGCACAGAGTGCATGGCGCGCGCCCGCTTGCGCCTCGTCTTTCATCGTTGCCGCCTTTCTGTTGCATATGCAAACGGCCGCCTCCGAAGAAGCGGCCGTCTCACAGCAGTCTGTTCTGCCTGCCGTTATTCGATGGGCTTGTTCCCCTCGCCCACGATGACGATCTTCGGCTCGTAGCTGTCGGCCTCTTCCGGCGTCAGCAGGCCGTAATTCATAATGATCACCTTGTCGCCGACGCTGACGCAATGGGCAGCAGCGCCGTTCACGCAGATGACGCCCGATCCGGCCGCACCCTTCATGGTGTAGGTCTCGAAACGGTTTCCATTGTCGACATCCGCAATCGCAACCTTTTCGAATTCCCTGATGCCAGCAGCAGCCATCAACTCCTCATCGATGGTGATGGAGCCCACGTAGTTCAGGTCGGCTTGCGTGACCGTCGCACGATGGATTTTGCCTTTCATCATTTGCAGGAACATGATGCTCGCTTTCTCTGCGGAATGCCCGCCTTTCGGGCACATACCGTGCGCGAGTATAGCAGGGTTCGAACGAACCTGCAGGGATAGACCCCCTCTCATGTCATGGGGGAAACATTTTCTCCACATCGCCCGCACGCGTTTGATGCGCGCGGCCCGTTCGCTCGGCATACTGACATGCCCTGCCCGTGCGATGCAAGACGATACCGCAAGACGCTTCGGGAGAACAGCCGGAGACCGCAAGTTATAGCCTTGTCTAATCTGTTTAGATTGCTATAACTATTTCCGAGTAGCGAGAAGGAGGTACCGCATGTACGAAACGGTGGTAAAAGTCGAAGGAATGATGTGCAGCATGTGTGAAGCCCATATCAACCAAGCCATCCGCGATGCCCTGCCGGTGAAGAAGGTGACCTCGTCCCACAAGAAGGGACAGACCGTCATTACAAGCGAACAGCCGCTGGACGAAAGCCTTGTCCGTTCCACGATCGACGCCACGGGATACCGCGTTTTGGATGTTTCCGAGCAGCAGGCGAAGAAGAAGGGCCTGTTCGGCAGACGCTGATCCTGCATAACCCGCGCGAACGAAATCGGCCGGCGCATTCACTGCGCCGGCCGTTCGCATGCTATGGAGCCAGTGACAGGACTCGAACCCGCAACCGACGGTTTACAAAACCGTTGCGCTACCATTGCGCCACACTGGCTTGCCACCGCTCTATTATGCCATATGTCGGCGCGCAACTGGCTTGAAACCTATAATCCCAGGAAGCGAAGCCATTTCTCCAGATCGCGCTTCGCCTGGTCCGTTCCCATGCGGTAGTTCTCCTCCAGCAGCTCGTAATCCGTCGAGGAATTTTCGGCCGTCACGGTATCGGCATAGACCACCAGCGCCTGGCCCGTGCGCTCCATCCGCTCTAGCTCGTCGCACAGCTCGTTGTATTCGCGGCCCCATCTGTCTAGCGCATCGCGCATCTTCGGACGGTGCCAGAAGAACGCCTTCACGAAAGCGTTCCCTCCTTCCGACTTGCGGTAGCCCTTCGGCCGCGTACGCACGACAAAGAAACGCTCGAATCCGTCGCGGCGCGCTTGGCTGACCAGCATGCCATGGTCCTCGGCAAGCCCGCCGTCATAGCAGACGCGATCGTTTATGGTCGTCGGCGGCATGACAATGGGCAGCGTGGACGATGCGCGCACGGAATTCATGACATCTGCCGTGGAATCCCAATCGTCCTTCGTCCGATAGACCGTCTTCCCCGTGTCGCGTTCGAACGCCGCAACCGTCACCTGCGCCGGATTCGCCGCAAACGTGCGATAGTCGAACGGCAGCGTGCTGTCCGGCAGGCCTGCCTCGTCGTAGAGGTAGTGGGCGTTGAAGAACCCCTTATGCTCCAGGAACGAACGCGTTCCGCCGAACTCGGGGTCCAGGACCAGCTTCGTGAACGAATCATGCGTGCGGACGATATCGCGCGAAACGTAGTTCACCGCATTGCTAGATCCGGCGGACACGCCGTAGACATGCGGAAAGTACAAGTGGTTCTTCAGAAGCGCTGCGGCAATGGCGCACGAATACGACGCCCTCATGCCGCCCCCTTCGAAGATCAGCGCGACATCATGTATGTTGCATTCGAATTCCGACATTGCAAACCTGCTTTCACTCGTACCCGATTCTAACGCAACCGCTCCCTCCATTGACAACGTACAGATGTTCGCATAGCATGAATACACGAACAAATATTCGATATTTGGAGGCAGCATGGACCTTGCCGAAAAGCTCTCGGTACTTGCAGATGCGGCAAAGTACGATGCCGCCTGCACCTCGTCGGGCTCGGATAGAAGGGCATCGGCCGGAGCGCTGGGCAATACGGTTGCCGCGGGCTGCTGCCACAGCTTCACGCCGGACGGCCGCTGCATATCCCTCCTGAAGGTGCTGTTCACGAACGTATGCGTGTACGACTGCGCATATTGCGTGAACCGACGTTCGAACGAAGTGCCCCGTACGGCCTTCGAACCGCGCGAACTGGCAGACCTGACTGTCTCCTTCTATCGACGCAACTATATCGAAGGGCTGTTCCTTTCCTCGGGCGTGGTCAGGAACCCGGATTACACCACGGAGCTCATCATCCGTGCGTTAGAAATACTGCGCAGGGAATATCGCTTCCGCGGTTACATTCATGCGAAGGCAATACCGGGCACATCGCCCGAACTGATAGAGCGGCTGGGCCATCTCTGCGATAGGCTGAGCGTGAATATGGAGCTTCCCAGCAGCGAGAGTTTGGCGAAATTGGCGCCGGACAAGACGAAGCACTCCATCATTGCACCCATGCGGCAGATAAAGGACAGTATTGCCTCGGACCGCGATACGCGCGCCCTCATGCGGAAGAACCTCCATTACAACTTGCATGTGACGGTACCGAAGAAGGAACGCGCGTTCGCACCCGCTGGTCAATCCACGCAGATGATCATCGGGGCCACGCCGGAAAGCGACTACCGCATCTTGAACACAACTTCGGCGTTGTATCGAAAACTGGGCCTGAAGCGCGTCTTCTACAGCGCGTATCTGCCCGTCGGCGACAGTAGACTTCTGCCGGGAGAAAACAGCCGCATCCAACTCGATCGCGAGCATCGTCTGTTCCAGGCGGATTGGCTGCTGCGGTTCTACGGCTTCGACGTGAACGAGATCATCGATGCCGATCATCCATTCCTCGACCCCCGTATCGATCCGAAGGCGAATTGGGCCGTGAACCATCTCGAATTCTTCCCCATTGAGGTAAATACCGCCTCGAAACAGGAACTGTTGCGCGTTCCGGGAATCGGGGCCAAGGGCGTGCGCTCCATCATGAAAGCCCGACGTACGACAACGCTGGGGCCCGAAGAGCTGAAACGTCTGGGAATCGCCTACAAGCGGGCGCGATTTTTCATCACCTGCAACGGCCGATTCCAGGGAACCGGCATCTCCTGGACGCCCGAAGCATTGAAGGCGCAGCTATCCGCCCCAATCCAGGGCGGCACTCACGGCCACCGTGCGGCGCGCGTTCCGAAGGGGCAGCTGTCGCTGTTCGATTTGGACCTCACGATAGACGCCGCCTCAACATCCCAGGGCAGCACAATGAAATCGAAGACCCTGCAAACGCCGGCATGGATCGGTCAGGATGTCTTTGCGGCAGCGCAAAGCGCACAGCGCACGGAAACCCGAAAGGAAGCGATTTTACGATGAGCAGGCAACAAAAGGGCGCCATTGCCCCCGCACACCGTACCGCTGCGCCGCAAACGCGTCTTGCCATTCCGCTCGATGCGGCAGCAGAAGGCGCCGCATATGTATACGATGGTTCCGTTGAGGGCCTGCTATCGGCCATATTCGCGGCGGCAGCAGCACATGACCGGGAAGCGGACATCATTCGCGAAGGCGAAGTACAGGTCCGCCTGGATCAGGACGTCATCCCTGTCCAAACAAACTATGCGCATACCCGACGCATCCAGCGCACGCTGGTATGCGCGCATGGGTCGGAAGCATTCGAAAACGTGTATCTTGCCGCGTTGTCAGATGGACCGGACGTTCCCATAATCGTCCAACGGTTTGTCATGTACGCCCTGCAAGTCCAGAACCCCTGCCGCTGCTGTGCGAAGAAGGCAACATGCGATCGACCGTGCCAGATGCCCCACATCAGCTCCCTGCTCAACGACATCGGGAATCCGTTGGTGTGGCAGCTGCAGAAAACCGTGCGTTCCGTCATCAACGAGCGACATAGGATGCTGCAGTTCCTACGATTCGAGCATCGGGAGAACGATATCTGGTTTGCACGGTGCAACCCGGACGCCTCCGTCGTTCCCTTGCTCATGCGACACTTCGCCGGGCGTTTCAACACAGAGCGCTTCGTAATCTACGATGAGGTCCACGGCATATCCGGCATATACGACGGCCGCAACATCAGCTACGTGAAGAGTGATTCCGTGAACATACCGCCTGCGGGGGCGGACGAAGCGGAGATGCAGGAAGCATGGCGACGCTATTGGCACAGCATCACCATCGCGCAACGCTACAATCCGGAACTGCAGCGACAGTTCATGCCGAAGAGATTCTGGCGCAATATGACAGAAATGCAGAATCCTCTACTCAACGGATGGCAATCAAGGCGCCAAGCCGCCATGGAAACAGGACACGGGCCGACTATCGCTGCGGCAGAACGCCCGTCTCATCGAATGGCGGGATGAAGCTCTCCTCTGCTGCATCGCCATCCTGCCAGAAGTAATCTTCCAAACCCATATCGTCCAAGTAGTCCAGCAGCATCTCGTACTCAGTGGCGCCAACCTTGTTATTCAACTCGGGCATATCGGAGAACGTGCGAATGGGCGTGTATTGGCTCATCAGGCTGTAGAGAACGCGATTGCCGTACCGCTCCCACAGATACCGCATCACGTACTTCGAATCTTCCAAACGTCCCGGCAACAGGAGATGGCGAACCACCACACCGCCCAGCAGCGTGCCATCGTCGGAAAATCGGGGCTCGCCGACTGCTTCGACCATCGCGTCCAATGCCCGAGTTGCCATCGAGAAATAATCTGCGGCATGGGAATACCGAACGGCTGCATCCGACACAGTAGCAGGCGGGTACTTGAAATCATCCAAGTAGATGTCAACGGTTCCTCGAAGCGAGTCAATCGTAGAAGGCAATTCATATCCCGAGGTATTCCAAATCATGGGAAGCAAAAGCCCGCGCTCCCGCGCTCCCGAAACAGCTTCTATCACGAACGGCGCATATTGCGTAGCGGTAACGAGATTGATATTCGTCGCTCCTTGATCGGCCAGCTCAAAGAAGATATCGACCAGGCGGTCCGTGGTGATGGCACGGCCCCGGTTGCCCAGCGAGATATCAAAATTCTGGCAGTACCGGCAGCGCAGTGGACAACCGGAGAAGAATACGGCGCCGGAACCGGCACCTACGCTGATGCACGGCTCTTCCCACTCGTGCAGGGCTGCGCGCGCGATGCGGAGCGTATCGTCGGCCCCGCACACGCCCACCTGCCCGTCACGGCGATTCACGCCGCAACGACGCGGGCACAGCTCGCACTTAGTTGGAAGAGAAGGCACCATAGCCGCCTGCATACCCGTCGTCGCCCTCGAAATCGTCGAATTCCGTACGTGGATCGTACTCGCCGTCGTCATCGTCATCATCGTCATGGCCCTGTTGGTACAGGGTCTCCGCGCGCGACCAATCAAGATGGTATGCGTCCGATTCCTTTTTGTCCGCATATACCAAACCCAGCGCGGTGGCGTTCATGTCCGTGCCGCCAACCACCAGGAACAGCTCCACTAAGCGCAGGCATGCCTCAGATTGGGGCAGCACCACATCCGTGTCCTCAGACGTGTTCAACACCGCCTGCAGCTCGGAAAGCAGGACCTGCGCAGAATACGTGCCGTTGAATTCGCGATCCTCGACGGCCCGGCACAAACGCGCCGCATACGGTGACAGCAGCCCATCGTCCACGGCAGCGGAAACAGCATCGAATGCCTTCTCCTCATTCGCCCGGCAGATAGCGTGGCTCTCCACCAGCGCCACCAGCTGTGCGGACAGTTGAATGGTCTGGGAGACCTTAGCCAGCTGGCCGGAACCGGGAACGCCCATGAATCGGATGGAATGCGCGATGGCGGACAGCATCGGCTTCATGCGGTCGAGAATCTCCTCTTCGCCGCCCACCAGCAGGATCACATCGCCGGCATCGCCAAAAGCCTTCTCGCTGGTGATGTCCTTCACCGTCAGAGGAGCGTCCAGAGCCTGCAGCTCGGATACGCGCGCCAAGGCGTACAGCTCCTTCGCGAAAGAGGGCGTGGAGGGACTCAGATCCACAAGACAGCAATCCTTCTTCGCCTTCGAAAGGATGCCGTCCGTATCCCAATACGCATCCTCCAGCTGCTGCTGCGTAAGGCAATACGTGAATATGGCATCGGCCGTTTCCATGCTATCGGCAAGTTCGAAGCCCGCCGCCTGCAGGTTTTCGGCAAGGACCTGGCCGACGGCGCTGTCCCCGTAAAATGCGAATGATTTTACCATGATACGTTATGCCCTCTTCTTTCCGAAACGGCCCAGCAGTGTCTCGTCGTTCGAACGGTCGGGACCGAAGAACACGATGGAGATCATGCCCGGGCCCACATGCGAGCCAATGACGGGACCCACGTTCGTGATGACGATATCCGCGCCCGGCGCAACCTTTTTCAGCATGTCTACCAGACGCTCCGCATCTTCGGGACAATCTGCATGGCCCACGAAAATGGTTCGATCCCGCTCGCCTTCCGGGATGCGCTTCACGAAATAGCCCAGCAGCTGTTTGATGCCCTTCTTGCGGCCGCGCACCATGCCGCATAGACCCAGCTTGCCATCCAGTGTGATGGTCAGCATGGGCTTCACGTCCAGCTTCATGGCAAGCGAAGCCGCCGCAGGAGGAATACGGCCGCCTTTCTTCAACGCCGTAAGATCGTCGACCATGAACTGATCGTTCAGGTGCTTGCTTGCGCCTTCGGCCCATTCGACCATCTCTCGGGCCGTAAGGCCCTTCTCGCGCTGCTTCAGTGCCTCGTATACCAGCATGGCCTCCGCCGTGCACGCCTGGAGCGTATCCACCAGGTACAATTCCGCGTCGGGATACTTCTCCTTCGTTTCGTTCATCAGGCGCCATGCCTGATCAACCGTGCCCGTAAGGCCGGACGTGAAGGACAGGTACACGGTGGGCACACCGCTTTCGGCAGCCGCGGTCCACGCCTTCTGAATATCATCCAGAGGAATCTGCGCCGTCGTGGGAAACTCCCCCGCACGCATGCGGTCGTAGAATTCCTTCGGCGTGATGGAGGTGAACATATCATCGAAGTACTGCTTTCCCTCGATGATATATGGGTATTTGATCAGATAGATGCCGGGGCGGTCCACCAGTTCCATCGGCAGATCGCAACACGAATCAACGATGAGATTGCACTTCGCAGCCAAAAGGCCCTCTTTCTCTCTCACGCCCTGTCGGGGCTCCCCTCCAAGATTCCCTCAAAGCCCGAAATTCATTTTGGGAATACGTTATTCGATTCCCAACTTGCTTTCAACTAGAGCAGCACGACGTTCATACAGGTTCCGCTCCAAGCCGACCGGATACGTATGGGGGTTCAGAATGCGCTTCTGGGATTCATCCAGCGTTTCAAGTCCGTCCTTCGTGCGCTGCTGGGCGGCCATGGTGTCGCGGTATTCCGGCTCCAAGCACACCTTCCCATGCTTCGCCAGCGGCTTCAGCAGCGTCTCGAAACGCTTGCCTCCCAGCTTCTTGCGGCGCAGGCTGTCGGCGGGGTCGACGATGATCTCATCGGCGTTGATGCCGGTATTCACGTCGTACACCATGTCGCCGGCGATCTTGCCGTTGTCGTGGAAGTACCGACGGATATCCAGAACGCCGGGCGTGGTCAGCTTCACGCTCTGCGCCGTGATCTTCAGGCAATCGCGCCATGTGTCGCTGCCCTTGTGCTTCACGGCGGAAAGCTTGTAGACGCCGCCGAGCGTGGGCTGGTCGTATGCCGTGGCAAGCTTCGTGCCCACACCCCAGCTCATGACCCGCGCGCCCTGTTGGCGGATGGAGCGGATGGTGTTCTCGTCCAAGTCGTTCGAAAGCACGATGCCCGTATCCGTCAGGCCGGCATCGTCCAGCTTGCGGCGGGGCAACCTCGCCCACCCGGACACGCACGCGGAGCACGAGC
>USAB01000003.1 GCA_900552585.1 uncultured Coriobacteriaceae bacterium
ATCGCCCGCCGCGCCCAACGTCGCACCCGCCACCACCCGCCGAGCCGCCCGCCAGCCGTCACCCGCCGCGCGCCATCGCCCGCCGTGTGCCATCACCCGACCGCGCATTAATCCTTAGATTGTCTAAGTATTTGACTATTCGCTGACGTTCGGACATTCTGCAGCATCTTGCAGGCAATTGCGCGTACACTGCAAATCCGCGCAATAATCAGGAGAAAGGGCTAACGGTAAGTGGACATCGTCCAGACATTTGGAAACATTGTCAGCAGCCAAGCCGAGGAACATCCAGAACGAGCGGAGAAAATCCTCTACGCCGGATGGCGCGCGCAGCTGCTGAATCTCACCGTAAACGCGGACAAGCGCCTGCCGCCCGCACGACAGTACGCGGCACGAGTCTGCATGGAAAAGATCACGCAGGCTATGAAACATCCCGAAAAAGCGGCTGCCACCAGCCTGTTCACGCCATACGAACCGCTGCAGGCTGCCGGCATCATCCCGTTCTCCGTGGAGCAGATGTCGTCGTTCATCGGCGGCTCGCATGCAGAGCGCAAGTTCCTGGAGCTTGCCGGCAATGCGGGCTTCTCAGAAACCATGTGCTCGTACCACCGCATCTTCCTGGGTGCCGCGGCGTGCAACATGATGCCGAAGCCGAAATTCACCGTGTATACCACGCTGGTTTGCGATGGCAACCTGATTACGTTCCCGTACATCCGGCGCCACTTCGATATCCCGGGCTTCTGCATCGACGTGCCGTTCGAGCAAAACGAAGATGCCGTTCACGACGTAGAGCAGCAGCTGCATCAAATGGTGGAGTTCGTCCAGGACTGCACGGGCACGCGCATCACGCACGAGGCGCTGCGCGAGGCCATGGCGCGCAGTTGGCGCAGCTCCCTGGACTATCGGCGCTTCCTGAAGGCGTCGCCCGGCAGGCGCCTGCCGGCAGACATGACCAACGAGATGTACGCATTCATGATGAACCACGTCCTTTCCGGCTCGCCGGAAACAGAGAAGTACTGCCACATGCTGGCAGACGAGATGGAGCAGGCACCGGAAAGCAACGGACTGCGACTGGTATGGCTGCACACCATGCCGTTTTCGCAGGCTCCTCTCATCGAGCGCATCAACTTCAACGACAAAGCGTTCATCACAGCCTGCGATTTAGCCGTAGATCCCGTTAGAATCGACATCGACCCCGACAAGCCCTACGAGTCAATGGCTCGACGTCTGGTGTATTCGTGCATGAACGGTCCAACGGAAAATCGCATCAGACTGGCCCTGGACATGGCGCGCGAAACGGAGGCAGACGGCGTAGTGCTGTTCAACCACTGGGGCTGCAAGGCTACGTTGGGGGCATCTCACCTGATAAAGCAACAGGTAGAGGAAGCGGGCTATCCGTGTCTGCTTCTGGACGGCGACGGCGTAGACGAAGCGAACCGCAGCGACGGCCAAACGTCCACTCGCTTCGATGCATTCCTGGAGCTGCTGGAAGAGAGGCGCGCATGATCTCCGTCGTTTGCAAATACACGCCCGTAGAGCTGTTCGCGGGCTTCGGGCAAAACTGCACAGTGCTGGACCGCATGGCCGACAACTTCGACCTGTCCGACAGCGTGGCACACGTGAACTTGTGCGGCTTCGGCAAGACCGTCATCCAGACGGCGCTGGAAGGCAACGCGGACCAGCTAGTGCTGGTGAACTGCTGCGACGTCATGCGCCGCGCATACGAAGTGGTGAGCGCCGCAGGCAACAAGCACTTCACCTACCTCATGGACCTGCCGCATTCGGACGGCCCGTGCCAGATCGACGCGCTTGCACGCTCGCTGAAGCGCCTGAAGAACGCATACGAGCGCAGTTCGGGAACGATATTCGACCTGAAGGCCTGCCAAGCTGCCTTCAAAAGGCCAGAGCCGTATACGGAGCCGTACGTCGGCGTGCTAGGCGTGCGCGCAGGCGCCGAGATGGAGCAGATGATCGAGGACACGTTCGACCTGCCCGTCCGCAACCTGACGTGCACCGGCAACCGTGCGCTGCACTTGGATGCGGAAGCGCTGGCAACCGAAGACGAGGACGCGTTCTTCCACGCGTACGCGCAGGCACTGCTGGGGCAGATCCCTTGTATGCGCATGAACGACCCCAGCGGACGCCGCCAGCTGTTCGAGGACCCGAACCTGCGCGGCATCATCTACCATTCCATGAAGTTCTGCGACTTTTACGGACCCGAGTATGCTCAGGTCAAAGAGCAATGCTCGGTGCCTGTGCTGAAAATCGAGTCCGATTTCACGCTGCAGAGTAAAGAGCAATTGCGCACGCGCGTCGAGGCATTCGCGGAAACGCTGCAATTCAAAAAGAAAGATTCCGACATGAGCAAGAAAACGAACCCCCCTGCCGCTACGGGCACGTACGTGGCTGGCCTTGACAGCGGCTCTACCAGCACAGACGTGGTCATCCTGAACCCTGACGGCACCGTGCGGGCCACGGCCATCATTCCCACGGGAGGCGGCGCACAGAAGAGCGCCGATGCCTGCCTGAAGGAAGCGCTCGACCAGGCCGGAATCGACCAGGACGAAGTTCGCAGCATCGTGACCACCGGCTACGGACGCGCCTACATCGATGCCGGCGACAGCTCCATCACGGAAATCACGTGCCATGCGAAGGGCGCGCACTACCTGAATCCGAACGTGCGCACGATTATCGATATCGGCGGGCAGGACAACAAGGTCATCCGCATCGACGGCGAAGGCCATGTGAAAAATTTCGCCATGAACGACAAGTGCGCAGCGGGCACAGGGCGCTTCCTTGAGATGATGGCTCGCGCACTGCAGATCTCGTTGGACGACATGAGCCGCATGGGTCTGAAATGGGACGAGGACATTACCATCTCCAGCATGTGCTCCGTGTTCGCGGAGTCGGAGGTCGTCAGCCTGGTGGCGCAGAACAAAGCCGTGCCGGACATTGTCCATGGCCTGGACAACTCCGTTGCAGCGAAGATAAATACGCTGGTCAAGCGCGTAGGCGCCGAAGAAGAGTTCATGATGACGGGCGGCGTGGCGCAGAACGCGGGCGTAGTGCACGCCATCGAGGAGAAGGTGGGTGCCCCGCTGTACATTTCCGATATGGCGCAGCTGTGCGGTGCGCTGGGAGCGGCGCTATTCGCCCTGGAGCAGTAGCGGGGAACGCGTGCCTGCCGCCGCGTCGCGAGCACGGCGCGGCGCACGCCAGGCCGCAGGCGTGCTGCAGCCCCGCCCATCCCGCATGCGCAGGAGCCCGCTCGGGTCGCGGCGCGTCGCAGGCACGGCTCGGCAGGGACCCCAAGCACGCACCAACCCGCATGTCTCCCGCACACGGCAAGCAATTTTAAAAAATCTGGAAACTTCCCCTTGCATTTCCCAATCAAAGTATGTATAGTCCTTGCTTGCGTCACAAAGCATATGCGGGTGTGGCGGAATTGGCAGACGCGTACGGTTCAGGTCCGTATGAAGGCAACTTCATGAAGGTTCAAGTCCTTTCACCCGCACCAGAAACTGCAAGCGCTCGCCGTAAGGCGGGCGCTTTTTGCGTTCTATAACAGGCACATGCCGCGTTAGACTGGACGCGCCGAACCGGAGGGGAGGTTTTGCATGGACACGTTCCTAAATGCGGGATCCACCATGATCATGCTGTTCATCACCATCGCCCTCGGTTATCTGGCGCGCAAGATCCACTTGATGGATGACTACTTCGACGCCGCCATGTCGAAGCTCATCATGACCATCACCTGCCCGGCCATGATCCTGGATTCCGTGCTGTCGAACTCTCAGCTGCCCTCCGACGACGTCATCTTGCAGGTGCTGGGCGTATCCATCGTCACATACCTGCCCATCTTCGTGCTGGCATACCTTATCCCCATCATCTTCCGCGCGCCCGTCAACACGCGCGGAGCCCATTCGTTCACCATCGCGTTCGGTAACACCGGGTTCATCGGCTTCGCGGTCTGCGGCGCCATCCTGGGCAGCAACTCCGTGCTGTACGCCTCCATCTACAACATCCCGTTCAACCTGTTCATCTTCAGCGTGGGCGCATTCTTTATGGCGCGCTCCGGCAGCGTCAGGCTCTCACGCCGCGAGCAGCTGGAGTACCTGAAGAAGAACCTGATCAGCCCCACCATGATCACCTGCATCGTGGCGCTGGTGCTGGCGCTGCTGCATGTTACGGACAGCGGCATCATCGGAAACACGTGCTCGCTTATCGGCGCCATGACGCCGCCCGCCAGCATGCTTGTCATTGGCTCTACGCTGGCGAAATACCAGCTGGGAGCCATGCTGAAGAACAAGTGGGCCTATGTCAGCGCGTTGGGGCGCCTGCTTATGGCGCCCGCCATCGTGTTCTTCCTGGGCGGCTTCATGATCTCGGACCCCTACCTGCTGGCAACCATCACGCTGGTGTCCGCCATGCCCGCCGCGGCGCTGGGCACCGTCATGTGCCTGACGTACGGCGGCGACCTGACCACCACGTCCCAGTGCATGTTCCTGACCACTATCCTGTCCATCATTACCATTCCGCTTGTCACCATGTGCATTATCTAGCGGGCTCCTCGGGTCGGCCACGGGTTAACCACAGGTCGGCCACGCAGCGGTCGTGTAGCGCTAATCCGCACGTAAACAGCCAAATTTCACGTGACGATTAAATAGAAAACATATTTAACGCTTGCGCTTTATGGCATAGTGTTTTGTTGAATCTACAGCAGCAAAACCACAGCAAAGGAGCACCGATGGGTCTTTTCTCGCGCTTCGAGAAGCACATGGAAAACGGGCTCGAGGGAGCCGCGGACAAGATGTTCGACGCGCCTATTTCCCCTGTTCAGATTTCCAAGAAGGCTGAAAAGGCCATGAAGCAGGAGAAGATGGTCGGCGCGGGCAAGGAATACGCGCCCACGTTGTACACCGTCCTGGTCAACCCGCAAGACGACCAGCGCCTGTTCGGGTACTATCCCACGCTTGCAGGCGAAACGGAAACGTATCTTGCCGCAAAGGCCCAGGAAGAGGGTCTGTTGATGGACGGCCAGCCCCTGGTCCGCTTCATCGTGGACGACGACCTGAAGCACGGCCGCTTCGACATCATCGCTGAAATGGTCTCCGCGCCCATTGTCAAGCAGCTCCGCGCTGAGGAAATGGCCCGCTACGGCATTGGCAACAGCCGTCCCGTGGGCCAGGCGCAGAACTTCGAGCAGAGCAACTACCGCCACGTCACCGGCGCCCACAGCCACGCTGCGCATCAGCAGGCCGCGCGCGACGCCCAGCAGGCGGCACGCCAGTCCATGCCGCAGCAGCCCGCGCCGCAGCCGGCAGCCCAGCCTGCCTACCAGCAAGCTCCCGCCTACCAGGCACCTGCACCCGCGCCCCAACCGCGCACTGCGCAAGCCCCGAATGATTTCTCCTACGCTCCCGAATCCGAGATGGACCGTTCCGTCAATTACGGCGAATACCCCTACAACGGCGAGGACTTCGCTCAGGGCCGCAACCGCGCCCAGGCAGTCAGCGCACCTCCCATCTACGAGTCCGCTCCTTCGAATGCCCGCCCGCACAGCGTCAACAGCGCAGCTGCCACGCAGCTCATCAACAACGCCCCGGCAGCGGCATCCAAGCCCATTCGCCTGACGAACATGTCCACGAACCGCATCGAGAACCTGGAGCCCGGCACGTACACGCTGGGCCGCGGCGCGGATTCTGACATCGCCGTCAGCGACATCAACGCCAGCCGCATGCATGCGCGCCTTCAGGCACAGCCTGACGGTTCCTGGATCATCACGGACCTGGATTCCACGAACGGAACGAAGGTCAACGGCCAGCGAATCGCCTCCCAGCGCCTGCAGGAAGGCGACCGCATCACCATCGGTTTGACGAACTATCTGTTCACCTACCGGCATTAAAGGAGAAGTCGGAAGCTAGCATGATTTCCGCTGCAATGGGCACGTACGCCCTCAGCTTCGAGTGTCAGGAGTTGCTCCGTTGATAGATATGACATTGCTCGTAGCGCGAATATTGTTCATCGCGCTGATGTTCGTGTTCCTGTTTGCCATCATGAAAACCGGCATCGGCGCCGTCCGTGGACAACGCAAGCAGACGAAGAACTGGACGGTAGCCGTGGAACGCGGCCCGAAAGAGCTCCGCGGCGTGAAGATCACCGTGCGCGGCCCCGTTATCATCGGCCGCAGCCCGGGATCCGACATCGTCATCGGAGCGGAGTACGTCTCCGGCCGTCACGCACGCTTCACCATCATGGGCCAGAACCTGTTCATCGAGGACCTGGGCTCCACAAACGGAACGGCCGTGAACGGGCAGCGCATCACCGAGCCCACCGTGCTGAAGAGCGGTGACGTGGTGAACGTCGGCGACGTGGCCATTCGCGTGAGGTACGCATAATGCCACGCAATCCTTTGAAGCAGAAAATGCCGCGCACCCACGCAATTTTCGGCAGCCGCACCGACGTTGGCTGCGTGCGCGAACGCAACGAGGATAGCCTGGCGGTTTCGCCGCCGCTGTTCGCCGTGGCGGACGGCATGGGAGGTCATGCCGCCGGCGATGTTGCGTCCGAGCTCGCCGTCAAGGTCCTGATGAAGAACGCGCCGACCACCGCAGATGTGGACATGCTGGGCGAAGCGGTCATCAAGGCGAATCACGCCGTAATCAACGAGGCACTTCGCGCCGAACTAGCCGGCATGGGCACCACCATGACGGCATGCGTCATCGAAGGTACGCATCTGGCTATCGCGCACGTGGGCGACTCGCGCGCCTACTTGCTGCATCATGGCAAGCTGCAGCAGCTGACGCGCGACCACAGCCTTGTGGCGGACATGGTGGAGGCCGGCCGACTCACGGAAGAGGAAGCCCGCGTCCACCCGAACCGCTCCATCATCACGCGCGCCATCGGCAGCGACCCGAACATGCAACCCGACCTGTACGAAATCACGGCATCCCCCGGCGACCGCCTGCTGCTCTGCAGCGACGGCCTGTACAGCATGGTGGAGAACAGCCGTATCCAGTCGCAGCTGGCCCGCATCCGCGACCCGCAGCGCTGCGCAAGCGCCCTGGTCAACGATGCCATCAGCGCCGGCGGCCTGGACAACGTCACGGTCGTGGTCGTGGATATCGTGGGTGACGCGGTGGCCACGCGCAAGCGCATCGCACGTCGTTCGCGCCTGTGGTGGACGTTCATCATCCTGTTGCTGACAGCGGTCATCGCCGGCGGTTGCGCGGGCGCGTACTACTACTTCAGCAACAGCGCGTACATCGGAGAGCAAAACGGCAAGGTGGCCGTGTACACCGGCACACCAGGAGCCATCTTCGGCATAGAGACGTCGCAGCTCAGTTATGTGACGGACGTCAGCCTAAGCGACTTGCAGCCCGGCGTGCAGGAGCACATCAAGCAGAACATCCAGGTGGACAACCTGAACGAGGCCGCGAACCTGGTTTCCGAATACGAGAGCGAAGCCAAGGCGGCACAGGAGGCTGCCCAGGCAACCGCGCAGAAGAAAAAGCAGAACGAAAAGAAGTCGAACAGCTCCAGCAGCAGTTCCTCTTCATCGACTGCCGATTAGGGGTGATGAGTGATGTCAAGACGCAATATCGAGCTTATCCTGTTGCTGGTGGCGACGCCAATCGTCATCCTCCCGTTTGCCATGCTCATCGTGAACAACGGCGGCACGCCCACCGCCGAGACGCTGGGAACACCCATCGGCATCTTCGTGGCATTCGCCATATCGCACCTGGCCGTGCGCAAGTTCGCGCCGGGAGCCGATCCCGCTATCCTGCCGCTGGCGTACGCGCTGTCCGGCATCGGCATCGCCTTCGTCACGCGCTTGGCCCCCGACATGGCCATCCGCCAGCTAATCTGGCTGTATGTGGGCATCGCCTTCATGGTGTTGATCCTGGTGTTCGTACGTCGCATAGACAAGTCCGCAAAATACAAATACACGCTGATGGTCATCGGCGTCATCCTGTTGCTTTCGCCGTTGCTGCCCGGCATTGGCATGGAGCAATATGGTTCGCGCATCTGGTTGTCCATCGGTGGTTTCTCCTTCCAGCCCGGCGAGCTGGCGAAGCTGTGCATCGTGCTGTTCCTGGCCGCCTACCTGGCGCAGAACCGCGAGATGCTGTCCGTGTTCACTGTGAAGGTGGGCCCGTTCCACATCCCCGATCTGCGCACCATGCTGCCGCTGCTGCTGATGTGGGGCATCTCCATGGTCATCGTCATCTTCGAGAGGGACCTGGGTTCCGCACTGGTGGTCTTCCTGGTGTTCTTGACCATGTTGTATACGGCTACCGGCAAGAAGTCCTACCTGCTGTTCGGCATCCTGCTGGCCGCCATCGGCGGTGTGGCCGCCTATATGGCGTTCGGGCATGTCCAGGTCCGCGTGAACACGTGGCTGAACCCGTTCGCAGACGCTCAGGACACGGGCTACCAGCTGGCGCAATCGCTTTACAGCATTGCTGACGGCGGCATGTTCGGCGTGGGCATCGGCAACGGCTTGGCCGAGCAGATCCCCGTCGTGGAAAGCGACTTCATCTTCTCCGCCATCGCCGAGGAGACGGGCCTGTTGGGCGCCGGCGCCATACTGCTCATGTACGTCTGCTTCGCTGTCCGCGGCCTGCTGACCGCAGCGCGTGCGAAGAGCGACGTGAGCTCTTTCATTGCCGTGGGCCTGACGTCCACCATCGCGCTGCAGGCGTTCATCATTGTCGGCGGCGTCACGGACCTCATTCCCCTGACCGGCCTGACGCTTCCGTTCATCAGCCAAGGTGGTTCCTCGTTGCTTGCCAGCTTCATGGCTGTGGGCATGTTGCTGCGCTGTGGCGACGAGGGCACCGGCTTAGGCTCCGAGATACAGCAGAACACCACGTCCATGCAGAGCATCGGCGTGCTGGGCCGCGTGTCGCTGGGCAAGCGCATCAACGTCGTTCTGGCCGTTATCTGCATCCTGTTCGCCGTGCTGCTGGGCAATCTGACGTACGTCATGGTGGCCGAGGCCAGCGACATTCAGAATATGGCCAACAACAACCACACCATTGCAAAGCAGGAGAAGAACCAGCGCGGCACCATCAGCACCAGCGATGGCGTAGTGCTTGCGCGCAGCGCGTTGAAAGAGGGAACGGCTGTCTACAAACGCGAATACCCCGCCGGCACGTTGGCCAGCAACGTGGTGGGCTACGCCTCCACACAGTACGGCACGTCCGGCATCGAGCAGAAATACAATTCGCAGCTGACGGGCTCTGAAAGCTACTCGTCATGGAGCGACGTGCTGGCCGGCATGAGCGGCGCGGGCGTGAAGGGCAACGACATCACGCTGACGCTGAACTCCAAAATCCAGAAGGCGGCGAACAGCGCTCTCGAGGGTCACAAGGGCGCATGCGTGGTCATCAACCCGAAGACGGGTGCCATCCTTGCCATGGCAACGGCGCCCACGTACAACGCAAACAACATCGACAAGATCCTGGCAGGCAAGGACGCGTCCACGGATGTTTCCAACGGCGCGCTGCTTAACCGCGCAACGAACACGCTGTACGCGCCCGGTTCCACCTTCAAGATCGTAACGCTGTCCACAGCCCTGGAGAACAACATCGCCTCCGAGGACAGCACGTATTCTTCACCCGGAAGCATCACCATCGGCGGCGGCCAGATTTACAACTTTGACCACAACAACTACGGCACGTTGACGCTAACGCAGGCAACCGCGCTCTCGTCGAACACCGTGTTCGCCCAGGTCGGCCGCCAAATCGGCGCCGACAAGCTGGTATCCAGCGCAAAGAACTTCGGCTTCAACCGCGAACTCGACTTCGACATCCCGCTGTACACGTCGCTGATGCCCGATGCGAACCAAATGACCGAATGGGAAACCGCTTGGGCCGCTGACGGCCAGCCCGTCGGCGAGCATTCCAGCCCGGCCGGCCCGCAGGCAACCGTGCTGCAGATGGCCATGGTGGGTTGCGCCATTGCAAACAATGGCGTTATCGAGAAGCCGTACTTGGTGGACGGCATCTATAATTCCGACGGCGTGCGCAGCTACACGGCGTCTTCGGAAGCGTACCTGTCCCCCATCAGCAGCAGCACCGCAAAGCGCGTACGCAAGGTACTGGAAACCGTTATCAAGAGCGGCACCGGTACTGCAGCGGCTGTTGACGGAGTGACCGTTGCCGGCAAGACCGGCACGGCCGAGACGGGCAAGGAAAAGGACAACTCGTGGTTCGTGGGCATGGGCCCCAGCGATGACGCCGATGTGGTTATCGCAATCGTCTGCGAAGAGTCCGATGAGGGCACCGCAACCGTCGCGGCACATGACGTGCTGGAGACCGCCCTTAAAGAACAGGGAGACTTGTAAGAAACATTTCGGTTGAGTGCCTATTCAACCGTCTGGTGAAGTGCGAAATGGAGTAAGCTAAAGCAGTCGATTCAGGTTCGCTTTAGCATGTATCCAAAAGGAGTTTAAACGTGGCCGGAAACATGGTTGGCAGAACCTTCAACGGACGTTACCGCATCACTGAGCGCATTGGCATCGGTGGCATGGCAGAGGTCTACCGTGCCCAAGACAACGTGCTCGGGCGAGTGGTGGCCGTGAAGGTCATGCTCCCTCAATACGCGGAAGATCCCGATTTCACCCGTCGTTTCCGACAGGAGGCCTCTGCTGCTGCCAACCTGCAGAGTCCCTATATCGTCAATGTTTACGACTGGGGTCAGGACGAAGGCACGTATTACATCGTCATGGAGTACGTGCGCGGATCCGACCTTAAAACTGCTATCCAGGAACGCGGAGCTATCAGCGAACGCAAGGTGGCGCAAATCGGCTCCCAGGTATGCCAAGCGCTGAGCGTAGCCCATCATCTGGACATCATCCACCGCGACATCAAGCCGCAGAACATCATGATTCAGCCCGATGGCAACATCAAGGTCATGGACTTCGGCATTGCACGCGCGAAGAACTCCATGAAGGCGCAGACCTCGTCTGTGCTGGGAACGGCGCATTACATCTCGCCGGAACAGGCGCAGGGCAAGGAACTCACTGCTGCAAGCGACATATATTCGCTGGGCATTGTCATGTACGAAGCAGTGACCGGCCATCTGCCGTTCGACGGCCCCGATGCCGTCAGCGTTGCCATGAAGCAGGTCAAGGAGACGCCGAAACCGCCCAGCCATTGGGTGCCCGATATCGACCCGAATCTGGAAAGCATCATCATGAAAGCCATGGAGAAGGACCCCAACCGTCGTTTCTCCACCGCTCTGGAAATGCGCCAGGTGCTTACCGACTACCTGGCGGGCCGCCTGGGCAACCGCTTCTCCGAAGCGCGGACGCAGCAGATGAACACGGCCGCCGCTCCCGCTGGCGCCTACGTGCCTGCCGGTGCCGGTACCACCAAGGTCATGAATGCCATCAAGGATGACAACCAGCCGGCTTCGCATAAGGCGGACTTCCGCGCCAACAGCGGCAAGAAGCAGAAGATGAGCGGCAAGAAGAAGGCGCTTATCGCTATCCTGCTGCTCCTTATTGCCGCCGCCATCGGCTATGCCGCCTGGGCCATGATGAATACGCACACCGTGCCGGATGTCACCGGCCAGGAGCTGAATGCCGCCGAGCAGACGCTGTCGAGCAACGGCTATTCCATTGGCACCGTCACAGAGGTGTACAGTACCACCGTCGAAAAGGGCAAGGTTGTCAGCACGGACCCGCAGGCAGGCACGCAGGCTGATCAGGGTACGCGTGTGAACATCAACGTGTCGAAGGGCACGGAGCAGGTGAACGTGCCTGACGTGACTGGCAAGTCGGAGGCGAAGGCCGTTGCCGTTCTGACCGCGGCGGGACTGACCGCAACAGCGGGTGATTCGCAGAATTCCGATACGGTTGCCAAGGGCAAGATCATCAGCACCAACCCGTCGGCAAATACGCTGGTAGATAAGGGCAGCGAAGTCACGTACGTTGTTTCGCTTGGTCCTTCGCAGGTCTCCGTGCCGGATGTCACCGGCCAGAGCCAGAGCTCGGCTACCAGTACGCTGAGCAACGCCGGCTTCGAGGTGTACGTCACGAATGATTCCAGCGACACGGTGAGCAAGGGCGACGTTATCTCGCAGAATCCGTCGGGCGGTTCTCAGGCCGACAAGGGCTCTACGGTTACCATCGTGGTCAGCACGGGCCCGGATGAAGTGGATGTTCCGAACGTCACCGGCATGTCCGTGAAGTCCGCCGCCAGCACTCTGCGCGCTGCAGGGTTCAAGGTAAGCGCAAACAGCACGAGCGGCACGGTAACCGGCTACTCCCCCACGTCCGCGTCGAAGGGCGACACCATCTACCTGACGGTGGAGGAATCCAGCAGCAGCTCTTCGTCCGATTCCAACAGCTCGAGTTCTTCGTCAAGCTCCAGCAGCTCGTCCAAGAGCAGCAAATCGAGCAAATAATCGTACCGAGAGGCTGCTACAATAGCCTCTCGGTATTAACTTCGCCTCCGTAGCTCAGGGGATAGAGCACCGCTCTCCTAAAGCGGGTGTCGACGGTTCGAATCCGCCCGGGGGCACCATGAAAAACCGCAGGCCAGAGGGCATGTCCTTCTGGCCTGCTTTTGGTTGAGCTACTCAGCTGCGCGAGCCGCCTGCACCGCCCTTGTCGAACGCAGCATACGCGCCCGAGACAAAGCCACTCCCACCAGCGCCGTCACCACAGCAAACAGCATCAGCATGCCCAAATCCGTCGTTACCCGACCCGCCAGGACACTCCAATCGCTTGTCGTAAACGCGTTTGTCAGAACATCATTGCACCAGTATCCCGGCGTGAGCCGCGCCAAGCCCTGCACATTCGAGTCCATAAGCTCGAGCGGCACCCAAGCCCCGCTCATAAATGCCGAAAGCAATCCCAGAATATTGCCCACTGCATTCAACATCTCTTCAGAGGCATTGAGCTGCGACAGCGCAAAGGCCATCGCCAACGGCACCAAGCAATACAGGAATACCGACAGCAGGCAGAGCACCGGTTGCCACCATGCCGTTCCTCCAAGCGCACCAGCCCCAAAGCCCAGCGCCAGTGCAGAAACCCAGACCCAGGCAATCGCCATAAGCACGAAACCGGCTCCAACGACCGCGCGGTTGACCTGCCCAGGCGATTGCGGAGACGCCCCGATGCGCTTCCGCATCTCAGGCGTCCTGAAGCTGCTCATCATTAGTCCGACGCACACCACAATGGCCACGAACAGCGAGTACATGTTGAATCCCAAGTAGCCGGTGAACGTGTCGGTGCCCGCTTGTGCCACCTGCACATCGGTAACCTGGGTGTCAGCCTGCTTCTGGCTGGCCTCTTCGGCACGAGAGACAACCTCATGCTCGCTTGCTGCCGAGTCAAGCGCCGCAGCCCGCCCCACCAGTGAAAGCCAACCGGTAGTCTCACTCCTTGCAAGCGCTCCGGATTGCATATCGGTACCGTAGGCCACCTGAACTTCGGGCGTGTCCGATCCCGCATGGGCAGCCTGCATTAGGTCCTTGCCAAATCCCTGCGGTATCACCACCACGCAATCAGCATGCGATTGAGCCAGCGCATCTTGGATGGCATAGGTGTCGTCAGCCACTTCGACCAGCATCGCCGTCTGATTCAGATGCTCCGTCAGACCCTGAGAAATCGCCGATCCGTCGCGATCGACAACCGCTACGCTCGCAAGGTAATCGCTGTGGCCAGCGGTATCCCCGTCGGTGGTCGCGCTCATGGCGGAGAACACCATTGGCAGACCGCAC
This sequence comes from uncultured Coriobacteriaceae bacterium, assembly GCA_900552585.1. Taxonomy (GTDB): domain Bacteria; phylum Actinomycetota; class Coriobacteriia; order Coriobacteriales; family Eggerthellaceae; genus UMGS1519. The sequence goes on from USAB01000003.1 coordinate 13,735, forward strand.
AGGCTCAAGGCCACCAGATAGATCCCGAAGTACACGCGATGCCGCGCCGCCAATTTCAAAGCCGCTTTAAAGATGTTCATGGCGCTGCCTCCTCAGGAACACGGCGGACACTGCGAAAAACACCACCGCCATTGCCGCGCATACCAGCAGGCGCAGACCAAACGGATTCAAACTGTCGTAGTAATACAAGCTATAGAAAAGGTCGGCAATAAGACGCGCTGGGTTGAGCCATGCTTCAGGTGGCCACGCCTGAGCTAGGGCGTCGGAAAGTTCCATCGATCCGGTTCCTACCAGTCCGGCAATAACGCATAGCCCCATTACCAGGGCAAGGAGCGCGCCCGACCTCACATCGGACCCGCCCTTGAGAGGCAGCGATCCCACCAGTGCACCCAGTGCGGTGGAAGCCAATGTTGCCACCGCCAGCCCCAGCAAGCAGAATCCTTCCCTGCCGGCAAAGTCGATGCCCACCACCAGGCATAGGTAACCGAACGAAAGATAGCTGCAAAGCATGGACACCACCCAGCTGCCTAAGATGACTCCCAATAACTGACGGGTGCGACTGGTGCCTGCCACCATCCGTCGAGCACCCAGCACGGAAACGGACGGCTGAAGCCAACAGAGGGAAATCAGCGCATTTTGCGTGCCGGCCATGAGCGCCACCATTGCCAGCAACACATAGTAGTAGCGTACGGTCTCGTCGGGAAGGGATCGTGTAGCCGAGAACTGTTTCGCCTCCACGCTTATCCCAAGCGCTGCGCTGATAGCCCCCGGATTAGCTGCCATACGAGGATTCTCCTTAATGGAAGACTCGATAAGCTGGTAGTTTTGCAGATAGCTATCGGCCACACGCTGCAGGATGGTTCCCCGCAGCGAGCTCATGCTCAAAGAACCCGCAACGTTGTCGGGCGGCAATGTCACTACCGGCATGAACTTCGAGTCGATTTCATACATGCCTGCCACACTACCGTTCTTGATAAGGGCACTACCCGCTTCCCGGTCATTAACGTAGGTCACCTGAAACAGGCGGTCATCGCCCTCCTCATTAAGACCCTTGACCACCTGGGAGAATTCCGAATCGTTCCAGTCCTGGTTTTGCACCACGGCCACCGGCACAGGATCGAGCGTGCCATCATTCGCAAGGCCCGAGAACATGACCATGAAAAGGGTGGGCAGAGCTAATGGGAATACCACGCACCAGATGAGTACGGAAGGGGTCCTGAACAGGGCTTTTATTGTGGCAATAAGCGTCGTCCACATGCACGATCCCCCCTAGTCCCGCAACTCGCGGCCGGTAATCTCCAAGAACACATCGTTCAGAGTGGGTGGTTCGCACACAATCCGTCCGCATGCCACGCCGCAGTCGGAAAGCACCGACAACACCTGCACCAGATTGCTGCCGCCGTTTTCGCACTCGCAGACCAGCTCTCCGTCCTCCATCGACGCGCTCACCACGCGCGGCAGCTTGCGGATGCGGTCCAGCACCTCCGGCGCCAGTTCCCCCACCTCAGCCTTGATCTTCTCTCCCGTGGAAATGGAGCGCTGAAGTTCCTCCACTGTGCCATGCACAAGCGATCGGCCATGGTCCATGATCATGACCCGGTTGCAGAGCTGCTCGACCTCTTCCATGTAATGGCTTGTATACACCACTGTCGTGCCCTGCTCGTTCAGGCGCCGAATGCCCTCCAAGATGGAGGCACGGCTCTGCGGGTCGACAGCCACCGTAGGTTCGTCGAAGAAGATCAGTTCCGGCTGATGGGCAATGCCGCAGGCAATATTCAGGCGCCGCAGCAAGCCGCCGGAAAGCTTCTTGGGGCGAAACTTCACGTAGTCCTCCAGACTCACAAAGGAAATGGCCTGGCCAACCAACTGGCGGCGGCGATCTTTCTCGGGAACGTACAACGAACAGAAATAGTCGATGTTTTCGCGCACCGTCAGTTCCTCGAAGATGGCCACCTGCTGCGGCACCACGCCAATGCGTCGCTTCAAGTCGTAGCGCGCGGCGCTCATGGGTTCTCCGAAGAGCCGGATGTCGCCCTTGTCATACGTAAGCAGCTGCAAGATGCAGTTGATGGCCGTCGTTTTACCCGAGCCGTTAGGGCCCAACAGGCCGAAAATCTCGCCATCTCCGATAAACAGGTTGAAGTGATCAAGCGCCAACAGATCTCCGTAGCGCTTTACCAGGTTATTTACCGCAACGACTTCGGGCATGGGAGGCTCCTTTGCTGCTTACTCACATCTCGCGCACATCCACATTCCCAACGTAGCCCATGGCCGGAATCCTGAGAAGTGACCAGCGTCATCGCTTGCCATGGCCAGGGGTGATATTTGTCATAAGTTCACCACGATGCCACCCTTTCGTAAAAGTCGCCACGATATCTGGGTACAATAAGACGCAATATGGACCGATTTGTTGACAAACTGCTGGTACTGGTCTGCTGCCTGCCCTCCTTGGCGCTTACGGCAGTGGACACACCGTTTGTTGCCTTTCTGCTCATTGCTCTGGGCATCTCGGCATTTGCCGAGATAGGTTCCTTCGCCCGCACGGCGTCGTCGGCGCTGCGCAGAACGTCTGCGGCGCTGTCCGCCGGTTACCTGGCAGCTGCCTGCATGATTCCAGCAAGCCTCCCGTTCATGGCGCTCGCGGTGTACGACCTAACCGCCCGGCGGCGCACCGCACCCGCTGCTTTGATCGCGGTGCTCGCGCTCTGCTTCGGCATCCATACCGGCATCGCATCTTCCGTACTGATTCTGACGACATGCAGCTGCGCGGTAGCGGCAGTCCTGGCTCTGCGTACGGCAGACGCAGTCACCCGCCAGACCGGTAGCCAACACGAGCGCGACACCCTGCGCGAACAATCTTTGGCCCTGGAGAAAAGCAACCGTGACCTGCTTGATCGGCAAGCGTATGAAGCGCGGCTGGCAACCCTGACCGAACGCAGCCGCATTGCCCGCGAGATTCACGATAATGTCGGCCATCTGCTGACGCGCGGCATCATGCAGACGGAAGCCTTGAAGGTGGTGCATGCGAACAATCCGCAGACACTCGCAGAGCTGTCGCCGGTTGCCGACACGCTCTATGAGGCGCTGGACACCATGCGCCAAAGCGTGCACGGTATGGCAGACACCACGTGCGACCTCTCGGTGCAACTGCGCCGCGTGGCAGACGAGGCATGTCGGGGCACCGGACTGACGGCCACATGCGACATCGATGCTTCTACTGCCAGCTCGCAGGTCACAGCCTGCTTGACCGCAGTGCTCAGAGAAGCACTCTCCAACACGCTTCGCCACGCCCACGAAGCTTCCTCTGTGCGAATAGAACTTGTCGAACATCCCGGGCTCTGGCGGCTGACCGTGACGGACAACGGCTTGGCTCCGGCATCGACAGATCCGCAAGCACTGGGCGGTAACTCCTCCAACAGCACATCCGGCGGCGGAATGGGGCTGCTCTCGATGGAACAGCGGGTCCGGGCATTAAACGGGACAATGAGCGCAGGCTATTCCCCTCGCGCGCGAGGATTCGTAGTGCACGTGAGCATTCCCAGGAAGGAAGCGGCGGCATGAGGGTTATCGTGGTCGACGACGACGGAGCAGTGGCCAGTTCGCTTGCCATCGTTCTCGGCGCCCAGGAAGACATACAAGTGGTTGGCACCGGGTCGTCCGGCGCTGACGCAATTGCGCTTTACGAGCAGCATCTCCCCGATATCGCGCTTCTCGACATTCAGATGCCGCAGGTCAGCGGCTTGGAAGCGGCAGAACGAATCCTTGCAGCCCATCTGGATGCCCGCATTGTCTTTCTCACCACGTTTTCGGACGATGAATACATCGTGCGCGCATTGCGGCAGGGCGCGCGCGGCTATCTCATCAAGCAGGACGTCACCGCTATTGCCCCGGCGCTGCGCTCCGTCATGCGTGGCCAGCGTGTACTTGAGGGCGAAGTCTTGGAACGTGCCTTCATGTTGGGATCCGAGAATGCGGGGGCAAACACAACAATACCGGCTTCGGCAACGCAATCTCCCTCGCTCGAGACGTTGTTTCCCCAGCTCACGAATCGTGAGCGCGAAGTGGTCAAGCTGGTTGCCGACGGCCTCGACAACCGCGGCATAGCGCAGGCGGCATGTATGGGCGAAGGCACCGTGCGCAACCACATCAGTTCTATTCTTGCAAAGCTGGGCTTGGAGAACCGCACCCAGATTGCCGTCGCGTATTACCGCGCGTTGAAATAGCGCGCAAAGCCCGGCGAGTAGCACCTAATCAGAAGCTCGCAAATCCACTTGCTATGCCGGGGCGTCTTTCATGATCTGAGGACCTGGAAAACGGCCAGTATAATCTGACGTTTGTCAGCGGCATCGAGAGCAGAATTTCCCGACATTGTTTGCCGTTACATATACGTTGAAACTGCCCAGAATGGCCTTCAAGGCACTTTCGGCGGGCTCTTCCCCAGTAAAGCTCCTGACAGAACGACGGCAATTGAATGCTTCGGATACATCCATGTTCGCTATCCTCTCTCGAATAGGATTTTACAGACTCCACATTGCATCACAGGGCACCCCCGCAATCACCGCTATACTCATTCCCATGCAGACATCAAAACGGAAATTACCTTTGGCAGCGTATCGTCTGCTGCTGATTTCGGCAGGCGCTGTCTGGGGTCTCGGCTTCACCATCGGCAAAAGCGCAATCTCCATTGTGGGAGCAACCTGGTTCACGGCGTTTCGGTTCCTTGGCGCAACCATAGTTCTGACGCTGATCATGTGGCCGCATGTGAAGAAACATTTCAACAGCCAGGTTCTCAGATCCGGATGCATTATCGGCGTCGCATCGTTTCTCAGATTCTGGTCCCAGTTCATCGGTCTGGAATGGACCACGCCGTCGAAGAACGCGTTCCTGAGCGCCTGTTACTGCATCACGGTTCCGTTCGTGTGGTGGGTTATCACAAAGCGTCGGCCGAATACGTGGACCATCGGCGCCGCGGCCGTTTGCGCCGTCGGTATTGGCCTCGTCTCGCTCACCGACAGCCTCTCGATCGGGCTCGGCGACGGAGTGAGCATTCTGTCGGCCTTCCTGTATGGCGGCGAGATTGTGATCATCAGCCTTGCTTTGAAGGGCAACGACGTGATCACGGTCACGGTTTTCCAGCAGCTGGTTGCCGGTGTGCTTGCCCTGATAATCGCCATGGTTTCGCAGCCCTGGCCAACTGCGACCCAGCTGTCATCCCCAGATTTCCTCGGGTCGATGGCGTACGTCATTCTAGGTTCGGCCGCGTTCGGGGCCATCGCTCAGAACATTGCGCAAAAGCACATCCCAGCGGCCGAGGCGGGTCTGCTCTGCTCATTGGAAAGTGTGTTCTGCGCCGTGTTCGGAGCGCTGTTCTTCGGCGAGGTATTTACGCTCAAGATGCTGGTGGGTTTCGTGCTTATTTTTACCGCAATCATTGTCGTCCAGCTCCACTCGAACGAGCCTTCGCGCTCACGGGAAATCTAGGCTGTCAGGATGAGACAATTCCGATGTTTGAATCGTGACAGGCGCGCTGACCGCACAGTATGCTTCGAGTTAAGGAACTGAATGCGAAGGCAAAAAGCGGCCGCAATCAGGGGAGACACTGCGATGACTTGCGAATACAACTGGAACCGTCTGGGTAATTGCGAGAAAGATTATCAGCCTCGAAAGCTCATTCTTGGCATTCGCGATGCCGTAAAGAACGGCAGCGTGCCCGAATTGCGGCTTTTTCCACCGGCGTAAGAGCGGCGCTTTCGTTCGGGTATACTCCGCGTGTATCGAAATCCGTCAGGAGCAAACTAGGGAACATACGCATGGCCGCAATCGAGTTACATCATCCTGATGCAATAACTGCTGATTTGTTGAGCAGCAATCAGATGACGCCCCCATCGCACTGGATCACCTATTTCACGAAAGCAAGCTTCCTGTGCGTTCTCCTCTATGCAGGCTCAGTCGTCGCGCCAAGCCTGCCCCTGCCGGGTGTGGCAGTGCTCTGGGCCGCCGTGAGCGTTATTGCAACTATCACGCCGCTGTACACGCATGTCGTTCTTCGGAAAACGGTCCGCCATCAGCAACTTCAGCCGGACAGCACATTCTTCAAACTGAATAACGGGCGTATACTCAGCATCATTGTGCTATTCGTGGTTTCCGCCATCTGCTCGCTGACGCTGATTCTGCAAGCTCTGGGATGGAAGGTAGAGAACTGGCTGCTGGTCCTTGTCGCCATCTTCGTATTTCCTGCCGCCTATCTGCTTACACGAAAGCTTGTAGAGCGCGAATACACACCGTTTTTCCGTCAGGCGCACATCATCCGCATAAGCTGCGTTGCTGTAACAGCGCTCTTGCTGTTCGCGAATATTGCATTGACGAATGCGACGCAACCGACAGAATACGCAGGACCCGTTCAGGCGGTTCTCTCCGTCAACCAGCCCTTTGAGAATTCTCCCTCGACGTTGATTTCCGATCTTGCTTGGTTCTCTGCATTGTCTCAAGGGCTCACTGCCTACGGAATGTCCGCCATCTCCAATGTGTCGTACGGCATCTACGAAATGCTGGAAGTCATCTTGAGCATCACGACTTTCTATTCAATCGCCTGCCTGTTCGGCGTATGTTGGCTGCGCGCGAATGAATTGAAAACGGCATTCTCCCCCATCAAAGAATCCGCGAACGCCTCTACGGAGCCCTTGCCGCAGAAACGGTATGTCGTGTTGGGCATTTTGCTCCCCGTCATCCTCATTGGCTGTTCTATTGCCGCAGACGAACATGCGGCAAGCATCGAGCAGAGCGGACAAGTCACGCAAATGAAGAGCCTGTTACGCAGCGCCGCCGGATTCAACATCGATGTATCTGACGGCACGTACTACGACCATGCGCTCTTGGAACAGAAATTCACCTCTTTTGCCACGCAGGCGGATGAAGGGCTTACGCCGCTGATAACCCAGGCGTACCAAACGCGAATCAACAACGTAGACAGCTTCTTGGATTGGTATTGCGATCCGAAGAATTGGGGCAGCAAGCTCTTCAACGATGACAGTATCAAGAGCCAGCTTGCCAAGAATCTCAACGCAAACGCAGATGATTCTACCCTTGCAACAAACATGCAGTCTTACATTGACGAAGCAGACGCCCTGCAACGCTTCGACAAGAACGCATTGTCCGACTGCGCAATAACCTGCGAAATCCCCGACTGGCTTATCAAGGAGGCAACTTCCCTGGATTCCGCGCTACCTGAAGCTGCAACTCAATCTGTTGCAAACATCGTTGCAGCAGGTGCGAAGATGGGAATCACCCCTTCAGGGAACGCGGATTCCGCAACCGTGTCGAACGGCCTTGTTGCATTGCTGGAAGCTTCCGATATCGGCAAAAAACTGACAAGCGATATCCCCACGAAGATCTGGACACCGAACAGAGAACAGTACAAGCAGGATCTTCAAAATGAGCTGACCACGGAAATGAACGACGAGCTTACGTTGCTGATGCCGACAAGCAACAACTAGGCGCGTGCCGCCGCTGCCGCTCTTCCATCAAGGTTGCAGCGGCGCTTCCTCTTACGCAGCAGCACTCCGCTCGTGCATTCGCGCACCATTCATGTAATGCGGAATCTATTACAGATACGTACCTGTTACACTTTCCGGGCAGGCCGCAACTTGCGTCGGCGTGCCGGCACAGACCACGCGCCCGCCTTTTTCGCCGCCGCCAGGGCCCATGTCCACAATCCAGTCCGCATTCTTGAGCATGTCCAAATCGTGTTCGATAACCACCACCGTGGCACCGTTATCCACCAGCCCCTGCAACACCTGCAACAGCACCTGCACATCAAGAGGATGCAAGCCGATCGTGGGTTCGTCGAACACGAACAACGCATCATGCTGATCGCGGCCCACTTCGCTTGCCAGCTTCAATCGCTGCGCCTCGCCGCCGGAAAGCGCCGGCGTCGATTCGCCCAACGTAAGGTAACCCAACCCCAGATTATGAAGCGTTTGCAGCTTTCCGCGCACCGTGCGCATATCCGACAAGCATTCCAAGGCCTGATCAACGGTAAGCTCCATCAGCTGCGGCAATGAGATGGCCTCAATGGCACCCTCCACCGCGCCACCTTCTTCCTGAAGCGAATACGCATGCGCCAATGGCCGGCGAATGTGCCACGCACGTTCGGAATAGCGCGACCCCCGGCAATCGGGGCAGCGTACTTCCACGTCCGGCAGAAATTGCACGTCCAGGGAAATCGTTCCCGTGCCTTCGCACGTCGGACAGCGCAAGGAACCGGTGTTGTATGAGAAGTCGCCCGCTTTCAGCTGCCGATCTTTCGCATCCGCCGTCTTCGCAAATGAACGGCGCAAGCCGTCGAGAATGCCGGAATATGTTGCAACAGTCGACCGCACATTCGCGCCGATAGGCGTGGAATCGATGAGATTGACACGGGTGATGCCGCACGCGTCTATTCGCTGCACGTGGCTCGGAAGCTTTGCTCCCGCTGCCTTGGCACGCAAGGCCGGCACCAAGCTTTCCAGCACCAGCGTGGTCTTACCAGAACCGGATACGCCCGAAACGGCCGTCATCCTTCCGCGCGGAATACGCACTTCCAGCGGCTGCACGGTGTGAATGCTATCGGTCTGCAGCCTTACCGCACCTTCGGAAAATACCTTGTCAGCGGGAATCGCCGGACGAACGTTCACATTTGCCTCGCCGGTCAAGAACGGGGCAATGCGCGATGCCTCATTCTGCTCCACGTCAGGCACGCTACCCTGCGCAATAATCCGCCCGCCATCGGCGCCCGAGGCGGGACCCACTTCTATCAGATGTTGTACATGGCGAAGCACCCGAACATCATGGTCCACAACCACCACGGTATTACCATCCGCCAGCAAATCGTCCATCACGCCCAGCAGACCGTCGACATTTGCCGGGTGGAGGCCGATGGACGGCTCGTCCAACACATACAACACACCGGTCGTGCGATTGCGAACAGCACGTGCCAATTGAACGCGCTGTCTTTCGCCCGTCGACAGCGTTGCACCGGCACGATCAAGCGAAAGGTAACCCAACCCCAGCTGTTGCAACCGCAAGATGGGTTCTTCCATGCTATCGAGCACGGTCTGCGCCATGGGGCGTACCTCTTCCGGAAGCGTGGGAGGAACGCCGGGCAGCCAATCCGCAAGCTGATCGAGCGTCATCATCGTGGCTTCGGCTAAGTTGATACCACATACCTGCGGGTCGCGCGCCGCTACGGACAGCCGCGTGCCATGACAATCGGGGCACGGGCCTTCCATCAAGAAACGGGCAATGCGCTTGTACGCACTCTCCGTTTTCGCCTTTGCCAGCGCGTTTTCTACAGACCGCACCGCACTGTAATACGTGAAATCCAGCGCCGTTGCCGTATTCGAGCCCTTGTTCTGCACAACCACATGGCGCTTCTCCGCAGGACCGTGAAACACCATTTCCCGTTCCTCGGGCGTCAGCTGATTGAACGGCACATCCGTGCGAACGCCCATCTCACGGCAAACATCCTTCATCAACGACCACATCAGCGTGCCCCATACCACCACGGCGCCATCATCGATGCTCTTCGTTTCATCGGGAACAAGCGTGGATTCATCAACAACGCGCTGCACACCTGTTCCGCCGCACGTGGGGCAGGCGCCGTCGCTGTTGAACGCAAGCTCTTCAGCGCCACGTCCATAGAATTTCGCCTGACACACCGGGCACACAATGGGCTTCTCCAGGGCAACATTCATCGTCGGAGGAACACGATGTCCATTCGGGCATGTATACGATCCAACGCGCGAGAACAGCAAGCGCAGGGCATTCAGCAGTTCCGTGGAGGTGCCAAACGTACTGCGTACGCCGGGCACGGCCGGACGCTGGCGCAGAGCCAGGGCCGCCGGCACATGCTCCACCTGGTCCACATCGGCCCGGGCCTGCTGACCAAGACGGCGCCGCGTGTATGTTGAGAGCGCTTCCAAGTATCGACGCGAACCTTCGGCATACAGCACGCCCAAGGCAAGCGAGCTTTTTCCCGATCCCGAAACGCCGGCAATGCCGACAAGCTTATGCAGCGGCACGCTGACATCCACATTCTTCAAGTTGTGCACGCGCGCGCCCACTACTTCGATTGCATCCGGTTCGTCATACTCTGCCGCCACGCTGCCCCCACTTCTCTCTCGTTCGTATCGAGCATAAGCATACGCTAACGAAAAGGAGGCTTTGTAGGGAACCGGCAGAGTCATCCTGCAACCAGGTTGCAACACCAATGTTGCAATATATAAAATGACGGCGGGAAGAACTCATATGCGGAACGTGCATTCCCTACTCGGGACAAGAAAAGGCTACTCCGTCAGCAAATACATGTTCCGGGGATTGAAGAACAGGCGCACTTCATCGCCAACGTTCGGCAACTGGGTTTCCGGAACTTGCAGCTTGTCGACATTCCACTGAATAAGATGGTTAACGGCCGAAGCGCTTAACGGGCGAACCCCCACCGTACGTTCGAAACGGCTGTCCGACACGCGCTGGACCGTACACGGCACCACATTGATAGATTGCTGTTGGGCCGGCGAAATGTAAAACGCCCGAACGGCGACATACGCCAAGTCATCGGGAACGATGTTCGAAGACGTCAGCCGCATGCCACCCCAATCCAGGGCTTCGAACGTATAGTCGTTAATCTTGCGAGCGGCAGACGTATTTTCGCAGCCCGTGATCTTCGCAGTGGCAAGCGTATGAGGATACTTTACCAACGCGGTAGTTTTCGCAATTTCGCGGATGCGGCCATCATCCATCACGGCAATGCGATTGCAGAAGCGAAACGCCTCGTCAATATCGTGGCTCACGTAGACAACGGACCCTTCGAAGCTGTCGAACAGATCCAGCAAATCCTCTTCCAACTGCGCCTTCAGATGGGCATCCAGCGCCGAAAACGGCTCGTCCAGGAACAAGGCACCCGGCTGCGCTGCAAGCATGCGGGCAAGCGCCACGCGCTGCTGCTGGCCGCCGGAAAGAAACGCGGGATAGCGCTTTTCGAGACCCACAAGCTGAAAGCGCTCAAGTTGATGGCGAATGCGCTGCGCGCGCTCTTCGGCGCTCACTTCTTTCCCGATGCCGGCGCCGATGTTCTTTTCCACCGTCATATTCGGAAACAGCTGGAAGCTCTGGAACAAGAGCGCCGTCTTTCGTTCGCGCGCAGGAAGGTTTATGCCCTTCTCGGAATCGAACAACACGCGATCGTTTATCACAATGCGGCCGCTGTCGGGTTTTTCCACGCCGGCAATGCAGCGTAGCGTCATGGATTTACCGCATCCGGACGCGCCCAGCAATCCCAGCGTCTCGTTCTCCATCTCGAACGAGACATCCAGATCGAACGAACCAAGCGATTTCCGTATATCAACCGAAAGGCTCATACCGACCTCGTTTCCCGTGTTGATTCGCCAGGCGAAAGCGAAGACAAGGCTTCGCCGTCCGCTTCCTGACCAGCGCGAATGACGTTATTGTCGTTCGCATCCCTGTCTTTTCCATGCTTGCGGCGTTTGTGCGAAACATCGCCGCCGAGGCGATAGCGTTGCGTGCGCGACGAGTAGATGTTGATAAAAAGGATGACCAGGAACGATATGAGGATAACCACAACCACCCAGAAGATGGCGGCATCCGTGTCGCCGGCCATCCAGTCGTAGTAAATGGCAATTGGCAGCGTCTGCGTCACACCGGCGAAGTTACCCGCGAAGAACAAGGTCGCGCCGAACTCGCCCATAGCCCGCGCGAAGCCGAGCACGGTGCCCGCCGCAATAGACGGCCACGCAAGCGGCATCATGAGCTGGCGAAATATGCGTCCTTCTGTCCAACCCAACGTGCGAGCAGCATCCAACATGGTGGAGTCCAGGTTCTCGAAGGCGCCGCGCGCCGTACGGTATAGCAAAGGAAAACCTACCACCGCACAGGCAATCACCGCGGCGGGCCACGTGAACACGATATCGATGCCGTGGGCGATAAGCCAGCGGCCGATGGCGGTAGAACGCCCGAACAGCATCAGCAGCAGGAAGCCCACGACAGTCGGCGGCAGCACCATGGGAATGGTGAAAATCGTATCCAACACACCCTTTAACCGGTTGGTGGCATTAATCGTCGCCCAGGCTGCCAGGATGCCAAACACGAATATGAATGCCAGCGCCACCCCCGTGGTCTTCAACGATACCCATAGCGGGCGCCAGTCCAGATTCGCAAGAAATTCCGCAAACGCTGCAAGACCCGTCGGCTTTTGGGCAATGTTCAGCTCCGATGCAGCATGCATCGTGCCACTTTCCGCAAACAACGCTCCGCCGACACCCTTTTTCGAGCCGTCGCGCTTCACCGTACCGTAGTAATACCCGTCTTCGATCTGAACGGGAAACGAATACGTATACTTTCCCAAACGGACGCTGTTTTCGCTCGTGAACACGAAGGTTGGCTTCAGTGCAGACAGCATCACGCCACCGTTTGCATTCTCGGAATCCTCTGCCAGCAGCGTAGATACAAATGTTTTCTGAAACTGCTTGTCGGCAATATCGAGATTCAGGGAGTCCGCTCTCTGTGCGGGAATATAGACAATGACGTAGCTCTTCTTCGCAACGGTATCCGGCACCGCAATGGCGATGAACGCGTCTTGGGATGCCATGGAGTACTGATAGCCGTAATACGTGTCGTTGTACGCCCTGTCCGTTCCCTTATTCAAGCGAATGAAGTCCGCGAAACCGAACGAGGCTCCTTTCGAAAGAGCTTGATCTCCCTCTTTTGAAATACTCACTGAATCTGTATCACCCGCCGCATCTTTATAGGCAACGGAAAGCGATGAGTCCTGCAAAAAAGGTGCGGCCGAAGAGGAAGACAAACCCTTCTCCGCAGCCGCTGCAACATCTGAGGTAAAGCAATTCATGCAGACCAGCAGGGCAATCAGGATGAGGGGGAGGAAAGAGCGGCTTGAGCGAGCACGGTCAGTTGTCATCCCGATTGCCTCCATGGTTGTGTTGATGCGGTTAATCCGCCAGTTCGAAACCGTACTTCTGGAAGACCTTCTTCGCCTGAGCATTCGTGGTGCAGAAGTTCAGGAAGTCCGCAGCCTCTTCGGCATGGGAAGAGCCGCTGCAAACCGCACCCGGATACATGATGGTCTTATGAGAGCTGGCAGGCGTAGTATACGCAACCTGGATGCCGTCGTAACGGTAGATGTCGGACGTGTACACGAAGCCGACCGTCGCCTGACCGCTCTGGACGTAAGAGGCAACCGTGCCAACCTTATCGGCGCCGGCATTCATCTTGTCGGAAATGGACTTCGCCCAAACGATGTCCGTCGGCTTGCCCTGGTCATTCGTCTTGCTGCTCTTGACCAGGTCGGCGCTATCCAGCGCCTGGAATGCGTAGTTGCCCGCGGGAACCGTTGCCGGATCGCCAATGGCAATGGACTTGATGTTCTTGTTCGTCGCCAGGTCCTTGATGGACTTGATCTTCAGGTTGCTGCCCTCTTTTGTGCAGATGACCAGGTCGTTCGTGAACATATCCATCCGCGTGGAGTCGTCGATGACTTTGCCGTTCGAAGCATCGTCCATCGTGGAGCTGGAAGCGGTAATCAGCACGTCAGCGGAGCCGCCGCCGGTCAGCGTGGATACCAGGTCTCCGGAAGCCTTGAACTGGCTATCCGCGAACGTTACGTTCGGATGCTCTTTCGTGTACAGCTCCTGCACTTCCGGAAGCGCCTTCTCAAGCGAATTCGCTGCGAAGATTTGCAGCTGAACTGCGCTATCCGATGAAGAGCTCTCGTTCGAGCTGGAGTTGCTGCTGCATCCCGCAAGCGCAAAACAGGAAACCATTACGGCAATCGCGCTGCACAGCAACACGCCTTTCAATTTGTTCTTCATATCCCCATCCCTTCCTCTTCTCAAACCGAAGTTGGCAATTTGCCTTACCCCAATAAGACTTACGCTCAATTTATTCTATATTGAATATAATGTGAATGAGAATAATGTAAACGGATGCCTAACCATCGGCGAATACCGCGACGCATGCCCCGTCTCCCCCTTTCCCCCTGCTGGAACTTCCCCCTTTTACGTATTGGCGCAGAATAGAGACCTCAAGTGGGGCATAATTCGGAAAACGGACCAATAGGAGGACGGATGATTTCAGTAGAGGAAGCGCGCGCAACCATACTTGCCGCCGTGTCGCAAATGCCGGTAGTTGAAGTACCTTTGTTGGAAGCACGGGGACGCGTGTTGGCGAAAGATGTTGTAAGTTCTATCGACATCAATCCATTCGACAACTCTTCCATGGACGGCTTTGCACTGCGTCACGAAGACGTTGCAGCGGCTTTCCGACAACGCCCTGTCTCCCCTGAAAATCGTGGCTCACATCGGTGCCGGATACCACTATGACAAGACGCTGGAACCGGGACAGGCAGTCCGCATCATGACCGGCGCACCTGTGCCTGCAGGCTGCGATTGCGTCGAGAAGATAGAGAACGTACAAGTCACTGGCGAAGGCACGGTGGGCGATACCGTCATCATTTCTCAGCCCGTACGCGAAGACCGCAATATTCGTCATGCAGGCGAGGAAGTCAAAGCAGGGGGCACGCTGGTTTCTGCCGGCGTTGTAATCAAGCCAGCGACAATCGGTCTTTTCGCAAGCGCCGGAATGACCGCCGTTCCAGTGTACGCGCGCCCGAAAGTGGGCGTGTTCTCGCTGGGAAGCGAATTAACCGTACAGGGCAATCCATTGGAGATTGGCCACCTCTACGATTCGAATTCGTTCGAATTGGCGGCGCAGGCAGCAGACGCTGGATGCGACGTAGTGCGTTATGGCACTGTTCCCGATGACGAGCAAGCCATTGAAACTCTGCTGTCTCGCGCCGTCGATGAATGCGATTTCGTCGTAACGAGCGGCGGCGCCTCCGCTGGCGATTACGACTACACCACGCAGATCGCAGATAAGCTGGGTTCGGTCTCCTTCAAATACGTGAACATGCGCCCGGGAAAGTCGCAGACGTTTGCCGTCATTCGGAACACGCCGTTCATGGGACTCGCCGGAAACCCCGCAGCTGCTGCCGTTGGGTTCGAGATGCTCGTGCGACCGGCATTACGGAAGATGCAAGGATTTGCAGAATCCACGCGAGTCATCCAGAAAGCCGCGCTGGTGGGTGACTGCACGAAACGCGATCCGCGGCGTAACTACATGCGCGGAACCATCGCCCCGGACGGTAAGGGCGGGTTCACTGCCACGCCAGCAAAGAAGCAGTCTTCCGCCCTCTACGGTGCACTTTCGAATGGCAATTGTCTCATCACCATTCCGGAAGGCGTCGAATTCGTTGCCGATGGCTCTTTGGTAGATTGTGTCCGCATCGACATCCCCGAGGGGACGGCGCTCTAGCGTAGGATTTCATCTTCTCGAACGCAGTTAGATTTGATTTCGCCCACAAGCGACTGAAGTGCATCAACCGCATGCGGTCGAATATCCGCGCCTATCAACACTTGCATGATGGTAGCCCCTACTTCCAATTGGCCGCGGTTGCACCATACCCGCACGTAGTACACGCCATTGAGACGTTTCGTCGCCTCAATGGCGGCATGAACTTTTGCTTCATCGTAATCGAACGACATGCCCACCACTTCAGCATCGGCTGGAGCTCCATCGCGAACCTGAGCGCGCGGACTCTTTCTCACCACACCGTTGTGGACCAGGTACATTCCAATCTGGTCCGCCTGTTCCGATTGCCTCGCCTCGTTCAGCCACTCGTCAATACTGGGAACCTTTTGCATACCTGACCCTCCATTTCATCCGAATGGTTTCACGTGAAACACTGTTCCTATTCGACCGTTACGTTTCTACCATAGCTTACACTTCGTAAATAACATGTCCCGAAGTGTCTGGACGGAATCCCGGCACGACGAGGCGCTCTCTGAAATGATCGGATCGCACAAGCTGTTTCAACAATGAGATCACGCCCTTCGTCTCCGGCGTCTTCCGAATCACCAATGCCTGGTTGACTTCTTGCATTGGCAGATAATCAAGCCCATCAACTTCATGGAACAATTGTTCCGTGGCAATGCCGACATCACCCTCATCGCGACCAACGAAACTACCTACGGACAACTCGGAATGCAATGGGCGGCTATAGCCACGAATACGTTCCGGAACCGCTTCCAAGGCAACAAGATGCTCATCGAGTAGAATGCGCGCGGCGCTGCCAGGATCCCGATTCGCAAGCACAATGCCATCCCCCAGGAGGTCTATCCAGCCTCTCACACCTTTCGGGTTACCCTGTTTCACAACGAAGCCGTAGCTTTGCGCGCCGAGCGTAAGCACGATACAGGGCATACCGGGAGCAAGACGCCGCACATATGGAAGATTGCAGCTATCCGTAGCATGGTCCCAAAGATTCACGATGGCCGCATCTGCCTGATTCATATAGAGCGCAATCAACGACGCATAACCCGATCGGTAATCGCATGCTGCGAGTATGCCGAATCCTTCGAGATAATCGGAAAGCACATGAACGGCCTGACCCGTTCCCATTATCCGGAACGTTCCGCGGCGAGGAGGTTCAAGCAGCCGGGAGACATATTCGCCATCGGGCTCCGCAACGCACTTTGCCTTACGTCGCCCCCGGTCTCGGTATGCGGCAACATCATCGGAAGTAAACCGCAATTTTCGTCCGACGTGGTACGAGGGAATCTCCCCCTCTTTCGCCAGCTTGTATACCAGATTCTGGCTGACGCCAAGCAAAGCCGCCACTTCACAGGCATTAAGGGCATGGTCGTAGAAATCAGAGCGCTGCCGCATATTCGCCCCTCTCACTTGCTGAGTCGTCAGCTCCAACAGTGCCGCCGGCTGCAAACAGCATATCCCATCACTAGAAGTAATTGTACGAAACGAAGTGAAACGGTACGAAACAAAGTTATCAATCATCGTTTCACGTGAAACAGTTCTCTTTCAGGTCGACAGATTCTAGGATGATTCCGTCAGCAATAAACCACTTACAGCAATTAACCAAGACATAAGAAAGAGACGATGATGAGGATCATGATTTCGGCACGCAACCAGTTCGTCGGCATGGTGGAGAACGTCAAGGCAGGAGCCGTTAACGGCGTCGTTACCATCAAATCCGGCAATGAAGAAATCAAGGCGGACATCACCATGGAATCCATCAACCAACTCGGGTTGAAGGAAGGCGTCGAAGCAGCTGCCGTTGTGAAAGCGACCAGTGTCATGTTCGCTTCCGGTTCTGAGCCTATTTCGAACCTGTCTGCCCGCAACCAGTTCGCCGGCATCGTCTCGAACGTGAGGGCGGGAGCAGTCAACGGCCATATCACGCTTTCGCTTCCTGACGGAAATCAGATTACGGGTTCTATCACAAACGAAGCTATCGAAGAACTCGGACTGACCGAGGGCGTCCCGGCAATCGCCATAATCAAGTCAACGGATGTCATGGTGGCTACGTTCTAGTTCGGCTTCTGCTCGACACTCATTCTTACCGCTTCAACAAGCGCGGGCTGCCCGAATTCATCATCGGGCAGCCCGCGCACTCTTTTCCGCTCGTACAAGAGCTATGCCGCGCTCTATTTACGCGTCAAGGCTCACTTGCATCAAATACACGTCCTCGCGAAGCTGCTGCGCCACATGGCGGTCTATTTCGCCGCGCTCTTGCAGATGCCGTATCTCATCAAGCTCAATTTGAAGCGCACCCTGATAGACCTCGTCGGAATAGTGCTTCGCATTCTTGAACTGCTGAACGAAGTTGTCGCGCACTTCTGCCGGCATGTTGTCGAATTTATATATCAGATTGTCGTCGTCCGTATGGATAGCGCTCAAACGACTCCTGATGCCATCGTATGCGCTCTGGTGTTCGCTTTGCAGCGCTTCCGCCGCTTGATAACGCGGCGTATCATGATCTTCCGTTTTCATGACCTCATCAAGATAGGCAAGAGCCACTTTCTCCAGCTTCATAGAGATGAGACATGAATCGTAATATATCCGCGCCATATTCTCCCCATTGCCGGAAGACGGCTTCATACGTTTCTTCACTTTCCGGAAGCGCCATTTCATCATGGCGCGCAGAGGAATGCGGACACCGCCGTCGCGACCCACACGCACGCTGCTCAAAAGCGCGTTGTACGGCATCATGGTGGCCGCTTCGGAAACGCCGTTGCATCCCCCTGCCACCTGCGCCGCATATTTCTGCTGCTCCACCAGTACCTCGTTCATCAATCCCGTCATCGCTCCACCGCAGGACGTTACCTCTAGACGCTCGCGCAACAGGCGGGCACGGTACTGTCCAATCGTCAGACGTATCGCCGGCTCGTATTCCTTGTCCGCACCATCCGTCACGCGACGGGAAAGTTCATCGATAGTCGCAACAAGCACCTTGATCATGGCTTCCTGGGTTTCCGCCTCATTCGATTCGCTGGCCTCTTTCGGCGCCAAAAGAGGCAGCAAGCTGTCGGCAAGAAGCAACGTGAGCAGAATCACTCCGGCAGTGAGGAAGATGATCAGGTTCCGCTCCGGGAAAGCCGACCCGTCGTCCAGTGCCAGGGGAATGGTCAGGATAATGGAAAGCGTTACGGCGCCCTTCGGGCCGGCAATCGTGGTTATCAGCGCGCGCTTAAGCGCCTTTCCCGGTTGTGTTGCACCACGGTGAGACGCTCCCTTGTCTCTATGCAGCAGCTCCATCGCGAACGTCCAAACCAGACGGCATCCCATGACCATGGTCGTAAGCGCAACCACAACACCCAGCAAAAACGGCAAGGAATAAGATGCGGACAAAGTCGGCGAAATAGCTTGGGGAAGCTGCATGCCAAGGAGCACGAAAATGACGCCGTTGATCAGGAAGACAATGATCTCCCAAAAGCCGTTCGACACCGTATGGCGGCGAATATCCTCCGTCGAAGACAGCGGCGTTGTGCGCTCCGCCATCACCAGACCCGCTGCAACAACAGCCAGGATGCCGCTCACATCCAGTGCCTCTGCCGCCAGGAAGACGGCGAACGGTGTGAATACTTCATACAATACATGCACCGTCGTGTTTTCGAAACCGCTGCGGCGAAGGAGGCCCATGGACGAGCGCGCCAGCCATCCGAAAATGATACCCGCCGCAATGCCGCCGAAGAACAATACTGCGAACGTCGTGCCGGCATCGACGGCCGAAAAACTCCCCGTAACCGCCGAGGCGATGGCGAACTGGAACGACACGACACCGGAAGCATCGTTGATCAGCGATTCGCCGGAAAGCAGCGTCTTCTGCCGGTTCGTCAATGCAACCGTTGAGCCCAATGCCCCCACAGCCGCGGCATCGGTTGGCCCCAACGCCGCCGCACAGGCAAATGCGGCCGCCAAGGGAATGCTGGGCACAATGGCATGCAGCGCAAAGCCGACAACCAGCACCGTCAACAGCACCAGCCCGATGGCAAGCGAAAGGATAGCGCCCTTGTTCACCCATAAATCATGGCGACTCGACTCGCGCGCTTCGTTGAAAAGCAGCGGCGCGATGAACAGGACCAAGAACAGCTCCGAGTCCACATGCACATCTGCTGTAGCGGGAATCAGCAAGGCCACCACGAAGCCGACGGCAATCTGGATGAGCGGCAGCGATACGCGACCGACCATCTGATCCAACACCGACGATGCAATCACGCACGCCAGCAGTATCAACACAAGCTCGAATACTTCCACAATCATCCCCTTTTCGCGAAATATGAGCATAGTAACGCAGAGCGAATTGGTGCCGCCACCTGCAGCAGGTCAATCTCCCCTTACGGATCCGCTCTGCGGTGAACGATATCCTTGTTCGCAAATTCGCAGAGCGCCGCGCGCATTCGCTTCCTTTCCCTGCTCTTTCGCCTCTTCGCCACGCGTTATCATGACAATAATGGAGTATGTGTTTGGTACCTGCGACGTAATAGTCGCCAAGGGGTGATAACGATGATCTACCGAGCATTGGGCAACACAGGCTTGAAGGTTTCCCCTATCGGGCTGGGGTTGATGAGATTACCGCTTGCTGAAGGAAAACAAGGCTACACAAGCAGCCGCGGCGCAGATGTCGAGAAATCTATAGAGCTTATGAGGCACGCCATTGATTCCGGCATCAACTACTTCGACACCGCATTCAATTACCTTCACGGCGAAAGCGAAAAGATCGTGGGCAAAGCATTGCAGGGCGGCTATCGTGACAAGGTTATCTTGGCAAGCAAATCCCCTATCTGGATGATCAACGAGCCCGGCCAGTTCGATTCGCTGCTCGAAAAGCAGATGGGTCGCATGCAAACAGACCATCTTGATGTGTATTTGCTGCATTGCGTTACAAAAAAGGACTGGGAAACGCACGTGCTGCCGAACGGCGTGGTGGAACGTCTCGTGAAAGCGAAGGAAGACGGCCGCGTGGGGCATATCGGATTCTCATTCCACGATACGTTCGATGTCTTCAAGGAAGTTTGCGACTATGCTCCGTGGGATATCTGCCAGCTGCAGCTGAACTATCTCGATCGCGAATTCCAGGGCGGCCTGACGGCAGCGAACTACGCGGCGCAGAAGGGCATGGGCGTCATTGCCATGGAACCGCTGCGCGGCGGTCATCTGGTGAATGTACCGGATAAGGTGCGCGGGACATTTGCCTCCGTTGACGCGGACCGCTCGCCCATCGAATGGGCTTTCGACTTCCTTTGGGACAAACCGCAGATCTCACTGCTGCTTTCCGGCATGGGAACGCCGGCACAAATCGATGAGAACGTCGCAATGGCCGAACGCGCGCACGTAGGCATGCTCTCGCAAGAGGAACAGGCAGTCTATGAAACTGTTGCAACGGTATTCAACAGCTATCCCACTATTCCCTGCACCGGTTGCAACTACTGCGCGGGATGCCCGCAAAACGTCACCATCCCGTACAACTTCCAAACGTACAACCAATACATCTTGAGCGGAGACATGGAGCGCGCGAAGTGGGAATACACCACTACCATTCCGCTGAACGGCGCACAGGCCGGCGAATGCATCGGATGCGGCCAATGCGAGGAACGCTGCCCACAGAAGATCCCCATCAGCGAATGGATGCCGAAGATCGCCGCACTCTTCGAATAGTCCGTTCGGCATCAATTGCCAGCAACGCATCGCTAACGGGAGGCTGTCTATCAGGCAGTCTCCTTCTTAGTCTTACTTCGCGCGAATGCGGCGAATTCGCCGTTCATTCGCATAGGTAACGTATAATAGCCAGATTGACACGACAATGCGAAAGGCGACCTATGCCTGAATACAAAATCGGCCCTCTGCATCTTGACCACGACATCGCCGAAGTCTACGACGGCGCTAACGAGTATTTCACGCGCGGCGGACGCAACTTCAACATCACAGCCAAGCATTTCGATGACGACGACCGTTTCTTCATTGACTTTCTGCGCTCCTACAGCTTTGTTGCAACCGAATACAAGGCAACCGTGCATCTGCGCGCAAAGATCGGCGAAGAGGGCGGCACGGACTTGTTCTTCGACATCAAATCTCAGGATACGGAAGACCGCCTGAAGCGAGATATCGCCGAGCGCATTGCCACCGGCATCGAGAACCAAATCATTACCATGGAGGGTCGAGAAGTTCCGACGCCCGAGAAAACAGAGCAGCAAAAAGCGAAGGAGAAACGCGGTCTGATCATCGGGTTGATCATTGCCATCGCCATCGTTATCGGTGCCATCCCGGTCTCCCTCAACCCGGGAATGTGGGGGTTCTGACACCATCGGCGTATCGGGAACATATCGCCGCCTTATTTAGAAAGCACGACGCCCGCCATCCGGCGGGCGTCTTTTCATGTCAACAGGCGATGTTATGAGAACGGCAAGTGCAAGTGACGCAGACAGCCGCCGTTTTCGGCATCAGCCTTGAGTCGCCGCCAGGGCCATTCTTGATCAGGATTACTTGTTCACGGTTTCCTCAACCAGCTTGCGCCACTTCGTCATGGTGTCTTCGCTGATTGTGTGCTCTATTTCGCATGCCTCATCGGCAGCAGTGTCCTCATCGACGCCCAAGATATCATGCAGGAAGCTATAGAGCGTAGTGTGACGAGCATACGTGCTCTTGCCAATCTTGAAGCCTTCGTCCGTCAAGATGATGCTCCCATAGGGCTCCTGGTCAACCAGCCCTTTCTTCTTCAGCACACCCACGGCATTGCTGACGCTGGGGCGGGAAACGCTCAACTTGTCCGCCAGATCAACGGAACGAACCGGCCGATTCTTATCGCCAGCCAGCTCGTAGGTAGCTTCGAGGTAATCCTCATTGGACTTCGTCAAGGAAGGTCGGTCGTTCATTAGTCCCCCCATTTCGTTTGATTTGGATGAAAGTATACCACCTTGGGGTATCAGACTTCCTGATAGGGAAGGTGTATTACACGAGCGGAGGACAACAACTCAGGAGTGAAATATTCCAAATTCGTTGTGGTAATAAACGTTTGCGCCGCATCCTGTAAATGTTTCGTCAGCATCTCGCGACGCGTTGCATCAATCTCGCTCATGACATCGTCCAACAACAGCAGCGGCCGCTGATGGCGTTTCTTCTCAATCATCCGGAACTCTGTCAGCTTGAACGCAATGGCTAGGGAACGCTGCTGCCCTTGGCTTGCGAACCTGCCCGCCTCGTGGTCGTCCAACAGGAAATCCAACGTGTCGCGATGCGGTCCCACCAGCGACTGCTTGCGGCGGCGCTCTTCTTCCAACATCTCATCCAAAGCCAGGGAGAACTCGTGTTGCAACACTCCCCTGTCCGGCGTTTCCGCATCGGCCAGCAGCGCAAGCTGCGTCGGCGGCTCAGCTTTGCCACTGCCGCTGCGCAAACTCTCCCAAGACAGCCGATAACGCACGGCTGCGTGCTCGGAAGTTGCCGTGGTATCGGCATATTGGACGGGGAATTCCCTGGTCAGGTCTTCGAAAATCTGCAACCGATACCGGCACAGCTGCGCACCCACCACTGAAAGAACTTCGTTCACGCTGGAGAGGTACAACGGATCTGCCTCATCCTTCAACAGACGGTTCTTCTGGCGCAGGATCTTCTCATAATCGCGTTTCACGGCACGATAATTCGCCGAAAGCTGACTGCCCAACGCATCTATGGCAGCGCGGCGCACGCTCGGCGACCCCTTCACCAACGAAAGGTCGTCCGGGCAGAATGCCACGGCGGGCAGGTTGTCCTGCAGTGCCGAAGCCTGCACGGCCTTGCCATTCAGGCGGTAGCGTTTGCCATTCGCTCCCAACAGCAACGCCACATCCAAGTTGCGCACGGCATCTTCCATATGGACGTCAACGCGGGCGTCCGAACATCCCCAACGGATCATCTGCTCCGTGGTGGCAGAACGGAACGACGACAGTGCAGTCGTCAGCTGTATCGCTTCCAGCAAGTTGCTCTTGCCGACGGCATTCGGACCCACGAATATCGTCAGTGAACCGAGCCCCTCAAGGGAGAAACGCTCATAACTTCTGAAATTCGCCAGGCGCAGCGACGTAATCTGCAATCCCATTGGGTGTAAAGGATGCTCCGTATGCGGAAACGCCTACAGCAGGCGAACGGGCATGACCAGATACAGGTAGTTCTCGCCTTCGCCGCTCTTGAAAATGCCGGGGCGATTCTGATCCTGAAGTTCCAGATACACGTCATCCGTGCTGAATGCATTCAGACCATCCAGGATGAACGTGGCGTTGAACGCAATCTGGGCGTCCTCACCTTCTACCGACGTCGTCAGCATCTCCTGGGCGGAACCCACGTCTTGCGTGACGGCCGTAAGCTGCGTCGTGCCGGAAGCCTGGTTGATATCGAATTTGATCGGAGACGTGGAACCGTTTATCAGCGAAGTGCGCCGCACGGCAGCAATGAGTTGCTTTGCGTTGAATTCCACGCGCGTGTTGTACGAATCCGGCAGCAGAAGGCGATAATTCGGGTAATTGCCTTCCAGGCGGCGGTTGATATACACCACGTTGCGGTAATCCACCATCACCTGGTTTTCGGAAACGGAGATGCGTACTGGATCCGTGCTGGACGGCAGACCCGCCACTTCAAGAAGGAACGGACCGGGGATAACCGCTTCGAACTCGGCCGTGGAATCCTCCAACGATTTATCGGAGACCGCCAAACGGTACGAGTCCGTAGCCACCATGCGCAGGCTGCCTTCAGATGCAGAGATATACACACCGGTAAGAATGGCGCGCGTTTCATCATGGGAGCATACGCGTGCGACCTTTTTCACCATGGATGAGAATTCCTGAAACGGAATCTCAACTGTGTCGACAACATCGATAGAGGGGAATCCCGGGAAATCGATGGCATCCATGGATTTCACGCTGAAGGTGGATGATTCGCACATGATGACGGCGTCGTTCTGATTCGCTTCGAAATGAACGGCCGCGTCCGGGAGGCTCTTCGTGATATCGGTAAGCAGTTTGGCGGGAACCACGATGCTTCCCTCTTCTTCTACCAAAGCAGGAACCGTATATTGCACGGACCGATCAAGATCCGTTGTCTGCAGCACCACATGATCTTCAGAAGCGTCAATATACACACCGGCAAGGATGGGAAGCGTGGAGTGTGCAGCAGCTCCCTTGGAGACCACTGACATCGCTTGGTAGAACTCTGATTGGTTGATGCTGAATTTCACTGAAGTCCTCCAACCGGGAATGTATATATCTAATTCCTAAAGCCTTTTTAAATTAGTTCTTAAATCATCATTATCATAAGCACGGTGGATTGGTGGAATAGCTTCGTTTTACCTGTTCATCACGGAAATCTTTCAGTGATGAAAATGGTGTATTGCGTAACGTGAATCCACCGTGAAAAACAGGGTAGGTAATCTTACCCATTCTTTCCACCGCTTATCCCTACATTTGTCCCTCATTATCTACCAAGATGGCTGGGGCTGGTACCGCAAACGCGAAAGCTGACGCAAATGATAGATAGGCGACTCTGTTAGTTCTCGCGAATACGTTTCAAGAGGATATCTATTTCTTCGCGTATCTCCTTGTTTTCCTTCGCTTTCGTCTCGATCAATTCCACAGAGTGCATCACCGTGGTGTGATCTTTCTTGCCGAACTCGTCGCCGATGCGCTGATAGGCGTTGTTGTCCAGCAGCTGGCGGCACAGGTACATGGCCACCTGCCGCGGATGGGCAATGCTGCGATTGCGCTTCTTACTGATCAGATCCTCATGGCTGACGCGGTAGAACGATTCCACTTCCTTTTGAATATCGGCGATGGTAAGGCGCTTCGTCTTTCCACCAGAGAAGTGGTTCTTCAGAATGACCGCCACCTCGTCGATGGTGATTGTCTTCTTCTGCGTATAGACCATCTGGTAGATGATCTTCGTTACGGCGCTTTTCAGCTCGCGGATGTTCGAGCTTGAATTCTCGGCGACGTATTCCTGCACCTCATCGGGTATATCCAGGTCGAAGCGCTCTTCGCTTTCGCGGTATTCCTTGATGAACGCGCTGACAATAGCACGTTTCGTCTCGATTTCCGGCGCCTGAATGTCGAACGTGGCTCCCTGATTGAAACGGCTGGTGTAACGTTCATCGATGTCGATGTTCTTCGGTGCGATATCGGCGGACATGACTACTTGCTTGCCGGCGCTTGTCAGGCTGTTGAACAGCTGGAATATGATTTCCAGCGTCTGCGTTTTCCCCTGGAACGACTGCACGTCGTCAATCAGCAGCACGTCGGCGTCTTCATAGTTGCGTTTGAAATTCTTGAAGCTCGCTTTTTCTTGGCTGTGGTCGGCGCTTGCATTCGCATAATCGTTGATGAATTCCGTTGAGTCCACGTACACGGTTTTCAAGAATCCATTCGAAGTCTCGTTGATATGGTTCTGGATGGCGCGCAGCAAATGCGTCTTTCCCACTCCGCTTTTCCCGTAGATGAACAGGGGATTCAGGTGCGGCATGCCGGGATGCTCGGCCACTGCCAGCGCCATGGAATAAGCCATGCGATTCGAATTGCCAATGACATAGTTCTCGAACGTCAGGTTCGATACGGTTCGCGTCAGGTGGTTCTCCTGTGTGCTTTGAGCGGGCTCGTTCGCTGCGGCCGCCGGGCTTTGCCCCTGCCCTGCTGCTTGCGTCATCTGCGTATTAGTCTGCGGTTGGCCTGCAGGCATGACCATGTGAGGCGCGGTCTGGCCAGGCATCTGAGCAGCCGTTTCCGCAGCCTGAGGGGCTGCCGGCATCGGTGTGGTCCGCGCACCTGCTGGAGAGGCGACCGGTGCTTGCATCGGCGCCTGCGGCTTTGCAGAGGGCTGGTTTGTGGCAGCTTGCTGCGCAGCAGCACCCACACCCATCGCCGGGTCGCCGTACCTCATTGCCTCGGACTCGTCTACTTCTATGCTCACGACAAACTTCTCGTGATACAGATCTTCCAATGCGCGGTTGATAAGCGTAAGGTAATTGCGCTCTATCCAGTTCTTGATGAATTCGTTATCGGCGGTCAACATGATGAAGCCGCTGCTGAACGCCTGAAGATGAAGGCGCGAGAAGAATGCAGTCAGCTGGTTGGGGTCCACTTCACCATAGCTTTTTATTTGGTTGAAGATGCGATCCCATATTTCGTCGTAGTCCAGATTCTGCATTGCCGTAGTAATCCGCCTTCCTGGGTTGATTGCCCACCTAGTGTAGCAATTGCCCTCTAAAACGGTGGAAAAATGCGATTCATTGTGGAAAACTTACATCACCAGCGTGTACGCGAAGCCGGCATATGCGCTACGACAAGTACTCGACCACGCTCAATCCCAGGTCTGTGACCTGGCGTTTCTTCGAAGCGGTGCGTTTCACCAACTCCAGTTTCTCCAGTTTGTCCAGCTGGTAGGAAACGGTGGACGGAGACATGCCGGTGGCTTTCGCAATGTCCGTAACGCCGAGTGTATCCTTCAATTGGAACAACGCCATAATCTGCCGCCCCTGGTCACTCAATCCGGAGACGGTATCCAGCACGTCGTTCTTCTCTGGCTTTTCGCCAACCAAGCTGATTGTGACCGTGGCGCCTTTCCCCAGATTGTCGTCGATGGTGATATTGCCATGCGAGCTGTCCAGGTAATCAATGACAAGCGGGAAGCCGGAACCGACGCCGCGGATGTAGCGCTTCATCGGCTCGATTGCCGACGTATAGCCGGGTTTCTGCACCTTCTCCTTGTCGGGGATCCCCGGCCCCTGATCGGCGAAGCGAATGGTGTTCCCGTTATCGAAAATAGAGACAACCACTTCGCTGAACTGGGCATGAATGAAATTCTCGGATACTTCACGGATGGCGGTATAGGAGATTTTTCCGCCTATCATGCGTGCTTTCTCATAGATGGTCGAAGCCAGATTCTCTATGAACTGGGCAGTGTCGGTGGGATCTATCTGGATGATTCGCGGTGCGCTTTTGAAGTCGTCGTATATGGCAATACGCGCAGGGTTCTTTACCTGCGTGTAGTCATACGGCTCGTTGGTCGAATCCGTTTGATCTTCCCTATGTTCAGTGTTTTCAGCCATCAGATACAGTATTCAACCACTTTCGAAACGCAATTTTCAGCAGATTCAGAAATATTCAATCGGAAAGTATTGTACGGGTTTTCAACCATCTGGGGAAACATTGTGCATTCGAAACAGTATCCAAGCTTTCATTCAGTGTTTGAACGGTGTTTCAACAGGAAATTTTAAAAGTTTTCAACACGTTATCCAAAAAAGGTGGAAAAGTCCGAATACGGTCTGAATTGCTAGGTGAATATGTTGAAAACAGCTTCCGAAAACGGGGAAATCTTTCGAAAATAGCTTGACAGAGCGCTTGAATAACGTTTTCCCAGGTGGCTGCCGCTGAATATCCAACTGCGTTGCGGAATTCTCCGAAAATCGTTCGAAACTATGCGTTGAATATTACATAATCCCAGCTCAAATTATGAAAATGGCATGTCAGCAATATTCCGAAAAGTCAGGTAGACGGATGGTTTTCAAAACTCTTTTCACGCCCATTTTCAGAAGATTCAAGGTTATCCACTGAATTTCACGCGTGAGAGGGCCTGTTTTCAACATTTTCCACAGACGTTTCGAAGGCAATCGAAAGTTTTCGGTTCATTCCGCTTTGGTAATGCGCTATTCCACAACCTTTTCCTGTCAAGGGTGGCAATTGTGGAGAAGCGTTTTGAAAAAGATCGCGCGGTGAATTCCACGCCGGGTTAATCGCACCGGCTGCATCCAATGAGGAGATGAAATGGGTTTTTCGTATTCTCTCCCGTATGGCGTAGATGAATATTGAGAAGTGAATACACTTGTGGTGCTCGATTTGGGCAAGTAGGGAAAGTTATGCCATCTTTTCCTTGTGAAATAAGGTTGCTGTCTGATATAATTTCGCAGTTACTCTTAATACGAAAGGGATACCAATGAAACGTACTTATCAACCGAACAAGCGCAAGCGCGCCAAGACCCATGGTTTCCGTGCTCGTATGGCAACCAAGAACGGCCGCAGGGTTCTCTCTGCCCGCCGCGCAAAGGGTCGCAAGAGCCTGACTGTCTAATCATCTGTGTTTGGAGTAATCAAATCCAGCACTGATATCTCACGGGTTTTCCAGGAAGGTCGCCGTTACGGCAGAGGATCTTCTGCAGTGATCGCTTTGAAGCGAGATGAGCAACACGGTCAATCCGGCCGTGTTGCTTTTGTTGCAGGGAAGAAACTCGGGAATGCCGTATGGCGCAATCGTGCAAAGCGCCGGATGCGCGCCGCATGCATGGAGCTGGGAGGCCCGTGGGATGGTTACGACGTCGTATTCATTGCCGCGCGTAACACCACGAAGGATTCGTATAAAAAGCTGATAAGCGGATATGCGAAGACGTTGAAACAATGTGGTTTAAGGTGAGAAGTGGCCGATGACAGCTGAGAAGGCTAGTTCGTTTCTCAAACGGGTGCCCATGCAGATTGCCCTGGCACTGATTAAATTCTATCGAATGGCTATCTCTCCGCTTTTTCCCGGCTGCTGCCGCTTTACGCCAACTTGTTCCGAATACGGAATGATTGCAATCCGTAGGTATGGCTTCCTGAAAGGCTCTTTCCTCACCTGTAAGAGAATTTTGAGATGCCGTCCCGGCGGTGGTAAAGGGTACGACCCCGTACCGTAGTACTGTCGAAAGGCGCTGCTGATCAGCGCTCCGAAAGGCGATTATGTGGGACGCATTTAAGAATCTTATTTTCGGTGGCATGGATGTCTTCTATGGCTTCATCGGCGACTGGGGCATGGCTATCGTTGTCATCACGCTCATCTTCCGTCTGTGCCTGTTCCCTTTGATGCAGAAGCAGATCAAGTCTTCGTATCAGATGCAGAAGATGCAGCCGCTTATGACTGAGATGCAGGAAAAATACGCTGACGATCCTGAGCGCATGCAGGAGGAAATGACAAAGCTGTATCGTGAGACGAAGTTCAACCCGATTGCCGGTTGCCTGCCTCTGTTCCTGCAAATGCCCATCTTCGTGGCCGTGTTCCAGGTGCTTCAGGAAATGGGTTGGCGTACCAGCGGCACTAACTACAACTTCTACAACATCATCTCCGACCTGACCATCACTCCGTCTAGCGCATTGGGCATGGGCGTGATGACGTTTCTTCCGTACATCATCATCCTGCTGCTGTTCGCCGCACTGACGTTTTTGCCAATGGCTATTCAGCAGTGGAATTCCACCGGCCCCCAGCGCAATCAGACCATGATCATGGCGGGCGTCATGACCATCATGATGCTGTTCATTGGCTGGAGCTCTCCCGCCGGCGTTCTCCTGTTCTGGGCCACCTCTTCCCTCTTCGGCGTTCTGCAGCAGCAGTTCACGCAGAAGGTCTTGATGAAGGAGGACGAGGAAAAGGAAGAGGAGCTTCTTCCGGTGGAGCCCGTTAAGGTTGAGTACGAGCGTCGCGAGAAGAAAAAGCGCCCCACGAAGAAGCGCTAACCGTTTGATTCGATACCCTTCGAAGGAAGGATAGGCATATGGCTGAAGATAACGAAAACATGCCAGAGGAAGAGATTGTCGAGACCGTTGAAGAGACCGTCGTGGTCGAGGAGGACGCTTCCGACGGCGGCGTCTCAGAGGAAGAACTCGACGCCATTGCAGATACGGCTATCTCCTATTTGGAGAGCATCCTGCCTTATATGAATGTCGGCGATGTGGTTATCAACGAATACGAAGGCGACGAAGGCGAGCTTATCCTTGATTTGACGGGTGACGATCTGGCGATTCTTATCGGTCGCCATGGCAAGACGCTTGATGCCCTGCAGTTCCTGGTTTCTTCCGCTACTTCGCGTCAGATGGGTTTTCGTTATCCCGTTGTCGTGGATGTGGAAGGCTATAAGGGACGCCAGCGTGAGAAGCTGGAGAACATTGCGGCGAATGCTGCTGACCGTGCCGATGCGCAAGGCCGCAGCGTCAAGTTGCGTCCTATGACGCCGTACGAGCGGCGCATTATTCACATGGCACTGGCTAACGATCCGCGGGTTACTACGGCTTCCGAGGGCGAAGGATCCGCACGGCGAGTTGTGGTTATTCCTCAGTAGTCCTTCACTTCATATTTGATTATGCAGGCCACCTTCGGGTGGCCTTTTCGTTATCTGGTACTTTTGTTTTGCACGGTAGAATAGGTACCGTAGTTTAACAGGAGGAGTTGGCATGCAGAGCCCTATTTCTTTGAGCGACAAGCAAGCGCGACTGATTCAACAACACTTGGATTTGGTACTGAAAGCAAATGAGTTAGTGAATCTTACGCGCATTCAAGATAAAGAAGAAGCCGAGCTTCTGCATGTAGAGGATTCCCTTCAGGGTATTCCCGAATGCCTTGAGGCTCCTGCAGGTCGCTATGCCGATCTTGGCAGTGGTGGAGGGTTTCCCGGATTCGCAGTGGCCGTTGTTACTGGTCGTGACACGCTGCTCGTTGAGTCCGTTAAGAAAAAGACGGAGCTTCTTGCCTTGTTTGCCGACGAGTTGGGCCTTGCCGATGCTATCCAGGTATATGGCCACCGCGCTGAAGAATTGGCTTTGGAGGCACCGGAAAGCTTCGCACTCATAACAGCCCGTGCCCTCACTGCACTGCCGTCTCTTATTGAATTGGCTTCGCCGCTTCTTATTCCGGGCGGTCGCCTTGTTGCATACAAGGCAGACAATGTTGATGACGAGCTGGATTGGGCTGTCTCCATTCAAGAAAAGTTGGGTATGAAGATGATTTCAAATCGGAAGCTCATGCTTTCAGATGGGGAAACACCTCGTCGCATCATTGTATTCGAGAAAGTGTCGGACCCTCAGGTGAAGCTTCCGCGCCGTCCCGGCATGGCTCAAAAGCGGCCGTATAAAGCAAAATGATGTTTCACGTGAAACATGTGATAGTTCTTCAGGTGTCCCGTTTCGGGTACGCGATGTGTCGAACTTGAATGTGATATTAGCTACGCGGAATGTTTCATGTTAAACACGCCAGAATAACGTAGCAGTGAAATATGACCGCATGCCTTCGGCATACATAGATGATGCAATCCAAGTTGCTATAATCCTCGATACCGAGTGAAAGGAGTCCGCGTGGGTTTTTTCGATGGTCTAAGACGAAATAAAAAAGCAGCAGAGACTATCAAACAGAATTCAGAGCCGGAACAGCAAGAAGCAACTCCTCAGAGCGAAGATCAGGTAGATGTTGAATCCACCGATGCTGGGGTAAAGATACCTGTACCGGATACTCCTTTTTCTGAAGAAGCTGCACAGGATATGAGCGAGTTCTCTTCGCATACTGAATCCATCGCAGAAGCGGTTGAACAACCGGTATCGCAAGCCTCTGACACTGATGAGGTGAACCTGCGCATCATCAAACCGTATTCTGAGAAGAATCCGGTGACGCATGTTGTCGGTACGACGAAGATTATCTCTATCATCAATCAGAAAGGCGGCGTTGGGAAATCGACGACCGCTTTGAATCTTTCGTTCATTCTCGGATCCATGGGGAAGCAGGTCCTGCTTGTGGACCTTGATCCGCAGGGTAATGCAACGAGTGGCCTTGGCATTGAAAAGCGAGATCTGCACTATTGCATATATGATGTCTTGCTGAATGATTTGCCGGTAAAGGAGGCTATCCTTCCGGATATTGCCGAAGGCCTTGATCTTCTTCCGGCAACAATCAATCTTGCCGGCGCTGAAGTAGAGCTTGTTTCTGCGATTGCTCGCGAGAACCGATTGAAGGACGCGCTTGGGCAACTCCGCGGTAACTACGACTATATATTTGTCGATTGTCCGCCGTCCCTTGGCCTTCTTACCGTCAACGGTCTCGTTGCTGCAGACTCGCTCCTCATCCCCATTCAAAGCGAGTTCTATGCGCTTGAGGGTGTGACAAAACTCCTCGATTCAATGAAACTTGTCAAATCGCGTCTGAATCCGAGCCTTGACGTGTTTGGTGTGCTTATCACCATGTACGACGGACGCACGACGCTTTCAAAACAAGTTGCGCGCGAAGTACGCAATTATTTCGGCAAGGCTGTTTTCAAAACGCAGATACCGCGTACGGTAAAGCTTTCGGAAGCACCGAGCTACGGTATGTCCATTCAAGAATATGATCCTTCTGGCAAGGGAGCTCAGGCGTATCGCGCATTGGC
This sequence comes from uncultured Coriobacteriaceae bacterium, assembly GCA_900552585.1. Classification (GTDB taxonomy): domain Bacteria; phylum Actinomycetota; class Coriobacteriia; order Coriobacteriales; family Eggerthellaceae; genus UMGS1519. The sequence continues at coordinate 46,322 of USAB01000003.1, forward strand.
GGAGGAAGTGATTGCTCGTGGCAAAGAATAGAGGAGGACTGGGTCGCGGTCTTGGCGCTCTTTTGGGAGAGACGGCGCCGCATTCTGTTCAAACGCCGTCATATTCGAATCAGACTCGCCGTAAAGATTCTGAGCCAGAAGACGTTGGGCAAGCAACTTCCTTGCAGCATGAGGACGCTGCTCAACCGATGCCCGAAAGAAGTCGTGCAGAGGAGATTCTTGAAAAGCAGAAAAGCGCTGCGAAAAATCGGGCCGCTGAGAGCGCTTCTAAGGGCCAATCAACCGCTCAATTGAATAAGAACGCGTCGGTTGAAGGGAAGTCTAGCGAGAAGGCAGCTCAATCCATTGAAGAAAAAGCGGCCGTTGATGAGGTCGAGTTGGAAGACCATATCGTCATCAAGGAAGTGAAGAAGCACAATCTGCTGAAAGCTCCCATTGATAAGGTGCAGCCGAACCCCGATCAACCGCGCTCGCATTTCGATAAAGAAGAACTGGAAGAGCTGGCCGACTCTATCTCCCGTAATGGGCTGTTGCAGCCTATCCTTGTTCGCCAGAAAGGCGATAGCTACCAGATTATTGCCGGCGAGCGTCGTTGGCAGGCAAGTCGTCTTGCTGGGCTTACCGAAGTGCCGATCAATATTCTTGAAGCAGATGACGATAAGGTCATCGAGCTTGCCATGATCGAGAATATTCAGCGTTCAGACCTGAATCCCATTGAAGAGGCGTACGGATATCGCCGCTTGATGGAGCGCAGGGGTTTGACTCAGTCTCAGCTTGCTCAATTGGTTTCTAAGGGACGTTCGACTATTGCGAATTCCCTGCGTTTGCTGGATTTGCCGGAAGACGCCCAGCAATTGCTGTTTGAGGAGAAGATTACTGCAGGCCACGCCCGCGCCATTCTGTCCATCCCCACCATTGAGGGTCGTCAGAAGCTCACGGAGAAGATGCTTGATGGGAAGATGACCGTCCGTGAAGCTGAAAATATGGCTCGTTTGATTTCCGGTCGTGAAGAGAAAACTGCAACACCACGTCCGAAAGTGCCACAGGAATATAAGGCTGTTGCAAAGAATCTCAGCAAGGCATTGGATACAAAGGTCCGTGTGAAAGTTGCGAAAGGCAAGAACAAGCTCGAGATCGAATTCACTGATCAAGATCAGCTTGAGCGAATCATGAGTCGCATCAATGCCGACTAGCTTGCTGCTTTCCTCTCTTATTGATTAATTGTCCGCACGCACCATCGATATCGGAGCCCCGTGAGTCTCTCACGGTGGCTTCGATGTGTTTTTGCGCCAATGCGGATAAGAAACGGTTGATGCGTTTTTCAGAAGATGGCTTGAACGGTGAATCGTCTATCTCGTTGATGCGGAGCATGTTCACATGCGCCGAGATGCCGTTGCAGAATGATATCAAGGCCTCCAAGCACTCCTCGGTATCAGTGATGCCTCTGATCATGAGGTACTCGAACGATACGCGTCGGCCGCTTGATTCCTGATAGCGCTGCAAGCTGGTGTGAAGTTGTTGCAACGGCATAGACGTGCATCGCGGCATCAATGCATCGCGCGATTTCTGAATGGCACAGTGCAGAGAGACAGCCAACGTGAACTGCTCGGGTTCTTTGCCGAATCGTTCGATGCCGTCCAGAATGCCGCACGTTGAAACGCTGATATGGCGCGCGCCGATATTCAAGCAATTCGGATTATTCAAGATATGGAGTGCGCCGATAACGTTGTCGTAGTTCAGGAATGGCTCGCCCTGTCCCATGGCAACAGCATTGCTGACACGCATCCCCAGATCTTTTTCGCAAATCAGCAACTGCCACGCTATTTCACCCGGAAGCAGATTGCGTTTCAGACCCTCTTTACCCGTAGCGCAGAAGGCACATGCCATGGGGCAGCCTACTTGTGTTGAGAAGCAAACGGTGAGCCTGCGGGCTTTCCCTGTTGCGTTTGTGTCGCGCGAGGGAATCCCCACCGTTTCAACCAAGGCTCCATCAGCCATCTGCAACAGATATTTGCGCGTGCCGTCTTTCGAAAGCTGTTTATCTACCACTTGAGGAACAACAAGTGGTGCAACATCTTTCAGCGTACTGCGCATGGCCTTCGGCAGATTCGTCATATCGTCGTAGGATTCTGCGCCACGCTGATACAACCACTGCAACAGCTGCTTCGTTCGATATTTCGGCTGCCCTATCTGTTCCACAAGAGTGGGCAGCGTTTCGGGGGAATATGCAAGTATTGATGTCTCCATGCGGCCATTATACGAGATGCGCACTGTCTGCTTGGCGAAGATTGCAGTCTGCTTCGTGCAATGAGCTCATTGTAAAAGTCTCCGAAACACTACCGTCGTGCAAGAACGGCAGAGAATGCGTTTGCTATACTCGGTGCGATATTGGCTGGGTGAAGCCGAATCATACCAACAATGAAAAGGGGCCTTCATGGGTACTGCAATTGACCCGAAGAATATCAACGTTGCCCTGCTTGCCGGCGGTGCAAGCGGTGAGAGGGATATTTCTATCGCTTCCGGACAGGGCGCACGCGAGGCGCTTGAGGAAGCCGGTTTCAATGTGATGACGTTCGATCCTGTCATTCGCAGCGATCTTCGTTCTCTGATGGATGGCAATTTCGATGTCGCGTTCCTGTGCCTGCACGGTAAGTACGGCGAAGACGGAACCATCCAGGGTATGCTGGAGGTGCTGGGTATTCCCTACACGGGATCCGGCGTATGGTCCAGCGCGCTCGCAATCGATAAGATCCGCGCGAAGGTGTTCTATCGACATTACGGCATTCCCACGCCCGATTCCATCACCATGTACGACAAACCGACTATGTCTGGCGCGGAAGTTATCGAAAAGGTCGGTTCTCCTTGCGTTGTGAAACCAGCGAACGAAGGCAGCGCTTTGGGCGTTCATATTGTGAAGACGCCCGAAGAGGTGGAAGAGGCGCTGAAGGAGTCGTTCCAACATGACCGCGAGGTCCTGATCGAGACCTATATCAAGGGAACCGAGCTGACGGTTTCCGTCCTGGGCAATGACGACCCCGTTGCCCTGCCCGTTATCAAGATCGTTCCGCAAGCGGAGTTTTACGACTTCCAGAGCAAGTACGCTCCCGGCGGTTCGCAGCACATCTGCCCTGCACCATTGTCTCCCGAAGAAACGGAGCGTGTTCAGAAGACGGCTCTTGCCGCTCATAAGGCGCTGGGCTGCCGCGGTGTTTCCCGTACGGATATCATCATGGATGAGCAGGGTAAATGCTGGACGTTGGAGACGAATACCGTGCCCGGCATGACGAGCACGTCGCTGTTCCCCGACGCGGGCCGGGCAGCGGGTTACAGCTTCCCCGAGTTGTGCACGAAGCTCATCGAGCTGGCGCTGGAGGATGCGAAGAAACGAGGCATTCGCGAATAGCCGCCTTGCTATAAGCATCATCGTATTGAATAAGCGGCCGACAGGTGTCGGTCGCTTTTCGTATATCCCCCTGTTGCGTTGTGCAAAGAAGGCGGTTTCCTGTGTTTTCTCTTTGCTAGAAAACGCCGCAGGAATGAAGACCGAACAGGATGGCGGCAACTGCTGCGAGCAGGAACACCCAGCTTCCTATGTAGCATCCGACGTTTCCCTTGCGCGCCTGTTCGATAAGGTGATCGTTTGCCGTGCGATGATCCTTCACTACCGCTGTGCCCTTCTCCATTTCGGGCATCTTCACGCGATTCTTTGGGAACCAGGATCCCTTCGTCTCGATGATTTGGTTGAAGGCGTCCTTTCCGAAATCGATTTTCGGGCGTACGCCATTGCCCATGGAATCTGCAAGAGCCTTCAAGAAAACGCTCATTTCATCTTCGTAGCGCGGGTCGTAGGCGATAAGCGCCACCTCACCCCAATAGAATCCTGGTTCGGGATTCTGCGTATACGCAACGAAACTCAAGAATGCAACGGTCGTCCATCCGCGCGCGATTGCCAAACGCGCTTCGTAGGCGCCCGCTCCGTCGAGAAAACCAATGCAATCATCGAAACGATTGACAAGCCAGGCTTTCGTCCCCTCGTCCTCTTCCATGAATTCAACGCGGTAACGATCGCCGACAAGGTTATTTGTGCTGAGCAAATCGGCCGCTTTACGCTTGTCTTCCGTCTCAAAGCGAAAATATTGCCCAAAATACGGGGTCTCTGCCATGATGTGCTCCTTGCGTTTCGATCGACGTTCTGTACTCGACGTGTTCAGGATTCATGATAGGGTGAAACCATGACTACAGAGAATACCCTTATCCCCCATAATCTTGCAGATTTTATCAGCGAATCAACGTGTCAGGAAATTCGCGATAGGTACGCGTCGCTTTCTGCCGCCGCCGCGTCGAAAACGTATGGCGAATTAGACGCCGATGTCGTGGTAATCGATACGGAAACAACGGGCGTATCGTTCAAACACGATGAGCTCATCCAAATTGCCGCCGCACGTATGTGCAACGGCGAAATCACCGGTTGGTATGTCACGTTCGTGAATCCGCAGAAACGCATTCCGGAAGAAATTCAGCATCTGACGAACATCCATGAAGAGGATGTCGAAGATGCTCCCATCCCCGCCGATGCTCTGAAGGGCCTTGTCGAGTTCGTCGGCACGTCGCCGCTTGTCGCGCATAATGCGGCGTTCGACAGGCATTTCGTCACGAATCATCCGGAAGGCGCCAGCCTGAAAGAGAACATTTGGATTGATTCGCTTGATCTTGCGCGCATAGCGTTGCCGCGTTTGAAGTCGCACCGGCTTATCGATCTTGCCCGTGCGTTCGGTATTGAAGAATCCACGCATCGTGCTGACGATGATGTTTCATCAACGTGCCACGTATACCGCGTGCTGCTTGCCGCTGTCGACGCCATGCCGAAAGATCTTGTGGCCGTTATCGCCTCAATGGCGACCATTGAGGAATGGCCGACGAGTTTTGTTTTCAAGCATTTTGCGAAGCAGGCAACGACGCCGTTTAGTTTGCGCGCAATGCGCCATCAGCGGGTAAAGCGCATCGAGATGTCTTCCAACGTCGATGCGGAAGCAATAGCGCAGAGCGGCGAACGACCGCTGGAATTCCCTACGGACGAGGATATAGAAGCCGCTTTTTCTGAGGGTGGCACCATCGGTAACGCCTACGAGAGCTACGAGCCGCGTTCCGAGCAGGTGGCCATGTCCAAAGCAGTTGCAGAAGCATTTCGCGCATCTATGAACCTTGCAGTTGAGGCCGGCACGGGTGTGGGAAAATCCATGGCGTACCTGCTTCCTGCGGCACTGACGGCCAAGGCCAATGGAATTACGGCCGGTGTTGCGACGAAGACGAACAACCTTCTCGACCAGCTCGTAAATAAAGAATTGCCCTTGCTTGATAAGGTCTTAGGAGGCTTGACGTTCGCATCACTCAAAGGCTTCTCACACTACCTGTGTCTTCGTTCAGTGAACCGCCTCGTTAACGAGGGGCCCCACTTTGTGGAGACGTCGAACGGCGAAGTCCATCAGGCGCCCGCGCTTGCCGGGGCGTTGTCGTACATTGAACAGACGGAATATGACGACATGGACACGCTGAAGATAGACTACCGTGCCGTGCCGCGTTATTTGATTACTACCACGAGTCATGAGTGCCTCCGCAAGAAGTGCCCGTTTTTCGGCAAGGATTGTTTCGTTCATGGTGCTCGTCGCCGCGCTGAGGCATCGGATATCGTTGTCACAAACCATAGCCTGCTGTTCTGCGACCTTGCCGCCGACAACGGGTTGCTTCCCCCTATTCGCTATTGGGTTATCGACGAGGCGCATGGTGCAGAGAACGAAGGCCGCCGCGCGTTTTCGCTCAACCTGGAGTCCGACGGTCTATTGCGGACTGCTCGCAAAGTAGCGGCGGAAGATCCTTCGAAGAACGTATTTATTCGAGCAGCCCGTCAATTTGGTGGAAATTCCACTGCAACCGCTGCGGAACTGATGAATGTTTCACGTGAAACAACTGATGTCCTGCTGGCAGATATCCCCGCAGATAAGAGTGGTACGCCCGGTGAGGCGTCAACGCCGCTGTACCATTTGACTGCTCGGGCTATTGCAGCTGGCAAGCGGTATGGCGCAGCGTGTACGGAATTCACGAAGCATGTGAAGGATCTGCTGTATTTCGACACGAACAAACGTAATAAGAATTACGAACGAGTCGAACTGTGGATCAACGAGGATGTACGCAGTACGGAAGTGTTTCGCAACTTGAAGGTGCTGGGAAAAGAGCTTCAAGATGCGATTGATAAGCTGATTTCCTCGAGCTCCGAAGTTGTTGCCTATCTTGAGGGCATGGACGGCGCTGCAGCCATTCAGCGCGAAATTGCTGCGATGACGTATGACCTGCGGGACCAGTTGAATGCATGTGAAGTCATCCTTTCCGACGATCCTTCGCCTGCATATGCCTATTCTGCTGAGTTGATTCGAAAACGCGACCGCCTGAACGACAAACTATCTGCGTTGATAATCAACATTGGACAGAAAATGAACGAAACGCTGTTCGCGTCTACTCACAGCGTTGTGTTCACGTCTGCGACGCTTACGGTCGATGGAAGTCTTGATTCTTTCGCGAATGCTATGGGGCTGAACGAAACAGAAGAGTCTCAGACGAAGTTCCTTCAGTTGGATTCCAGCTACGATTTCGATGAGAACATGACCATCTACCTTCCGACGGATATGCCGGAGCCAAATGACCCTAAATATCTTCCGAAGCTGGAAGAGCTTCTGATTTCTGTCCATCGGGCTGAAGGGGGCGCCACGCTTTCGCTGTTCACGAATCGGCGTGAGATGGAAACATGCTATGAGGTCGTGCGCGATGCATTGAAGGAAGATAATCTTCGCGTGGTCTGCCAGAAGTGGGGCGTGTCCGTGAAGGGCCTGCGCGATGAGTTCCTTACGAACGAGCATCTGTCGCTCTTCGCCTTGAAGAGCTTCTGGGAAGGCTTCGATGCGCCCGGCGCCACGCTGAGGGCCGTTGTCATACCGAAGCTGCCGTTTAAGAAGCCAAGCGATCCGCTCTCATGCGAGCGCAGTCAGCTTGATCCCCATGCGTGGAGCCATTATGTGCTTCCCGAGGCGGTATTGGAGACGAAACAGGCTGCAGGTCGCCTGATTCGCAGCGCCGATGACACAGGAAGCTTGATTCTTGCGGACCATCGGCTCATCAGCAAGGGATACGGAAAGAAGTTCCTTCGCTCTATGCCCAGCAAGAACATCAAGAAGATGCGCATAGCGGATATTGCGAAGGAGCTGGCAGAAAAGCGGGAGAACGCGCGATAGTGTTTGCCCGTTTCATGAATAAGCATATTTCAGCGGTAGTTTGCAGCACTGCGCCTGATGCGCTGTCTACGAATGCCGCTGATTTTCTGTCGTATCAGGGGCGCTAATGCGCTGCAGTTATGCTGGTAGGCAGTTGAAGTATAATAATTCAGTTACATGGCTAGAGTTGACGCGCCAAAGCAAATGAAAGGCAGAATCATGGCTGAAATTCTAGATGACGTTGCATACCTTTCACAGGAGATAGGCCCGCGTCCTGCAGGTACGGAAGAAGAGCAGCAGGCTGCTCTTTTCATTGCCGACCAAGTACATTCCCGTACGAATCTAAAGGCAGAAATAGAAGATATCAAGTGCAATGCCGACCACACGTTGGTGGATATCATCTATTTCGGCGTAGCGTTTCTTGCTGTTGCGCTTTCGCTGGTGTTCCCGGCAATCGGTGTGATCACGCTGCTGATCTCCATCCTATGCACCATTTGCTTCCTCTGCGAGGAGCGTTTCCAGCGGCCCATTCTTTCGAAATTGCTCAGTCGGGATATTAGTCAGAACGTGGTGGTGAAATATCGTCCCGAGGCTGCCGCGCGTTCCGGTTCGCGCCGCAAGGTCATCGTGGTGGCGAATTACGATAGCGGCAAGGTGATGAACGATATCCGTCCCGGTCTGCTTAACCTTTGGAGCAAGCTTGGTTACGGCGCAGACGTTGCGATGATCGCCGCTCCCATCATCCTTTTCTTCAAAGATGTCGTGTTCCTGAATGCATTGGGATTCGTCAGCGGATTCTTCTTCCTGCTGGCGATTGTCGATGCAGTGCTTCTGCTGGTACCGCTTGTTCGTGCACTGATTCATCGTGCCGGTGCGTACAACGAAGCTGCAAACGTGAACGCCTCCGGCGTTGCCGTCATGCTTGACCTGATCCGCCGTGTTGGGAATTCCGATGATATGCCTCAGCAGGAATCTGCCGAAGATCGTCCGGTCATTCAAGGTGAAGAAGTTGCTCGTGCTGCCGGTGTTGTACCCGAGGGTGCGGAATTGACGTATGAACCCGGCTTGCAGGAGGAAGCGTCGGCCCCGGAAAATCAGCCTCAACCCGCACAACCCGCCGCGGCTGTTGCAGAGACGCCTGCACCAGCACCTGTTGCAGTTGTCGAAGAGGATCAACCGGTGCGGCAGACTATCCTTCTCGAGCGTATCATCGCCCTGAAACCTGAAGCCATCCTACTTT
>USAB01000004.1 GCA_900552585.1 uncultured Coriobacteriaceae bacterium
GGCGGCCGCAGAGGCATTTCAGCCGCCGGCTGCCAGCAGATTTCAAATAATTGGACGCCAAGTGAGGTTGGGAATGGTATAGCCATCCCTAACTTGCGTTCTGGCATTACGACGCGGAAGAAACGGTGAAATGCCGCAATTTACTAGATTCCTGAACTGGGATTATATAAACACTATCAACAGGTAAAATTTGACGGCGAGAATTAGCTGCGGTGAAACCATTCCCAAACTCGTTCCTCGTCCAAATTATCGGAATTTGTTGGCGGTGGGGCTGTCGAGCATAGTCCAACGCGCCCGCCCGCAGGCCGCAGCTGCCCTCCCGCATCGCGAAACGAAAAGCGGCCGCGCCAAGCGAGCGCGGCCGCATGCGAAAGGAGCAGTTGTTGCAGTCTGTTGCAGGTGCCGTGGAAGCAGCCAAACTGTAACAGACTGCGAATTATCAGGTGAAACAATCAGTCGCGCGGCAGCTCGGCAAGCTCGGCCTGTGTGAACACGGGACCCTCCAGGCAGATGAAGTGGCCGCCGATGTTGCAGCGCCCGCATTTGCCCACGCCGCATTTCATGCGCATCTCCAACGTGGTGATGATGTCCTCCGGCGCAAAGCCCATTTTTGCCAGGCTCTCACTGCACGTGCGGTACAGGCTGGGTCCGCCGCAGAGGCAGACGGCTGTGTTGTCGGGCTTGAAATCCAGGCTCTCCAGGAACGGGGCCGTGTATGCCACCGTGCCCTCCCAGTCGTCGTTGCCGTGGTACACGCTTACATGCACGTGCGTATCCGGCTCCTGTGGCCATTTCTCGAACAGGTCGCGCTGGTACACCAGATCGCCGGGCGTGCTGGCGGAATACACGACATCGATGCGCCCATAATCCTCGCGATGCGCCAGGCAGTACTTGATGAAGGCGCGGACGGGGGCAAAGCCGATGCCGCCGCTGATGAACAGCATGTTCTTGCCCTTCGTGGTCTCGTACGGGAACCAGTTGCCGTACGGCCCGCGCACGCCCACCTCGTCGCCGACGTGCAGATCGTGCAGCTGTTCCGTGACCACGCCCACGCGCTTCACGGTGAACTGGATGGTGTCCTCCGTTTGTGCGGATACGCAGAACATGCACTCGCCTGCGGGAATAACAGACAGCATGCCCAGCTGTCCCGGCTCCGCCTCGAACGGCTTCTTTCCATCCAGCGTCTGGACAACGAACGTTTTCACGTCGTGGGTCTCGGGAATGATGTCGACCACCTTGCACACGGTGGGGATGAACGGTTCGCCCATGTCTCGGGCACATCCGTGTTGGATGACGATGTCCGACATGCTAGGCCTCCTTCTTCGTGCGCGGATCGGTTGCGCCGGGTCCGGTAGGCGCCGGCATGGGCACTCCTGCAGGAACGGCATCCTCTTCGAAATCCGGTGTGGAGGCAATGCGGTCGATGAGCACCGTGATGTCCAGCGCCACCGGGCATTTCTGTACGCAGCGTCCGCAGCCCACGCAGAGTTCCTTGCCGTAGCGGTCCTCGAAGTAGTTCAGCTTATGCATGAAGCGGTTGCGCACGCGCTCCTTCTTCGTGGGGCGCGGGTTATGGCCGCCCGCCATTTCGGTGTATTCCGAGAACATGCAGCTGTCCCAGCAGCGGAAGCGCACGCCCTCCTTCATCTTATTCTCTTGGCAGATGTCGAAGCAGTAGCAGGTGGGGCATACGAAGGTGCAGGTGCCGCAGTTCAGGCACTTCTTCGACACATCGTCCCACAGAGGATCGTCGAACATGTGGTCCAGCTTCTGCTTCACGCCGTCCATGTGCACCTTCAGCGTGCATTCCACGGGTTCCACGTCAACGTCGCCGTCTTCCAGGAACGGCGCCCACTTGCCAAGTGCCGCCTTTCCCTTATCGCTCTGCGCTTCCACGCGGTAGGCAGTGCCGCCGTCGTGCAGCATGATGTCCGCTGCCGGCGCCTTGTTCGGGTCCGCCTCCACGGAATCGCAGAAGCAGGTTTCGCCCACTTCCGTGCATGCAATGCAGACGGTGGTGATTTTGTCCCGCAGCCCCTGGTAGAACTCGTCGACGTATCCCTTTGTCAGAAACACATCGTCCAGGCATTCGATGCTGCGCATGTCGCATGGACGGATGCCGAACACGGTCTGTCGAGCGGATTCGTCGGTAGGCTGGATGTACATATCGCCCGCCTCGTTCACGCCATAGCGGTACATCTTCTGCGTCTGCGGGAACAGCAGGTCTTTGGGCGGCAATGCGGTATTGATCAGGTCGAACCGCGCCGGTCCCTCGGAGATGAACGGTGCGAACTTTGCCACGTCGTCGACGATCTTCGGAACGTAGACCACTTCCTCTTGCGAAAGCTGCGCGAGCAAGTCGTTCAGCCGGTTTTTCTGTAGCAGCATAGCGGCCTCCTTCCTACATGAATTCCTCGACGTCGTCCAGCTTGTAATTGCGCAGGACGTCGGCGTTGTTCGTATCCATACCGCTTTCGAATTCCCCGAACAGGTTGTTCATGTCCTTGATCAGCTTGCGATTGATCAGCATCAACGGCAGGTTCATGGGGCACACGCGCTCGCATTCGCCGCATTCTATGCAGCGGTCGCCAATGTGGAAGGCTCGCGTCAGGCCGTAGAAGCGGTTCTCATTCAGGTTGTTCTGCTTGCCCTGCCAGCCGGCGCGGCGTTGATCCACGAAGCAGATGCGGCACGTGCAGCACGGGCACACGTCGCGGCAGGCATAGCAGCGGATGCACTTGCTGAAGATGTTCTCGAACTCCTGCTCGCGGGTATCGCGCGACATGTTCTCCAAGCGCTCCACCATGCCAAAGCGGTTCTCCGGCGTGCGGTCCGGGCCCGCTTCGGCAAGCATCTCGTCGAACACCACGGGCGCTTGATGCCGGCACTCGGCGCATTTCTTCAGCATCTGGTCTTCGTCGTGGCGGTATACCATGCCATCGCACGGAAGGCCCAACAGGTATACGTCCTCGCGCTTCAGTTGGTTGTCCTCGATCATACGGTTGATGGCGCGCGATTCGCATCCGCGCGTGCACAGCGCCACCTTGCCTTTGTTGCGATAATCCAGCACGTACTTGCCAAGCGCATTCACGCAATGACGGTTGTACACCAGGCGTCCCACGTCATCGGGGTCGCTGACGAAGCAGGGTGTGGTCTGGTTCTCGAAGCGGCCGTTTTCCCAGCCTATGACGCAGACTGCTTCGCCGGACCTCAACAGCTCGGCTGCTCGCTGGCGGAGCTTGTCCTCAAGCGCGCTCATAGCTCGGCCTCCTTCCGGTTCGTGTGCAGCGGCCCCAGTGCGCGAATTTCCTCACATACCTGGGTCACGGTATCGCGGAACTTGCCGGCTTCGGCGCCGGAGATCCAGCGCACCTGGAAGCGCTCGGGTTCGAGTCCGGCGAATTCCAACAAGCGCTTGTACACCAGCATGCGCCGGCGGGTGAAGTAGTTGCCGCTGGTGTAGTGGCAGTCGCCGGGATGGCAGCCGCACACCAGCACGGCGTCGCAGCCGCGCTGGAGCGCTTCCAACACGTATTGCGGATTCACGCGCCCGGAACACGGCACGCGCAGCAGGCGGATGTCCGCCGGATACTTCATGCGGTTTAGCCCGGCCAGGTCGGCGCCCGCGTAGGTGCACCAGTTGCAGCAGAATGCCAAGATCTTCGGGCGGAATTCGCCGTTCGCCTGGGATGCTTCGGCAGAAGCGGTATCTACCATTGGCATAGCGCGTTCACCTCTTTCATGATTTCCTCGTCCGAGAATCCCTTCAGGTCAAGCGCACCGGGACGGCATGCCACGGTACAGGCGCCGCAGCCTTGGCACAATGCTTCGTTCACAACGGCAACCTGGCGTTCCACCTTCACGGAGTTCTCGCGGAACTTCTTGGTTTGCAGGCTGATGGCCTGGTACGGGCATATGTTCACGCACGTTCCGCACCCTGAGCATTTCGAGGTATCCACGTGGCTGACCATGGGGTTCGACTCGATGGAGTCTTTGCTCAGCAGGCCGATGATCTTCGATGCGGCCGCGCCTGCCTGCGCCACCGTATCCGGGATGTCCTTCGGGCCCTGCGCGGTGCCGGCCAGGTACACGCCTGCCATCTGCGTTTCAACGGGACGCAGCTTTGGGTGTGCCTCCGTGATCCAGTTATGCTGGTCGCAGGCGGCGCCGAACAATCCGGCCAGCTGGCGCGTTCCCGCGCTGGGCACCATGGCCGTTTCCAGCACCACCATGTCCGCATTCACGCGGATGCCTTCGCCGGAAAGCGTGTCGGCGCCCAGGCAGACGTAGTGGTCGCCTTCGCGGTAGATCTTCGAAACGCGTCCGCGGATGTACAGCGCGCCGTCATGCTGCGCACGCATATAGAACTCGTCGTAATTCTTGCCGGGCGTGCGCACGTCCATGTAGAACACGTAGCATTTGCCGTCCGGCACCTTTTCCAGATATTGATGCGCATGCTTCGCGCCGTACATGCAGCACGCGCGGCTGCAATAGGGAACGCCCTTCGCGGGGTCGCGGCTGCCTACGCATTTTACGATCACGACGCTCTTCGGCTCCTTCTGGTCGGAGGGGCGGCGCACGTGGCCTTCCGTGGGGCCGGAGGCATTTACCAGGCGTTCGAAGTGCAGGCCGGTGATGACGTCGGGGTACTGGCCGCCGCCGTATTCGGGATAGAGGTCTTCCCACTTGATCAGATCGTAGCCGGTTGCCAGCAGCACGGCGCCGTACGTTTCCGTGGTCAGCTTATCCGTGTCCTTGTAATTGATGGCATCTGCCGTGCACACCTTAGCGCACACGCCACACTTGCCCTTCGTCAGCATGCGGCAGTGGTCCGGGTCGATGACGGGCTTGCTGGGCACGGCCTGCGGGAACATCTTGTAGATGGCGCGACGTTCCGACATGCCCTGGTCGAACTCGTTCGTCACGCGCTGCGGGCATTTTGTTTCGCACATGCCGCAACCCGTGCATTTGTCGTAGTCGATGTACTTCGCCTTCTCGCGGATGGTCACCTCGAAGTTGCCTACGTATCCGTTGACTTCTTCCACTTCGGAAAGCGTCTTGATGGTGATGTTCGGATGGCCGCCCACCTCGGCCATCTTAGGCGTGCAGATGCAGGCTGAGCAGTCAAGCGTGGGGAACGTCTTGTCCAGCATGACCATCTTGCCGCCCAGGCTGGGCTTGCGCTCCACGATGGTCACCTGGTGGCCGGCGTCGGCAATGTCAAGCGCCGCCTGCATGCCGGCGATACCGCCGCCGATGATCAGCGCGCGCTTGTTGATGGGGATCTCGGATGTGTATAGCGGCGCGTCGCGGTCGACCTTCGCCACGGCCATTTTCACCAGGTCGATGGCCTTGAGCGTTGCCTCTTCCTTGTCCGTGGTGACCCAGGACACTTGTTCGCGGATGTTCGCCACCTCCAGCATGAAGGGGTTCACCTTTGTGTCGGCGAGCATCTTGCGCCAGGTGGCCTCGTGCATGCGCGGCGAGCAGGCCGTCATGACCACGCGATCGATGTCGTACTTTTCGATGGCCTCTTTGACGGTCTCCTGGCCGGGCTGAGAACAGGTGTACTTGTTCGTCATGGCGTACACCACGTTTGGCATGTTGCGTGCGGCCTCTGCCACGCGCTCGACGTCCACTACGGAAGCGATGTTCGTTCCGCAATGGCAGACGAAAACTCCGATGCGGCTCATGCGTTCACCTCTTCCTTGTCAGCGGACGCTGCCTTGGCGGCTTCGGCCTGGGCCTTCTTGCGGGCGGCGGCTTTCGCCTTCGCCTCCGCAATACGACGCTCCTTGTCCGTCATCTTCGGCTCCACCTTGCGGGCCATGACTTCTTTCACGAAGCCCGTGGCATCCTTGAAGTGCTTGTCGATGCCGGCCTGCTGCAGCGTCGCGCCCATGGCCAGCGCCAGGATTTGCGTGAAGTAGAACACGGGCATGTCGTAGTCCGTGCCGAATTTGCGGTTGATTTCGTCTTCGCGCATATCCAGGTTCAGCCAGCACAGCGGGCAGGCCGTAACAATGGCCTCGGCGCCGCATGCCTGCGCGTTGCGGTAGATGCGGTTGATCAGCGGGCGTGTTTCATCGGCCACGATGACCTGGTTCGATGCGCCGCAGCATTCCGTCTTGAAGCCCCAGTCCACGGGTTCGGCGCCCACGGCTGCCATCAACTTGTCCATGCTGGTTGGGTTCTCCACATCGTCGAATTCGCATACGCCGGCGGGGCGCACCAGCGTGCAGCCGTAATAGCAGGCAAGCTTCACGCCGTTGAGCGACTTCATGGCGCGCTGCTTGATGAGTTCCATGATTTCCGGCCGTGCGAACAGCTCCAGCAGGCTGACCACATTGTTCGTTGCCTGGAAGGGCATCTTGATCAGGCTGGACAGGTGCTGGCGCAGCTCATCGTCCTGGCGGGCGGCAACGGATGCGCGCTTCAGGTTGTTGTAGCAGCTGGCACACGGGGCCACCACGTCGGGGTTGCCCGGCAGTGTTTCCGCCAGAGCCAAGCTGCGTGCGGGAAGCGCGTAGCCCAGGTCGCGGTTTTCCACGCTTGCTGCCGATGCGCCGCAGCAATTCCAATCGGGGATTTCGCGGAAGTTCAAGCCGATGGCCTGGTTCACGTAATTCATGGATATGGTGTAGCTGATGCCCGTGGTGTCGGCCGAACATCCGGGGAAGTAGGCGAAGGTCCTATCCATTCTGGGTGCCTCCTTCCTGGTTGAAGCAACGGTCGATGAGATCGGCAACCGCCGGTTGACACGATGCGGGCGTTTCGCGCACGGAGATCATGCCGCGCTGCAGCATTTTCGGAGCGCCGGCCACATCTTGGAACAGGTGGCCGGAGCCCAGGTTGAACTTCATAGCAAGGCGCGATTCCGAAGAGCGGCCGTACTTGCGCACACCCTTGATAAATTCCTCTTCGAACACATTGCTGGCCGGTACGGGGTGGTGCCCCGTGGCCTTCGATGCCTTGCGAACCTCGCGCATCAGGTCGGTGATGCGGACGTTCTGCGGGCAGCGTGCCGAACAGACCTCACAGCCTGCGCAGATCCAGGGTCCGCGTGCGGCAAGGGTGGGTTCCAAGATGCCCAGTTGCAGATGGCGAATGACTTGCTGGGGCCGCATGTCCATGGCGTCGGTCATAGGACAGCCTGCAGAGCATTTCCCGCACTGATAGCAGTCCTTCAGATCGACGCCGGCGTTTGCGGCGATCTGCGCAATAGCCTGCAAGTCGTCGTCGCTGATTTCGGACAGATTGACAGCTTGCACGAATGTCTCCTTTCCGCCTTAGGGGAAGGCTGCCTCGTTGCGATGGTTGTTGGGCGTGTCCCGACGCCCTTGTCTCATTTGTTAGTGCAACGATGACAGTTAAAGCATTGCGCTAAAGTTGCAGTCTGTATATGTGGGGAATTGCGAACGGCGCGCAGCAAATGGTAGACGGGGGAATGCTGTCTGAAAGAAAACCCAGCTCAAAGGTAGGAATAACAGCGATGTGTTAAAAGATTTGCCGCTGCAGCGGGGCGCGCGGTACTGCTGCGGTTGCGCAATCTGCTACTTGCGGTTCTTCGCGCGCGACTGCGCTGCCTTCTTGTTGCTGCGCTTCTTGTCCTTGTTCTTCGCGCCGCCATTGCCGCCGCTGGACTTCTTCTTCGAGGAGCCCTTGCGCTGGTTTGACTGGCTTTTCTTCTTGAAGCGCCGATTCGTGAGCGACATGATGATACCTGATGCGATAACGATCAGAATTCCCAGGAACAAGCCGAGTTGCGTGTTGCCTTCGGATGCGCCTCCGTCGGCGGATGCGGCGGGAGCTACGGCTAATACGGAAATGCAGGCAACTGCGATGGCGGTAAGGATGGTAGAGCGCTTATTCACGGGAGCTCCTTCTATGCGGTGGGTGCGCGCATGTGCATGCTGTTTATACGGGAAATAAGTATAGATGATTCCCCGATTATCGGGGACGGAGCAGGCGCTTGCGAATGCCCCATGAAGATAGAGCTAGATATATCGAATAATCCTAAAGGCATAGGACGCCCCTTGTTCACGTTATATAACTCGACGCGGAGGGCATTGACCAATGCGTGCGCAGCCGGCCGATGCGAGATTGCTTGTAAGGAGGGGATCGTGGAGCAGAGAATAGGCGATCGCCGGCTGAGGGCATTTCCTTTAAGAACCAGCCGCTGGCATTCACCACGAAGATTTATAAAGCGGCCGGTTCCGGCAAGGTTGCTTACACCGCCAAGGCGGGCACGAAGCTGACCATCAGCAAGGTGAAGACCCTCAAGGGGCGGCCTTGGTTCTACGTGAAGGACGCGAAGGGCCAGACGGGTTGGATCAGAGGACTCGGCAAATTCGTTTCTGAGATGCACGAAAACGCCCGATACAACACATTATTCAAAAACCTGCATTAGCGGGATTAGGAAGCTTTTCCCAAGTTGGGACAAAAAGAAAGCGCCCGCACGAATGCGAGCGCTTTCTGCATTGCAATACCGGTACGAAAGAGGAACTGCAATTAGTCGTCGAAGTTGATCAGCGTCTTGACCTTCTGATGGTTGATCAGATAGTACGCGGTGACCGCGATAGACCAGCCCCAAACGGCATGACCCAGGCACTCGCTGAAGTGCTCCTCGAACGGGCAGTCCCACGGAGCGGGGGTGGTGCCCAGAAGCGGCATCAGGATGATGTGCCACAGTACCCACAGAACCAGGCCGTAGACAACGCCCTGGCCCATTGCAACCTTTCTCCAGTTCTGGATCAGCAGAATGAACAGGAAAGAGAATGCAATGGCGAAGGTGAAGTGCAGCAGCAGCGTGAACGGCATGATGGGGTTACCGTTGTAGTAGACGGTACCGAAGATGACGTCATCGGGGATGCCGAGCTGCTGAGCCATATGCTGCGGCGGGTTGGGATCGTTGCGGATGGGGGTGCGGGGCGGGAACAGGTTCTCCCAGCCCATCTTGATCCATCCGGAGAAGATGCCAACGATGATGCCGTACCAGATGCTCTTGCCGACAACTTTGGCGGTAATCGGATTCTTCTTTTCCGATTTTGCGGGGGTGTTGGTAGACAATTTATTCTCCCTTTCTTTCCCCAGGTCTTTTAAAGCACCAGCATTGTGGTCGGAATAAAAGGGCATGTCAACACAAAATAACAATTATGGCAGGAATTATTGATAACTTTCTTAGAATATGACAATTATCGGTAGACGGCGTAAATAATTCGACAATTGAATCTGACGGTTATCAGAAATAGTGCAGCTGTACACATAAAGGCGGTTGACGGTATTGGGTTTGCGTTGGGCGGGCCGGTGAACGGCTGATGGCCGGCACGCGTATGCGTGGTTTTCACGCTATGCTGCCGGCGATGCACGCCTGATAGTTCATGATAAAGGGAGAATTATGGCTACGCGCGGAAGGGTGGCTCGATGCGACCTGCATAATCGAATGCGGTTAAAGAGACATGAAGGTTCTGTGAACGATAGAAATAGTACTTGCGAGTGCTGCTGGCGGGTCCTACTATAGCGGAGTTGCGAAAAAGCAACCCAGACATTGCGGGGTGGAGCAGTCTGGTAGCTCGCCGGGCTCATAACCCGGAGGTCGTTGGTTCAAATCCAGCCCCCGCGACCAAAATTACAGCCTCCTTCGGGAGGCTTTTTTATTACCGGGATCCGCCGGCATTTAGAAATTCCGGTCCGAGCGGAAGACCGCGAAGAATGGACTTCCGTTGGCGCCCGTGCACGAGCCCCATCCGCTCGCCGGAGATGCGTCGCGTCGGGACCGGGCGAGATCGCGTAGTGCTTGTAGGTCCGCGCGGGCCTGCCGTCCCAGGGCGTGTCGTTGCGGTGGGCATGACGGGTCTCGCCCATGACGGCCGCCCGGTCGAAGCCCCCCCTCCTGCGGCGCGTCGATGTTGGGGAAGTCGCGCGCCAGGCGCCAACAAGCGCTGTTTTCGGGCGTGTACGCACGAGACAGGCTGCTTGCTTAGAAGCGATATCCTGTCTAACTGCTCTGGTAGACTGTATTCAATTTGTATGTAATCCCTACTGCAGCGGAGGCGGCCGCATGAAGTACTCGGAGCTCGTCGAATCGGGCGCGACCGTGACGGAGAAGCAGGAACATCTCGTCGGCGGCGACATGACGACGATAACCATCCGCATTCCGCGAAACCTCAAGGATGCCGCAGCGGAGACGGCTGCCTTCAGGGGGATGAGCTTCTCCGCCTTCGCGCGCATGTGCATGATCGACGAGCTTGTGAAGAAGGATTAGACGATGGCGTATGAGATGAAGCTGCCTAGCTCGACCGCAGAGAAGTCCGTCAATCAGAAAACGACGGTGTATTCCGTTATCGATTGGTGCCGCGAAACGGCGGAATCAGAAGCCGACAAGGGCACCAAATTCGAGCGCGCCACGCGCTTCTACCTGAAGAACGACCCGTTGTGGCAGGCTCGCTTCGACGAGGTATGGATGTGGAAGGACGCCCCTACCAACAACGGCCACGACATCGGCATCGACCTCGTGGCGAGGGACGCCGAGGACGGCAGCTACTGGGCGATCCAGTGCAAGTGCTACGACGAACGCTCGACCCTCGACTACCAGACCGTCTCCACCTTCTACGGCGCCACCGGGAACAAGGGGGCCTACGGGCACAACATGCTCGTTTCCACGACCGAGCGCATCTCCTCGCACCTCGACCGGGTGGCCACTGAGTGGGGCACCGTGCGCTTGTTCCCGTCGGAGATGTCAGAGGCTGACATCGACTGGGGCGCCTTCCTCGATGGCAGGAGCGCCGTCAAGCGTGAGCTCTACGACCCGCGGCCCCATCAGAGGATCGCCATCGACGACTGCATCAAGGGCTTCGAGGAATATGACCGTGGCAAGTTGATCATGGCGTGCGGCACGGGCAAGACGCTCACGTCGCTCAGACTCGCCGAGGAAATGCTACCGCCCGGGTCACTCGTCCTGTTCTGCGCCCCGTCCATCTCACTCGTTGGGCAGACCTTGCGCGTCTGGGCGAACCAGGCAAAGCGCCCGCTTAAGTGCGCCGTCGTCTGCTCCGACGCGAAGGCCTCCGACGCCGGCGTTGACGCATGGGAGTCCTCGCTGAGTGATCTCCCATACCCCGCCACCACAGATCCAAACCTGTTGTACGAGCAGATGGGCGACGCGAAGGCGGCGAACTCCGACGGCCTCAACGTGGTGTTCAGCACCTACCAGTCTATTCAGGTAATCTCGGATGCGCAGGCGCTTGGCGTTGCCCCGTTCGATCTTATCGTCTGCGACGAGGCGCATCGAACCACTGGTGCGGTGGAAGCTGCGGGCTCCAAAAAGGACATGACCGAGTTTGTGAAGGTGCATGACAACTCGATAGTGAGTGCGAAGAAGCGCCTGTACATGACCGCCACCCCGCGCATCTACGGCGACGTTGCCAAGAGGCGCGCCAAGGCCGAGGACTACGAGATCTCGTCGATGGACGACGAGTCCGTGTATGGTCCAGAGTTCCACCGCCTCACCTTCGGGCAGGCTGTTGACCAGGGGCTGCTCTCCGACTACAAGGTGATTGTCCTCAAGGTCGACGAGGAGGCAATCAGCGGCGTTATCCAGCGGGCGCTCGCCGAGGAGGACGACTTCGACGTCCCCGAGGTGGCGAAGATCATTGGTTGCTGGAAGGGACTAGCCGACCAGGACAAGGGCGAGAAGGGCCATCCCCTCAAAAACGCTGTGGCGTTCTGCTCTACCATCGCCGAGTCTAAGCGCATGCGGGACTACTTCGGACGCGTGGTGGATGCCTATATCGAGCAGGCCAGAGAGCAGGGAGACGAAGATGTTCCAACCCTGCACTGCGACATCCGGCACGTGGACGGCACCATGGATGCGGCCGAGCGCAAGCAGGACCTGAAGTGGCTGGCGGATGCCGACGGCGCAAGGCGCAAGGACGGCGACCCCACGTGCCGCATCCTTACCAACGCGCGCTGCCTCTCCGAGGGCATCGACGTGCCCAACCTCGATGCCGTTATGTTCCTGCAGCCCAAGAAGTCGCAGGTCGACGTGGTGCAGGCGGTGGGCCGCGTCATGCGGAGGTTCGAGGGCAAGGACTTCGGCTACATCATCTTGCCCGTGGTCATACCCGCCGGGATGGACGCCGAGCAGGCGCTCGACGCGAACGAGCCCTTCCAGGTGGTGTGGGACATCCTCAAGGCCCTGCGCAGCCACGACGAGCGGCTCGACGCGCGCGTCAACGCGCTGCCCTACGACGGGGATGGAAAGGACTCCCCGGTCTCCGTTGTCGATGTCACCCCCGATGGAGACGGCGACCAGGAGGAAGACGGCAGCGGCGAGCAGATGCGCATCACGTTCACGCAACACGAACTCCAACGCGCTGTCGACTCGATGATTGTTAAGAAGTGCGGCACTAAGGTGTACTGGGACGAATGGGCAAAGGATATTGCCGCTATCGCCAAGCGCCATATCGAGCGTATCAGAGGACTCGTTGGCGAGGGCGGAGCCGCCCGCGCGCCGTTCGAGACGTTCCTGCGCGGCCTGCGCGACTCGCTCAACGACAGCATCACCGAGGACGCCGCCATCGAGATGCTCGCGCAGCACATGATTACTCTTCCGGTATTCGAGGCGCTCTTCGGGGGGTCCGGGTTCGCCCAGTCGAACCCCGTCTCCCAGGCCATGGGTAGTATGATCGACGCGCTCCAGAGCCATCGCGTGGTCACCGAGGACGAGGAGCGCGAGCTCCACGACCTGTACCGCGGCGTCGAGATACGCGCGGAATCGGTGAAGACCGACGCCGGCCGCCAGCGCATCATCAAGGAACTCTACGAGAAGTTCTTCAGCCAGGCGTTCAAGGCGACGAGCGAGAAGATGGGCATCGTCTACACTCCCGACGAAATCGTCGGCTACATCCTCCATGCCACCGACCGGATGCTCTTCAGAGAGTTCGGGCGGCGCCTCTCCGATGAGGGGGTGCACGTCCTGGACCCGTTCACGGGCACGGGCACCTTCATCGTCGACCTGATTCACGACAAGGACCTCATGCCCGCAGACAAGCTTGCCTGGAAGTATCAACACGAGCTACATGCCAACGAGATTGTGCTGCTGGCGTACTACATCGCAACCATCAACATCGAGCAGGCATACCACGCCCGCGTGGGCGAGGGCGCGGGGTACGCGCCGTTCCCCGGCGCGGTCCTCACCGACACCTTCCAGATGTACGAGGAGGGCGACCCCATCGACCGAACGGTGTTCGTCGGCAACTCCAAGCGCATCGACGAGCAGATGGAGCTTCCCATCCGCGTTATCGTTGGCAACCCGCCGTATTCTGCAGGCCAGAGGAGCGCGAACGACAACAATGCCAACGAGCACTATCCGACGCTGGAGAGGAGAATCAGGGAGACTTACGTTAGCAAGACTCAAGCTACGCTTCGCAATTCTCTCTACGATTCCTACATCGAAGCCTTTCGCTGGGCGTCGGACCGCATAGGAGACGAGGGCATCGTTTGCTTCGTGTCAAATGCCGGCTGGCTCAGGAGCGAGGCCGGCGCCGGCGTAAGACGTTGCTTCAGCAGGGAATTCAACAGCGTCTACGTGTTCGACCTGTTGGGCAATCAGCGCACCCAGGGTGAAGAGTCACGAAGGCAGGGGGGCAAGGTCTTCGGCAGTGGGAGCCGCGCGCCCATTGCCATCACCATGCTCGTGAAGAACCCGGCGTCCGCTGAGCACGGCGCAATCCACTATCACTGCATAGGCGAGTACCTCTCCCAAGAGGAGAAGCTCTCTGCCATCGCAGGCTACATTGATGCCGACCCCGAATGGGAGACCCTCGTACAGGACCGCCACGGGGACTGGCTCGACCAACGCGACGACAGCTGGTACGAGCTTGCACCGATGGGAATTAACAAGTTCAATGTTCCGTCTGGAATCTTTACCGCCTGGTCCGCTGGGGTAAAAACGCAGAGGGATGCCTGGTGCTGGAACTTCTCATTAACTTCTCTTCGCAGCAACATCAAGAGACTGGTTAATAATACAAATGAAGCGATTGCTAAGTCCGAGGGTGACATCAATAGGCTGACGTACGACCCAAAGTATTTCAGCTGGACTAGAGCCATGCGTGGTTATGCAGCAAGAATGGCGCACATACCGTATTTCGGGGAGCGCTATATCTTGGGAGCCTATAGGCCTTTTTGCAAGCAGATACTATATTGCGAGCCGCATCTCAATGAAGTGCCTGCCCTTCAGCAGAAACTTTTCCCCATCGTCAAACCGAGCGAGGCGGCTGAGAACGTTGTAATTGCGCTCACCACTGGGAATAATTATTCGTGTCTTGTGTCCAACCGCCTCCCTGATCTTCATTTCGTTGGTGACTCGCAGTGCTTTCCGTTCTACTGGTACGAGAAGGACGAGGGCTCCCTCTTGGGGCTCGTGCCCGCAGAGGGCGAGAAGGTTATACGAGATTCCTGGGGTAGCCGCTACGTAAGGCACGAGGCAATAACCGATGAGACCCTCTCCGTATTCAGGAGTGCGTATCCGAACGTCTTTGCGGGACGCGCGAAGAAAGACGGCGGAATGGAGATGTCCAAGGAGGACATCTTCTACTACGTCTACGGAATCTTGCACTCGCCGGAGTACCGCGAGCGCTTCGCCGCAAACCTGCAGCGGGAGCTGCCGCGCATCCCGTTGGTTTCGGCATTCCGCGAGTTCTCCATGGGCGGTCGCGCCCTCGCCGACCTGCACCTCAACTACGAATCCGTCGACCCATGGCCACTCACCATCCGAGGCAACAAGGGTCAGTACGACATCGCCGGCTTGCGCGACCCCGGCCCGGTGAAGAAGATGAAGTGGGGCAAGCACCGAGACCCCGAAACGGGCAAGAGGGTAAACGACTACACCACGCTCGTCTACAACGACAACCTCACCTATGCAGACATCCCGGAGCAGGCCAACGACTACAAGGTCAACGGCCGCAGCCCCCTGGAATGGATGGTGGACCGATACCAGGTTAAGACCGACAAGGCTACGGGCATCGTCAACGATCCGAACGAGTACTCCGATGACCCCGCCTATATCTGCAACCTCGTTCCGCGTCTTGTGACGGTGAGCATGCGCACGCTTGAGATAATCGAATCGCTGCCATCGCTCAGGGAAATAGCGAAGCCGGCTAACTGGCCGGCAGCATGGAAGGCGGAAATGTAATGGTGCAGGAGCGCGGGGGTGGCAAGGTGCAGGCTCTGCACCCGGCTTTGCTCGATGACGAGAAAATGAGCCCGTACCTCGATGAGCTCAGCTTCGCGCTCAGCGACCCAGAAGTCACGAACATCGCCATCTCGGGGCCGTATGGAGCGGGAAAAAGCACGGTCGTCGACACATGGGAGCATCGCGAACTTGAGAAGGCGAAGGGTACGAAGGGGAAATCGCAGCCTTGGGTTCATATTTCTCTTGCGGAGTTTGCGGGGGAAGATGGGTCTGAAGCTTCAATTGAAGGGGATGTGAGACGGAGCACATCGAATGTGGGGTCTCGTGATATTGAGAGCGAGCTGATCAACCAGCTCATATTTAAGTTGAGGCCGGGAAACGCACCGAAGAGCCGTTTCGGCATCACGGAGGATTCTGCGCGTCTCAAAGATGCCGGAAAGGCTCTTTTCGTTGCGATTGCCGTTGGACTTACTGTCGCTCTTCTCCTTGGTTGGGGCAATGAAAGCCTTCCCTGGATGCATGGAATCTGCGCTGCGATATTGTTTCCCGCATGGCTTGCTTGCGTCTTTATTGTTGCTTACCAAGGTGTGAAGACACACTCGGTGACCAGGATTCTCAAGCGCCTGAAGCTGTTCAATGCGGAAGTTGAGATTTTTGGTGACAAGGATGACCCTGCGTTTGACCGGTATATGGACGATATCGTCTATCTCCTTGTCGCCTCGAAGAACAACGTCGTCGTCTTCGAGGATCTGGACCGCTTCTCCGACGTGGCCGTTTTCGAGAAGCTGCGCAGGGTAAACGAGCTCGCAAACGCAAGAAAAGCGGAGTTCGCCCGCAGGAGACCGCGAAACCTGTTAATGCGCTTTCGAAGAGGTGAATCCGATAAGACTGAGCGACTGCGTTTCGTCTACTTGGTCAGGGACAGTCTGTTCAAGAACCCGAAAGACCGGACGAAATTCTTCGACTTGATTATTCCGGTGGTCCCGTTCGTCGATCCGTCCAACTCGTTCGACGTACTTCATTCCGGCTTGAGAGGCGTTGGAATAGAACCGAGCGAAGAATTTCTCTACCAGCTCTCGCTCTACGTCGACGACCCCCGCATTCTCAAAGATATCTGTAATGAGAGCTATCACTATGCAAAGTCCCTCGTCGTCAAAGGGAAGGAACCTAAGAACTGGGATTACGACAAGCTCGTCGCGATGGTTGCCTATAAAGTCCTTTTCCCTGAAGACTATGAACGGCTGCAGGTGCGCGAGGGGTACGTTTTCGCTCTTTTTCAACAGCAGCAACAACTCGCCGAAGGCGAGCATGCCAAACTGGCTGAAAATGTCAAAAAGCTAGAGGAAGAAATAAAGGAAATCGAATCCAGAACGCAGCTCAATGAGGAAGAGCTTAAATTGCTCTATTCTCTTACGGACAGTAGTATGCGCCGCTCAATTTGCAACGACATCTCAAACGACTTCAATAAGCAGTTCGCGTCAGTAAATGAGCTCATCGAAGCGATAAAAAACAAAAGCAGAGTCCGGGACGCGGAGGCGAATGCTATTGCCGCGTTGGGCGAAGAAGGCGCCGAGTATTCTCTGCGACTCGAGGCGATATCCGGCAAGGGGAACAGAACCGTTGACGCAATCAGGACGAAGATTGCATCCGTAAATCAACAAGCGCTGCGGACTGACCGCGAGAGTCTTGCCGACCTCCTGGGTTCAATCAACAATCTTGATGACTTCTTTTCTCCGAAACAGGAAAATGATGCGGAAGAGGGTTACACGCAGCAGGTTGTCCAAAGCAAATACTTCCCGATGATTCGTTTCCTCATTGTCCAGGGGTATATCGATGAGGATTATTCGCTGTACATGAGCAATCAATACGATGAAGGATTATCGTCGGAGGACAGGGAGTTCCTGAACTCTGTGCTGTGTAGATTTGCGCCAAATCCAACCCAAAACATTGAGCAGCCCAATAGCGTGATAATTCGTCTTAAAGGCTCGCAGTTAGCCCGCCCCTCTGCGAGGAATTACAGCCTGCTCCATGAGCTTCTTGAGCGCGGGCCATCAGAAAAACTATCGAAGTTCGTAGCGGGAATAGCGCATGACCGCGATTATGCATTCGTTGTTAGCTATGTCTTGTCGGATAAACTTTCCGAAGAGGTTTATCCCGTCCTGGCGAAAGGCTACGCTGACTGCGTTGTTGAGGCAATGAGGGACACTGCTATTGAAGACGATATCAAGCGATCGTTCTGCAAGTGCATGATGTCTTCGGAGAAATCCCGAGGACTTATCGAGCAATCCGCCGAGGCGATTGCTGAATTTGCAGCGAAAGATCCTCTTTTTATCTCGCCGACAGGCATCGCAGATGTCTCTGCATTTAATAAATCGCTGAAGACAATTGGTTATCTTGCAGAGAAAATAGACTTCGAGAAAGCCGACCAGCGGGTGCTCTCCTTTGTCGTATCAGAGAAGATGTTCCCGCCCCGTGCGGACATGATTCTCGGCTGCGTCGGCTCGCTCTTTTTTGGCGGGACAGTGAGTCTATCAAACCTAAACAATATTCTTGTCGATGCAGGTAATAACAAGATCATGAGGTCGCTTCGTGATTACGCTTTCGCAAACATCGAGACATACCTGTCCTCGTTGCTCGAAGACGAGAATGGCAATCTAGCAGATAACGATACGGCAATACAGGCTGTTCTGAATAAGATCCCTGAGACGGCCAGCGAACTTGCGGATGAGTACGTCGCCAAGCTTGCGAACAGTGTTCAACAGCTCAATACGATTAACGAGCGTGCTTACTGGACTTTTCTGGTGGAAAGCTCAAAATGCGCCAATACGACCGAGAACCTCTGCCAGTACATCAGCAACTTGGGCTTCGATGACGAGCTTGCCCGCTATATTGAGCTCTCCGGAGTTCCTGATGACTTTTCATCGACATCGGTTGGGGAATTCGACGGGGAACCGATGGCCCTCTTGAAAGGTCTGCTCGAACATGAGGAAATCGCGCTAGATACCCTCACGAGCTTTGCGAACGCGCTGGATAAGCCATTTCCCCAATTTAAGTGCCCGAACTGCGCGTCCGAACGCATAGCGGCTACGATAAGTTCGGGGCTATTGTCCGTTACTGCGGATAACCTATCGAACATGAGGGCTGACTACCCGGACTTGGTGCCGCTTTTCGCCTCGCAAGATCTTGCGTCATACGTTGAGCTAGTTGCGCCCGAAGGTGCG
The DNA here is from genome assembly GCA_900552585.1 of uncultured Coriobacteriaceae bacterium. Taxonomy (GTDB): domain Bacteria; phylum Actinomycetota; class Coriobacteriia; order Coriobacteriales; family Eggerthellaceae; genus UMGS1519. The sequence continues at coordinate 18,415 of USAB01000004.1, forward strand.
GTGATGCCGAAATGCACCTTTATCGACAATGAGGCGCTGGAGCTGTTTGGGATGAACGACCTCGACCCGCGTCTGCTTTTGAAGCTGGTCGATAGTCTAAGCGCACCCATACCCCTGGCGAAAAAGTATCCCGATGCGGTGAATGTGGAGATCATCGAGAAAGGGAAGTTCAACGGAGACAATTCGAATTTTTCGGCTGTGTATGAGTCGGCCGATAAGAAATTACGCGCCGCACTCTCGAAGGTACTAGTCAACAGTCCAAGAAGCGCTGAATCTACTGTGCTCCCGTACGATCTCGCGGTCAATGTAATCAGGCAGCTGGCTGGAAACCGAGATGAGGCGAAGCAATTCCTCGCGGATAGAGTTCGAAATGACCGGCCGCATATGGGCAGAAAAAGCGTTGCCAACCTCGCCGCTGCTGGTGGTCTGGACGACTATGCTCGTCTTATCGGGACAGAGAAAAGAAGCATCTCCATTGAGGTTGGCTCTGCGGATAGGGCTCTTATTCGAGCGCTGGAAGAGAAGGGGCTTTGCGGAAAGCTTTCCGATACTGCCAGCGAAGATGGGAAGCGCGTTCTTTATGCAAAGGGGTACTCGAAAAGACTTTGAAGTTGATGTTGAGTAACGCCCGCCTCCCCGGATGGGGAGGCGGGCCGCCGGGGCGCCCCGTGGAGGTCGCTACAGGGCGGAGAGCGTGTTGCGGTGGAGCCTGAGGAATCCGCGGCTGTCGCCGAGGACCATCATGCCCACGATGTCGAACCGGATCGCGATGTCTCCCTCGCCGAAGCGCTCGAGGTAGGCGGCCGCCAAGCGCTCGAGGCCTTCGCGGTCGGCGGGGCCCTCCTCGGGGAAGCCCCGGACCCCTCGCTGATCTTCGTCGTCACGAAGACCAGATCGCCGTCCTCGCAAGCGATGAAGTCGGCTCTGTCGCTGCCGTGCACCTAGTCCCGCTCGATGACGTCGTAGCCTTTGCGGTCGAGGAAAGTTTCGATTGCCTTCGTGGCCTTCTCGTAGATCGTTGCTTCCATGATGTGACCTCCTAGTCTCCCGGCACGCCCCTGCGGCGAGCCTTGTGGCTCGCGTGGCGCCGGGGTTCCCGGAGCGCGCAAGGGGGAAAGCGAAACCCGCAAGGGCCCGACTTTTCGCGTCGCCGCCATGGGAACCGCAACACGAAAAGTTTTCGCGGCCCTTTCGCGCGCAGGGGTTCCCGCCGACGCTGCGCAAGTCCAAGGAGAAGCCCAGGGCGCCGCCGGGCGGGGAGGTCGCTCGGATGCGGCGGAACGCGAAGGCGAAAGGAAATCGGGTCCTAACCCGAGTGGCTTCAATCGAAATGGGCGGGCGACGTCTACAGCGCCGCGCGCATCGCTGGGCAGGGCGACTGCTTTGTTGGGTACCCTGCAGCGAACTTGATATGAGAGGGATGGGAGGTAGACGCTCTTCGCTACGGCCCATCCCGGAGGCCTGAGCTGAGGAACGGGCGGGAATGGGCTATGCTCTACGGGGCGCTGTGACACGAGAGTGTCTTGGGTGCGGCGCACGAGGATGAGGAATTCACCGAAGGAGGCTCCGATGAATACGGACGGGCGGCGGGCGACGTCGGCGCCGGGCGGAATCACCTGCCGGGAGATGGCGCGCTTCTTCCGCTCTCGAGAGGACCATTACGAGTGGTCTGACAGATACATACGGGATGTCCACGATTCTCCCGTGAAGAGCGGGAGGACCGAGCGAGAGCACATGGTCTCCTGGTTCGGCGCGAACCCGACCGTAGGGTCGGGCCGGTACTCCCGGAAGAGGGGGAACAACGACGCCCGGACATGCTACAGCAGGCTCCAGAACGCCGCCTCTCTCCTCTGGATTGCCGAGGCGGTGGGCGTGGATGGCGCTTTGGTCCGGCGAGCGTACGAAGCCGCGGTCTCCTGCGGCGACAGGCGCAGGGCATGCGGGGCAATCAGACGGGAGATACCCTGGGAGTGCGTAGAGGCGGGCTACCTCGAGTTGAATGGACATTCGCTCGGAGGCCTTGTCGACCGGATATTTCGCAGGGCCGGATCAGGAAGGCGATGACCGCGTAAATACCGTGTAGGCTCGTGCAAACCTTCAAGGACTTGCGCGAGCATCCACACTGATTTCCGTTTGTCGAAAACAATCGTTCCCGAGCGGCGCATCTTGGCGAGCATGTTGCCGACCTTGTCGTATTTTTGAGAGTCCGTGAGCTCGCTGGAGAGCGACGGGAAAACGGTCTCATTCAGCTCAAGTCGCGATGCCGTGCCGTGCTTCCTCAGGTAATCGGCGACGAGGGCCTGGCAGTGCCCTTCCGACTTGCCGCGCGATTCGGCGTAGCTCGCCCGCGCGCCCGCGATCTCCGCGATAGAGGCAGCGCCCCGTCATCCATGGCGATGAAGTCGATGCTGTCCGAGCCATGCGCCCAGCCTCCTCCAGGACCTCGATGCCCCTGTGCTTCAAGTACGCGCTGATTGCTTCGTGCGGCCTCTCGTCGATGCTCTTTCCCATGGCCGCCTGTGGGAATGTGGCGATGGGGTTTGCTGCGAGGTGCTGTGTGCCTGGGCGTTACTGGGCCGTCTGGCGGAGGAGCTACGCGTTGGCTGGCTGCTGCCAGCATCGCTGTGCGACGGGGTGCTTGTCTGGCCTCCGTGCAACGTGCGGTGGCCATGACCATGGGGCGCCCGGGCGCCTCGTGCCGTCGCGGAGTGCCCGCTGGTTGCGTGGGGGGCTCGGCATCCGTCATGGCATCGTGCCTGGTGGCGGGTTGAGAAGGTCGTTCCGCCACCACGTTGATCGTCTCGACGGGAGGTTTGCCTATGCGGCTGTCCTTGCCTTCGGGCTCGGGGTGGGGCGGGCTGCAGACGAAAAGGCATGGTAACGGGTACAAGCTGTACCCGTTACCCACCTAGTTGCACTACAAAACGCTGGATGCTCTGCTTGCTGGGCGCGTGCTCACATCCAGCCGAAGCGATATACTTGACTTATCAGCTCTGCCATTCGGCGGGGCTCCACCATTTTGCCGTGCCATAGCATGGGGCCCGATGTGGCCAAGCGTTTCGGACGCCGTGGCGGCCAATCGCTGCGGCGTCCACTGAAAGTAGCGCGCAATGGATAGGCTGACCGTCATATTCCCGTCGGACAATCCCCGGACGGGGGAAGTTCTTCCAGCATGGGAGAACGAGTACGACGGCTGCGTCCAATCGGGTCAATTTGACGTGGCCCTCTACAACGAGGACGCATATCTTCACAGCCAACCACTTGTAGTGGTTCCTCCCGCACCGCAGAAAAGCGCGTACTGCCTGCTTAGGGGGCTGCCAATGTCCGAGAAAGCATATGTTGCGCTGGCCAAGGAGCTTAAACACTACGGCTACAGGACCATCGCCAATGTAGAATCTGACTGGGCCTACGGCCATTACGATAACGACTCATATTACCTGCGTGATTACCGGCCGGAGTCGCTCACGGCTTATAGGTCTCCTTTTGACAAAGCGCATTATTGTCCGAGTCCGTATCTCGTGAGCAAACTTGGTCCATTCGTTGTTCGCGATGCTGCTTCAATCTGGAAGGAAAACGGGCGCGCGAAGATTTTTACCCCTCCCATTACGCAGGAAGAGCTCGATGACATCATCGATGGCTTCAAGGAATCTCTCGGCGTTAACTGGGCCGCCCAGCGATGGTCTGAAAGCGTATGGCTCGAATCGGTGGAGCAGTGCTGGCAAAACGAGGGCGCACGTGCTTGTTGGCGCGCGATTTTCTTTGACGATCGGCAGGTTTGCCTGGGGCTTATCGACTCGGTAGACGAGGCTGGGGTTCCGCGCCCGCCCGAAGACCTCATTGAGAAAGCTCGGGAGGACTCGAAGCCTTTTACGGCCTTCGACTTTGCCCTGACAACGAGTGGGGTTTGGCGCATTACTCGCATGTTTGACGCGCAATTCACGGACTTGCCGATGTCGGTGGACTCTCGTGGGTACTACGAGAAACTGGGCAAGTATGTAGCCGAGGGTCCCGTCGTTCCCGAGTGGGCGTGGTGCTTGGTCGGCAAGATCGTCGACAGGAACACTGTTGGGAGAGACCATCGGGTCGTCCGTGGGACGCGCCACTTTGCTCCTGGGACAAAGGTGTATTGCCCCTGCGAACTGGGTGGTAACGGTTGGGAGCGCATTTGCGTAATCGGGGTGCCGCGCTACTCGGATAAGCTTGTGAGCATGATGATCCCCGCGACAAAGATATGCGATTTCCACCTGGAGAAGGTGACCGACAAGACCGTCATCGAGGTCATGACAAACGGTTATCTGGGCGGCGCCTTCTGCTCGATCAACCCTGCGCAGATCGGGTTCGGCTGGACTGATTCCGACGAGGACAAGAGGGACATCGAAAGCCTTGCCAAAGCGCTCAATGCTCGGTCGTGGACAGCGGGCGAGAGAGCAGAGGCCAGCCAGGTTTACTAGCTTTGCCATCAAGTTGGTTTATGAGGGGCTTAGGCGCTCTAAGGTCGCAAATTGCGACCTTAGAGCTAGAGACCCCCATTTTCTACTTGCCAAGCGTGGCGACAATCGAGCCAACGATGGCGGAGTCCTCAAGCTTGGCGACGGCGAAGCTCTTCTTGCCGGCGTCCTTCAGCGACGTTCCGACCAGGTAGCCTTCGGTGCCGTCCAGGATGAGGAAGCGGTCGTTGAATGAAGCCGTGTGCTTGACCGTGAGCGTCGGGTACTGCGCATTGAAGGTCGCGACGTCGCGTGCGGTGAGGCTGGTTTTGGGATGCGTCCACACGGTGACGGAGACGCCTTGCCTCTTCTTGACGAGGATGTTGAGCGTCCCCATGTCCACGTAGCCGTCGATCAGGACGATCTCGCGCCCTGCCCTTTTCACGAGCGAGACCAGGAACTCGAACGCGTCGTAGACCTGGCCCTCGAAGAAGACCTTCTGGCTCGGCGCCTCGTGGGCCTCCATGTAGTCGAAGACGCGCTTGAAGCGCTCGTCGGTCGAGTGCTCCAGGCTGTACAGCCTGCGGTCGATGCTCCTGACCTGCTCGAACATATGGGCGTTGTCTGCGATGAAGTGGCGCACCTCAACGAAGGCGCGCATGATGCGGGCACTTGCGTCAATTGCGACCTTGCTGCGGAGCACGCCCGAGGGCATTGCCACGCTTTGCTCGGTGTACACATGGGGAAGGTACGTGCGGCCAATCGGAGAATCAGTGTCCTGACCTGCTAAGGTGCCAATTTGGCACCTTAGATTGTCCAGCTTCTCTCTTGTGAGGTTGAAGCGGAAGTCCTCGGGGAAGCGGTCCTCATTACGCTTGGCGGCGCGGTTGAGCGCCTTCGTCTCGACCTCATACAGTTCGGCGAGGTCGCTGTCGAGCATCACCTGTTGCCCTCGTACGGCGCAGATCATGTCCCTGATCTGCGCATCGCTCGAGAGCGCGATTGACGTCTCTGTCTTGGGAGGTTCTTATCGGACATGGCCGTAAGGGCCCGAGATTCCGCGCGGCTCCCTTCTCGGAAGCGCCGCGTAAGCTCGCGTAAACCGTCAAGGACTTACGCGAGAGCCCACGTATTTCCGTTGCCCGCGCTCGAATCGCTGGTCGAGAGGGGATCCTCGACTGGTACGGAACCAGCAGGACCGGTCCCTCCCCGCGCTATGGCCCCCGCAGGGCAGAGTAAGCAAGGGCTCGGTCATAGCTCTGGGGCTTCTCGCAGGTTGTGGGGCGTCGAGCCCTTACCCTGGGGGAAGAGCGGGTAAGAGTAGGTCCGAGCAGGTTCGGGCAGTTGGCAGGCGGTCCTGGCGCACGCCTGCGTGAGACGAAGGCGCGTGGCTATGCCTGCGCTTTAGCTATCTTCTTGCGGATATAATGAAGGGCCGCATTGCACATTTTTATAGGAGCCGTTCATGAATGCCGCACCGCTTGCTCTTACCGTGCTGCTGGCTAACGCTAGCCAGCGGTTTGTCATACCCGTCTACCAGCGTCCCTATTCGTGGGACGAGGAACAGTGCACCCAGCTGTGGGAAGACATCCTCTCCGTGGGAAAACGCCCTGGTGATCGACATTTCACCGGTTCCGTAGTTTGGATACAGGACGGCACAATGTCTGCAGCGGGCGTTACGCCGCTGCTCCTTATCGACGGCCAGCAGCGCATCACGACGGTGGTACTGCTTCTCATCGCGTTGGCAGAGTACGCACGCGATCATCGGGATGAGCCACTGCACTTTTCTTTCGAGCAAATCGTCAACGGGAACTTCATTGCCATGCCCTATCAGGAAGGGGCGGACCGATACAAGCTCACGCTCTCGCAGGGGGACGAGAAGACCTTGCGCAACATGGTGGATCGTTTGCTCGATCCTGATGTTCCGCTTTGCGAAGAGTCGCCGCGTTTGCGTGAAAACCTCGACTTGTTTCGCAGAAGGCTTTCTGCCCTTTCCGACGTCAACCTTGTGTGGGATGGTATCCAGCGCCTCGAGGTGGTATCCATCTCCCTCGCTCAGGGGCAGGATAACCCGCAGCTCATTTTCGAGTCGATGAATTCTACGGGCAAAGACCTCTCGTCGGCCGATCTTATCCGGAACTTCGTGTTGATGGCGCTTCCCATGGATGAGCAGGAAAAGCTTTACCGGAACCATTGGCGCCGGATTGAGGAGGCTCTCGGGGCCGACAGCTACGATAGCTTGTTCGACGACTTCATTCGCAACTGGCTAACCGTTATCTATGCGCCTGAACCTCTGAACAGGCGCGATGTGTACCAGGCATTTAAACGCCATACTATTGAGAACGGCTACGACAAAGACGGGCGTATCGTCAATTTGCTCAAGGAATTGCAGCGTTTTGCCCGGTACTACGCTTGCGTCACAGAAGGGGCGGAGACCGACCCTGATCTCAAGCGAGCCTTCGACGCTATCGCTCGGCTCGATACGTCGGTCCTGAACCCTCTTCTCCTGTCGTTCTACGACGACTATGAGTCGGGCGCTTTCACGCGCGATGACTTCCTTTCCATGCTGAGCACTACCGAAAGCTACGTGTTCCGCCGTGCGGTATGCGATTGCGCAAGTAACTCGCTCGGCAAGTTCTTGCCTTCTATTATTGCGAGATTAAACAAGGTTCAGGCCGAGGAGGGCGACTACCGCGAGGCATTCGAGTCGTACCTACTCAACGAGGCAGGGACGAATAGGCGATTTCCTACCGATGCCGAGTTCTCTCGTGATTTGCTGGTACGAGACTCCTACCATTTCAAAAAATCGTTCTACATGCTTGCCAGGCTTGAGAACAGCTTCCATACCAAGGATCCTCGCGACTTCAGCGCGGGGGCCTATACCATCGAACACATCATGCCGCAGAATGCTTTGGCACACGCCGAATGGCGTGACATGCTAGGGGCTGAGTGCGAGGAAGATTTCGAGACTCTGGTCAACAACATAGGGAACCTGACGCTTGCTGCCTACAATTCAGAGCTCTCCGATGGTCTGTTCGAGGAGAAGAAAGCACGTGCGGCAGGCGGCTACGACAACGAGTACATCAGCATTTCGTCCACGCTGAGGGATGCCGATTTATGGGATCGTGCCCATATTGAAGCGCGTGCCGAAGACCTGTGCGACCGCGCTTTGAAGGTTTGGCGCATACCCGATGTCAAAGAAGAGGTTCGAAGGAAATACGTCGTCGAGAAGAAGGCTGGCGTGCCAAGGCGGTCGAAAAAGTTCGCGGAGTACGTCTCCGAAGGGCTCATTGCGCCGGGAACCAGGCTTGTGAGCGCGAGCCCTAGTTACGAGGCGGAGGCGACGGTGACCGAGAGGGGAACGATCAGACTAGTAAACGGGGAAGAGTTCAACAGTCCTTCGCTCGCATCCGCTCGCGCTGCGGCGTTGCAAGGGCGAAGCGGCGCGCGCAACGGCTGGTACTTCTGGAAGACGGCGGAGGGCAAGGTGCTCGACGAGATACGGAAGGAGTCATGTGCGAACGGTTCTGCGTCGGTTGTTTCCGATTTAAGGCGTTTTCGAAACACGTTCTGGGACGGTTTCTACGATTTCTGCTCTGCGGACCCCGATTTCGTGGGTGCGTTCGGCGATCCGTCGGGGCGTATGCAGAACGGTGACGCTTGGGCGTCATTCGGCATCGGCTTGGGAAGATGCCATGTCGGTGTGCTTCTTCTCAGCCGTGACGGGTTTGTCGGGGTGGAAATCTACTGCAGTGATAAGGATGCGTACCAGGGCCTCTGGAACAACAGGGACTCGGCAGAGAAGATGGTCTCCGACCTTGACGGGGAGATTGTCTGGGACGATATCGATATGGACAAGAAGTCGCGAACGGTAACTGCGAAGAAGGCCGCAAATTTCGATGCTGACGACTGGGATGCCATGTATTCCTGGATTGCGCAGTGGATGTGCCGGATGAAGGCCATTGCGATGCGGTTTGCGGGATAGGATTTCTTCCAGAGAATGCCGTCCCGCCAGCTTTCGGCAGACGTCAGAGTGACAACAGACGAGAAGGAGGAGCCCCCATGGGGAAGATAGTTGCCGTCAACGCGAGCCCGCGTATCAAATTCAACACCGGCTCCCTTGTGCGCGAGGCCGCGCGAGGCGCCGAGAGCCAGGGTGCGCAGGTGCAGACGTTCGACCTTGCGAGGCTGGAAAAGCATAGCGGGTGCATGTCGTGCTTCGCCTGCAAGCTGCCCCCGAACGAGGGTACCTGCGTCTTCAAGGACGGCCTTGCCCCCGTGCTTTCGGCTATCAGGGAAGCCGACGGCCTGATCATCGGTACGCCCAACTACCTGGGCGACGCCACGGCCGAGTTTAAAGCGCTGCTCGAACGACTGGTGTTCCAGCGCCTTACCTATCGTCATGAACCGCGTTTCTACGATTTTCGGCGCATTCCCGTGCTGTTCGTCATGACCAGCAACGCTCCCGTCGATACCTACGATGATTTCGGCTACAGCGCGATCGTTGCGCGCTATAAGGGCACCCTCGAAACGATGGTGGGCGACACGAAGACTCTCCTTGTTGGCGAGACGATGCAGGTGAAGAACTACGACCGCTACAACTGGGACCTTTTCGACGCCGAGGCGCGCAAGAAGCGCCACGAGGACGTGTTCCCCAAAGAGCTGGAACACGCCTTCCAGCTGGGAAGCGAAATGGTGTCGAACCCCTGGTAGGGCGTGCCAAGCGGGGCGCTGGGTCAAAGGTCCGCGCATCTGTCGCACCGCACGCCTTCCGCTGACCGCTAGCCCAGCGGCAACGCGCCGTCTACCGTGTAGGTGATGACGTATTCGGTGCGGTCGGGCGCTTCGATGCCCGGGTCGCTTTCCGCGAACGTTCCCACAAGGCCGGCTTCCTGCGCGGCAATTTCGAAGTGGCAGAGGGCAATGCCCAGGTCGACCTTCTGGATGTCGCCGGTTGCCTCGCGCGCGTAGCCCTTCGACTTGTGCTCGTAGAAATGCACCTTGTTGCCATCGACGACCACCCGCCACGGCTGTTTGTTGGTCGCCGAAGGCGCCTAGCGCACCATTTGAAGTGGCGCGGCGAGTGCGCCGGCGTTCGCTTCCGTCAGGGGATGGGCGAAATCGCCCGCGAAGAAGAGCTCGTTGAACGGTACGCGTTCGTCCGATTTCATCTTCTTGCGCATGAGGGTCTCGCGCTTTGATTTCTTTTCAGCGGCATAGCCGATCGGCGCGACCGCCGGCATCACTTCGTCTTCGGCGACGTCCATCGCCCTTTCGAACGCCTTGCGGTCGAGCGTGCCGGCCAGCCAGACCGTTCCCAGCCCCAACGTCGTGGTGAACAGGACGAGTTTCTCGAACGAGTAGCCGAAGGCGAGCTCGGCGTGCTCTTGGCGCTTGCACTTCGCACCGATGTAGGTTTCGGCGCCCAGGATCACGGGGCTCGAAAGCCCGTATTTCTCCCGGTCGAGGATACGGAAGGTGATGGGCACCCCGAAGGGGTTGGCGTCGTCGGCGATGAAGCGCTCCAGTTCGGCGATTGTTTCGGGCGCGACCGGCTGGTCGCTGAAGGTGCGCACGCTCTTGCGCGCTTTGATGGTGGCGGTGTTCATAGGTTCGTCCTTTGTGAGAGATGGCGGCGCGGGTAGCGTTCCCGCGGGGTTAATCGGCGTGGATGGAAAGGAGCGTCTTGCCCCGCGAATGGCCGGTGCGCACGACTTCGAGCGCTTCGTTGACCTGGGCGAGCTCGAAGGTGCGGTCGATCGACACCGTGAGAGGCTGCTCTGCGGGGAAGAGGCGGTCGATCTGCGCGAGCTGCGCGCCGTCTTCGTGGACGAAGACGAAGTCGTAGGTCTGATCCTTGCGGGCCGCCATCTTGTCGAACTTGCGTCCGGCAATGCCGAACAGGGCGCGCTTCACGGCCGGAAGGCCGGCGCGCCGGGCGAAGCGGCCGTTCGGTAGGCCGCGCAGGGAAACCAGACGGCCGCCTTCTTTCAGGATGCGGAACTCTTTGGGCAATTCGGCTTCGCCCAGGGTGTCGAGCACGCAGTCGACGTTGTGGGGCACCTCGGCGTAGTCCTGCGTTTTGTAGTCGACGAAGACCTGGGCGCCCAGTTTGCGAACGCGCTCTTCGTTGCGGGCGCTGCCGCTGGTGGCCACCGTGAGCCCGCGGCGCGTGGCGATGGGAATAGCCATGGCGCCCAGGCTGCCCGTGCCGCCCGAGATGAACAGCGTCTGCCCGGGCTGCGCGTCCATTAGGTCGAGCGCCTGCAGCGCGGTGAGCGCGGTGAGCGGCACGCAGGCCGCCTCTTCCAGGGAAAGGTAGCCAGGCACGGGCGCAAGGGCCGATTCGTCGACGGCGGCGTATTCGGCGAAGGCGCCGATCTTGGCGAGCGGCATGCGGCCGTAGACGCGATCGCCTTCCTTGAAGGCGCGCGCGTTCGACCCGGCCTTCACCACCGTGCCCGAAAACTCGTTGCCCATCACGAGCGGCAGGCGGTAGGGCGTGATGAGCCGCACTTCGCCGCGGACGATCATGTTGTCGAGCGGGTTCACCGCCGCCGTATGGATGCGCACGAGCACTTCGCCGGGTGCGGGTTCGGGCACGGGGATGTCTGCAACGGCAAGGTCGGTGCCGTTCTTGTCGTATCGGTTGAGGATCGCTGCCTTCATCGGAGGTCGCCTTTCTGTTCGGGGTTCTGCGCATCGATATGGGCGCGCATCTGCGCGATGCAGTCCGCCAGCGTGGTGCCGGCGAGCTTGCGCTCGACCGTCTGCTCCGCTTCACGGAACATCCCATTGAGCACGGGGCGGATGTTCCTGCCCACGATGCAGGCGTCGCTGGGGTTCTGGTGGATGTCGAACACGTGGACCGCTTCGGTCTCTTCGACCGCGCGGTACACGTCGAGCAGCGCGATGTCGCGCGGGGTTTCGATCAGGGAAAACCCGGGGACGCCGCGATGGCTTTCGATGATGCCGGCGCGGCTCAACCGGGTGGCCACTTTGCGGATGTAGCTGGCGTTGGTGCCGACGCTGCGCGCAATCTGCTCGGAGCTCAGCGGGGATTCCGCTTCGGATACGAGTATCAGCAAGTGGATGGCCGTGGAGAACTTGGTGTCCATGCGCGTTGCCCCTTTCTTCTCGTCGTGTTGCGAGAAGTGTATCAGCAAATGATACAACTAGGCGCACGCGCACGGTTTCACCACAAGCTGCCGCCCGGCATTGCGTCGCGGATTTCCGTTTCCAGCTCTCCCCGGCGGCGGAAGAGCCAGGCGGGGGCGATCCTCTTTGTGCCCCGCTTCGAGTCGCTTCGTTAAGTTGTGGTAAATTATCATTTCGCTATGGATATATTCTCAATTCTCAATCAGATAGATGGTGCCGTATGGGGGCCGGCGATGATCGCCCTTCTCCTGGGTACTCATTTGTTCCTTACCTGCCGCCTTCGGTTCCCGCAACGCAGGCTTGGCCAGGCAATACGGATGTCGGTTGTGGAAGACGAAGGAGCCGAAGGCGACGTCAGCCAATTCGGCGCCTTGGTCACGGCTCTTGCTGGCACTATCGGAACGGGTTCTATCGTTGGCGTTGCCACGGCGATTATTGCCGGTGGGCCCGGAGCGGTCTTCTGGATGTGGCTGACGGGCGTTTTCGGCATTGCAACGAAATATGCCGAGGTCTACATTTCCGTACGCTACCGCGTGAAGGATCATCGCGGCGAGATGCTCGGCGGCGCCATGTACGCGTGGGAACGCGCGTTCAAGCGCCCAGACGGCAGCACCCCCGGTTGGGCGAAGCTGGGCGCCGTGCTCTTCGCTGCCTTCGCCGTTGTAGCCACCTTGGGAACCGGTTCTGCCGTGCAGGCTTCCGCGATGACGGGCATCATCTGCGGAAACTTCCCCTTCATTCCCAAGTGGGTCCTGGCGATTATCATCTGCGCGCTGGTGGCGCTGGTCATTTTCGGCGGCGTGAGAAGCATCGCCACCGTTTGCGAGAAGCTGGTTCCCATCATGGCGGTTCTTTACGCGGGTGGCTGCATCGTCATTCTCATTGCGAACGGCAGTTATCTGGGGGATGCCATTGGGATGATTCTGGATTGCGCCTTCACCGGCAGGGCGGTCTTCGGCGGTGCGCTGGGTAGCGGAATCCTGTGCGCGCTGCAGTTCGGCTGCGCGCGCGGCCTGTTCTCGAATGAGTCCGGCCTGGGCACCGCGCCTATTGTTGCGGCGGCGGCTTCGACCAAGAACCCGGCCCGTCAGGCGCTTGTTGCCTCCACCGGCACGTTCTGGTCCACGGTTGTGATCTGCCTGATGACCGGCATCGTCCTTGTCAGCACCATGCTTGCGCACCCCGAGATTGTAACGAGCGGGACGCTTTCCCAAGGCGCCGACCTTGCCAATGCCGCTTTTGCGACCATTCCCTACATCGGCACTCCCGTGCTGGTTATCGGCATGGTGAGCTTTGCCTACTCCACAATCCTGGGGTGGAGCTATTACGGGAACCGCTGCGTTACCTACCTCTTCGGGAAGCGCGCCGTCCTTCCTTATCAGATCATCTACGTGCTGGTGGGCTTTTTCGGGGCCATTGGCGTGGGGGACATTGTCTGGACCATTTCCGACATCGGGAACGCTCTCATGGCTATTCCGAACATCATTCTTGTGCTGCTGCTTTCAGGCGAGATTGCCCGGGCAACCAAGCACTACCTCTACGATGGCAACCTTGACGAACGGTTCGATGAGGAAATCCCTGTCGTCCAGAGCAAGTAAGGTTTTGGCTGGATAGTGCGACCGTCGTTCTCACAATGCGCCGGCGCACGCCGGGCGTGACAAGCGGGTTGCCGGCAGAGGGGACACCGGCTGCCAATCGGGCTGCGCGATACCGGTGCGCGATATTTAAATTAGAGGTGAATAATTCTTGCTGGCATATTGACAAAATCTGGGAATGTCTATCATCTGAGGCAGTAGGAATGCGGCAGTTCCTTGAGAGGGAAAGGGGAGCAAATGGAACGCAGAATGAACCATCAGATGGTACCTTTTGCAGCGGCATGCGTCGCCATGCTTGCGACTGTTTTGTTCGGCTTCATGCTGATAGGAGCGCAGCCGGCGCAGGCTGCCACGGCGCAGAATGTCACGTTGATCGGCACGCATTCGAAGGCAAACGCCTCTGCCGCCTATACGAAAACCGTTAAGAAGTATGACATCACCGGTGATAAGAAAGCCGACACCATCACGGTTAAGACGCAGCGTAAGAATCAGGGCTATCTCATGTACGTGAAAGTGTACGTGAACGGCAAGAAGGCCAAGACCTTGTCGCTGAATTCTTCGGGCATTGTGACAAAGGTGCAGTATCTGCGCACCTCGGCAAAGAAACCGTTTCTGTACATCTCGTTGACCGGCGTCAACTGCGATGGCATCTACGGAGTGTATGGCTATAAGTCCGGCAAGCTGGTGAAGCTGGTCAACAAGACGAGCAATATCGCGCAGAAGTATGGCACTCACATGTTCATCCCTTCGGCGAAGGCAAAGGGAAAGAAGGTTGCCGTGACGTTCGATTCCATGACGTACACTATGGGCGATGCCAACTACATCTATTACTACACGCCCAGGGCGGGCAAGCTGGTGCGCACTAGCGCCACCGCAACGGGGCTGAAGAACTTCAATGGCACCAAGACCCTGAAGAATCAGCCGCTATCTCTTGATACGAAGATTTATGCCAATGCCGGCGACAGCAAGGCTGCTTTCACTGCTAAGGAGAAGTCGAAGGTGACCATCCTGAAGCTGAGGACCATCGATCAGCGTCCGTGGCTGTACGTGAAAACCGCGAGTGGCAAAACCGGCTGGATCAAGGGCGTCCACGGTGCTGTATGGGGTCACGACAACACGGGCAGCTTCGACACGTTGTTCCGCAACCTGCATATGGCCGGTTAGGTGCGAGAGGCGGCACGGTCGTAGATAACTGCGATACGAAAGCTTGTATAGGGGCATGCAAAAAGGGCGTCTGCTTCCGGCAGGCGCCCTTTTTGCATGCTTTGCAAGCGGTGGGCAGGGTCGCTGGCAGCAGTGCGACCGCAAACGGGTGCCGCCGTCGCCGTCGGCATATGGCCGTGCGGTCGGACGGACGAGCGATGCCTTCGCCTATCAGGCGAACTTTGCTACCAGGTGCTCGAGCAGGTCGACGGTCTTGACCATGCTGGGCACGGGGATGAACTCGCGGACCGAATGCGCGTTGTAGCCGCCGGTGGCGATGTTGGGGCAGGGCAGCCCCCGCAACGACAGCTGCGAGCCGTCGGTGCCGCCGCGTACGGCGACGATGCGCGGCTCGATGCCCACCTCGCGATGTGCCTCGAGCGCCCGCTCGATCAGGAAGGGGCAGTCTGCGAATGCCTCTTTCATGTTGCGGTACTGCTCCTTGACGTCCACCTCCACGGTGGGGGCGCCGTAGCGGCCGTTCAGGAACGCCGCGATGTCGCGTAGCGTCTTCTCGCGTGCGGCGAATGTGTCTGCGTCATGGTCGCGGATAAGGTAGTCTAGCGTGACCTGTGCGGGTGTTCCGTTGATGCCGAGGGGATGGAAGAACCCCTCGCGCCCCTCGGTGTGCTCGGGGCGTTCGGCCTGCGGAACCAGCTGTTCGAACTCGGCGGCCAGGGCGATGGCGTTCACCATCACGTTCTTGGCCGAGCCCGGGTGCACGACGGTGCCGTGGATTGTGATGCGTGCCTGCGACGCATTGAAGGTTTCGTAGTTGAACTCACCGAGCGCTTCGCCATCTACCGTGTAGGCCCAGGCGGCGCCGAATTGCTCCAAGTCGAGCAGGCTCGCGCCGTGTCCGATTTCCTCGTCGGGCACGAAGGCTATCTTCAGCGTGGGATGGGGCAGCTCCGGGTGCGCCGTCAGGCGTGCGAGCAGCGCCATGATCTCGGCCACACCGGCCTTGTCGTCGGCCGACAGCAAGGTGGTGCCGTCGCTGCAAACGATATCGCATCCGATGAATTGCGCCAGGTCGGGCACTTGTTCGGGCGTCGTGGTTATTTCGCTGCCGTCCACGACGCCGGCAACAAGCGGCCCGCCTTCGTAGTGCACGATATGCGGTTCCACGTGCTGTGCCGGTGCATCGAACGAGGTGTCTAGGTGCGAGATCAGCCCGAGCGCCGGTCGGTCTTCGGAGCCGACCGAGGCGACAAGCGATGCCGTCACATACGCGTGCTCGTCGACGTGCACGTTGTCAAGGCCGAGCTCTTCCAGCTCTTTGCCCAGATAGCGTGCCATCTTATGCTGGGCGGGCGTCGATGGCGTCTCGTCTTCGTGTGCCGGGTCGGACTGCGAGTCGATGCGCACGTAGCGCATGAATCGCTCTATTACCTCGGGAAGTTCTTTTTCCATATCGTTCCCTTCGTTTCGTTGAAACCTGACAAGGTGACAGTCCCCTTGTCGCCAGTCCTTGTCATCATGCTTGTCACCATCATGACAGAAGACCTGGCGACTCGTCACAGGCGGCTCGTCACGCGATCTGTCAGGTTTCCCCGCGCTGTTGTGCCGTGGGGACGCGGCGGATAGAATATGCCAATCATGCATACAACAACGGAACACCGCACGGCGCATATGGACGACTGGCTGGCCGAACCCCAGCCTCGGCTCGGCGCCACGGGCCTGCTGGTGCTGCTGGTGCTGGGGTCACTCACTGCGCCGCTGTCGCTTGACATGTACACGCCGTCCATCCCCACGATGACGGCATATTTTCATACAACCGACGACATCGTGAACCTCACGCTGGTGGGGTACTACCTGTTCATGGCGGTCGGTCTGCTGGCATTCGGCCCGCTGTCCGACAAGTTCGGCCGGCGTCCCGTACTCATGGCGGGTACAGTTGCCTATTGCGCGGCAAGCGTTGCTTGCGCGATGGCGCCTACCATCTGGGTGCTCGTCGGCGCGCGCGTGGTGCAGGCCCTGGGTTCGGGCGCGATGAACGCGGTGTGCACGGCTATGGTGAAAGACGCGATCAAGCCCGCCTATCGGGAACGTATGTTGGCCGTGGTGCAGATCGTATTCGTCGTCGGCCCGGCGGGGGCGCCGATCATCGGCGCGAGCATTTTGAGCTTCACCGATTGGCGCGGGGTCTTCGTCGCGCTCGCTTTGGTGTCCGGCCTTCAGCTGGTGCTGGTCTGGGCGTTGCGCGAGACACTGCCCGTCTCCGATCGGCTGACTACGAGCGTGCCCGCGACCCTGGCGCGCCTGATCCAGGTTGCCAAGAACCCTGTCTTCATGGCGTTTCTGTTGATTACGAGCGCTTGGGAGATCGCCTACATGGGCTATGTGTCGGTGGGGTCGTATATCTACATCGACTTCTTCGGGTTCAGTGCATTTGCGTTCAGCCTCTTCTTCGCTGCGGCGGCCCTGATGGGAGCGGTGGGCCCGGCGGCGTGGATTAAGCTGTCGGCCTTCGTTTCCCGGCGGAATTTCACAACCGTTGCCCTGGTCTGCTCGCTGGCGGTGGGCATCGGCGTGCTCGTGGTAGGAAAGTTGTCTGCGTTCGTGTTCTGCGGGTTCTTCCTGATCTTCGTCTTCTTCGAGTCGGCCGTGCGCCCCTACGCGGTGAATGCTCTGCTTGCTCAGCAGGAAGCCGACACGGGTTCGGCGGCGGCCCTTATCAACTGCGTGCGTGCCCTGGTGGGCGTGGCGGGCATGTTCTTGGTGGTCGCGCCCGTCTTTCCCGACTATATCGACGCGACCGGTTGGATGATGACGGGCGGCCTTGGGCTGGCGCTTGCCGGCTGGGCGGTGTACTTGCACTGCCGCACTTGTCAGATTTCTAGGCTTTGAGCCACGTTCGGCAGCTATTGCGGAGACAGATTTCGGGGCCATTGGCGTGGGGGACATTGTCTGGACCATTTCCGACATCGGGAACGCTCTCATGGCTATTCCGAACATCATTCTTGTGCTGCTGCTTTCAGGCGAGATTGCCCGGGCAACCAAGCACTACCTCTACGATGGCAACCTTGACGAACGGTTCGATGAGGAAATCCCTGTCGTCTAGAGCAAGTAGCTGCCGGTCGAGTGCGCTTGCGCTACGGGCTGCTGGGGAGCGGCGGATACCGTTTGATTTCAGACACGAGCTCGAGAGCCCGGCCTGATCCGATAAGGGCAGGTGCCGGGCTCTTTCTTAGTATATATAACTAACTTCCTATTGGTCTTATTAGCAGAACGCGATGTGCCGCAAGATGTTGCTGCCGATACGGGGCTGTGAGACCTCAGCAGCAGGTTCAGGTATTGTTCCCTAATGCAGCATATTGTTTTCCTAGAGATCCGCGGTCTAACGGGCGTCTTTCACGTATAGCCCGACGCGCAATTGTTCCCACGGGCTTGCCTCAGGGTTGACCTGCAGCACGCGGACTTCGAATACGTCGTTGTGGCCGTAGTAATCCAAAAGCGATGCCAGTGCATTTTGATCCCGTGGCACGTAGCCGATCATCGTGTCGTCGATTGTCAGCGCCATTGCGTTGGCGTCGTGTGGATTGTCGCGTTCGGGAACCAGTTGAAGCGGTGTCCCCACTTTCAGCTTATCGAAGACCAAAGCGCCATCATGGTACTGAAAGCCTGCGACGAAAAACGTGCTGATGTGGCGTGATGGCTCGTACATTACAATCAACTCCTTCGTTTGCTTCCCCTGAATGATTGCAATGTACGGAACGCGGCATCATCTATGTGGGCCATAACGGGGACAGCTAAACGAATAATCTGTCTTGACGATCGAGCTAGGAGCTCCGTCATGCCTGTCGAAATTGTGTTCGACCTGCCGGACCGGATCATCTACGCATTTGTGACTGAGCTCGAGGGGTAGAAGGGAGTCTGCCGTTCGATCGACATGCAATGGGCCCTTCCTGTTGCGGCTGCTAGAATCGGATGCGGGGAAATCGGGCGGTAGCTGCCCGTGCCGCAAAGAGGGGGAGAACGACATGACGACAGCTTCGGTAAAGAAAGCGCTCTGGTTCTGCGCATTTGCGATCGCAACTTTTATTCTGGCAGGTGTTTGGGCGCAGCCGGCGTGCGCGGACGTCTCGTATATAAATGTCGGTCACAATCAGCTGTATACCGATTCCGAGTATGAGGAAACGGTAAAAGTTCCAGGCGTTACGTTCGATAAGGCAGCGAATACGCTCACGCTCGATAACGCGACGATAAAATGCGACAGCAATGGCGTCTGGATTTCAGGCGATAATGCGGGCGTTGTCACTGTTGTTTTGAAGGGTAAGAACACCATCAACTGGTCGAATGAATTCGATGATGGAATCTATTCGGACACGCAGCTGGTTTTCAAGGGCAGCGGCTCTCTGACCATCAACGGCGTGGGTGCGGGCATCACAGGCTACAACGTCACAATGAAAAGTGGCACCTACAATATCTCGAACTGCCATCAGACCGGGATAGAAGCAAGCAAAAACGTTGCCATCAGCGGTGGAAAAGTTAACGTAGCGTGCGAATCCGCCGACAACTACGCAATCGACTGCGGCTACAACGGCAAGATTTCAAATAGTTATAAACGCTTGGGCAAGATTCGCGGGAGGTTGGGGACCGGCGCAACGTTCAAATCGGACGGGAACACGTATAAGGTGCGCGGGTACTCCGAGGTGAAACTGGTCAGCTACGGGTCGAAGAAGACCAAGGCCAATGCGAGTACTGCGAAATTCGGGGGTTATAAATACCGGGTTTCTGCCATCGGCGCTGACGCCTTCAATACCAAGGCTGGGCACAAAGTTTCCTCCATTACGCTGGGAAGTTTTGTTGAGAGTATCGGTAAGCACGCCTTCTACAAGACCTCTAAACTCAAGACGCTGAATATGAGGTCTGCCTGGTCTCTGTTCGGATACAACTCCTCTTCGAAGGTGAAGACGCAGGGCATCGCCAAAGGTGCCCTGTCGAAATGCGGGAAGAGCGGCGGTAAAGGTCTTACCGTGAAAACCGGAGGCTACGGCTACGTGAAAAAGCAGACCAAGAAGGCCCTTGTCCGGGTCGGGCTCAGCAGCAAGGCAAAAGTTGTGAGATAGGCTTCTTGGCTTCCGCGGTGGTGTAGGTACGCTCGGGCAGTCGTATCCGGGCGGCTGCGGAAGCAGAAGACGGCCCTTACTGTTCTGCATGTGGTACATTCGCCGTTTCCTACAGGTACGATACTGTTCTCATTGCTAGAGACTGGGGGGCAAGCATGGGACTGGATGCTAGTGTTAGGTGCCGATGCTTCGAGGAAGGCAGACTCAAGCCGGGGCCTGTACCTGTTGAGGATCTTTATATCGACGAGGAGGGCTATCTTTCTTCGCGCAAGCTGAACGCAGCATATAAAAAATACGATTATCGTCAATACCGAGCTCGCTACGGAAAGCTCAATGATGCATTCGAAGAATGGGCAGATCATGCCTGCGAGCACGAATATGGCGAATACTGCAGTGAATGGGTGAGCAATTGGTCAGGCGTCTCTGGGTTTGAATTTCGGGTAGATGAGGCGGGTGGCGAAGCTGAATTTCCTCTTTTGTCTAAGATGCTCCCTCACGTTAACGGCGGCACGTATCCGGTTGAACTTGCGAAGCCGACGCTCAAGGAGCTTGACCGATTTGTCGAAAAGGTCAGCGATGTTGACGAGTGGGTACTTTGCGATTGCGAGACGGAAGAAGAAGTCTGGACTCAGACGGACGGCGGATCATTCACCTGGATGTACTCATGCAATCAGAGAATCGGGATGGTTGGTGGGAAGGTTTTCTTTGAGGGGCCAGGCGACTTGTATGTTGAAACTACGCACTTTCGCCAAGAGCCTATAGAGGAACCTGGCTGCAAAGGAAGCCGGAAAATGAGAATCGTGTGCCTCGATTGCGATGGGGTGACTGAGGCGTTTGAACCTCTTGGGTCTGAGGGCGCCCAGAATTCCCCGCGCGAGTTCTGCGTCATTTCGAAGAGAGCCCCGTTTCTCTGGGAGGGCAAGTATTTAACCGCTGAGCGCATCAGGAACCTTCTTGTGGCATCAATTGAGACGGGCAACCCAATAAGGTGGTGCTAGCGATGGAAAAGACTTCTCTCGATGCGTATCGGAAGGTGCAGCCAGATAAATGCTTGGTCATAGTTCCCCCTCTGTCATGGGAAGACAGGGAAATGCTGAATCGTCAGACGGGCTTCAACAGAGCTTTATTAGAGTCCTCCGGGGAGTGCGGATGCTTTTATTGCGGCAGAAGGTTTCCAACGAATCTGATTTCTAATTGGTTGGTCGAACCGGGCGAAGAGGATACGGGATGTTGCCCCTATTGCGGCAAAGACACATTGATTGTTGGAACCGAGGAATTTCCGCTGTCCACGGCTTTGCTCACGAGTTTGTATATGGATTGGTTCGCAAGCGAGTACGAAAGAAATAAGCATTACGCATTCGAAATCCCGTTATTCAAAAATCATCTCGACTACTTGAGTAAAGGTGTGCCTTTTCGTTGGAAAATCTCCGCCCCACAAAGGCCGTCTGTAGAGATACCAGCCTGGTCGGCTGACGGTCAGCGTTATCCTCGCGAGCGAGGTTTACATGCGCTTGCGGAGATTCCGATCTGGTCGGTTGGCGACCTCGGCGACTGGAACTTCGACTGTGAGGGCGCTGAGGAACCCGGGATATATACCGACATTCCTCTTGGAGGGAAATGGCGTTTGCGCGTATGGGAAGAGAAGGCTGATGGTGAGCCGTCAGAAGAGGAAGCCGGGCATACTGATGATGAAACTTCATGGAACGGAATAGATTCTGTAGAGCATTACGAGCTTGTGCGCGATGGCGTGACCGTGCGTTTTTCGCCATGGTCTGGAGGAGATCAGTGTTTGCTCCAGTCTCTTTATGAAAAACATGGTGATAGTCTGATGGCACTCTTCAAGGACCCTGACTTCTCATGTCTTGAAGTCTTTGTTGAAGGCGATGCTTAATAAGCAGGCGGGTAATTTTCTGGATAAGAAGACCCATCGCGAAGTTGATAATGGGTTCTTAAGTCGGGAATACCCAGGACTCTCCTGTATGCGTATTGAGCGCTTTCAAGCCATGGCGCTGCTAGCGCCCAGTGTCGCATCTCCCCTTATTGATTCGGGTGGATTAGGGTGCTGCTTTCGATGAATTCGAGGCGGATGACACGCTTACCGACCGCGATGAGCAGGATTATCGAAGCGTGTACCAGGACCTCTACGCAAAATACCGCCAGAACAAGGCGGACGCCACCATCATCAACGACGACCTGGTGTTCGAGATAGAGCTGCTGAAGCAGGAGGACATCAACATCGACTACATATTGATGTTGGTGAAGAAGTTCCACGACGGCAACTGCCAGGACAAACGCATCATCGCCGACATCGAGCGTGCCATCGGGGCGTCCTACGAGCTGCGCGACAAGAAGGACCTCATCGACCGCTTCATCGACGGGCTCGACGCCAGCGAGGATGTGGATTCTGACTGGCGCGCGTACGTGGCAGAAGCAAGGCGCAAGGAGCTTGCCATCATCGTGGACGAGGAGGCGCTCGATCCCGAGGCTACTGAGAGGTTCGTGGAGCGCGCCTTCGCCGACGGCGGCGTGACCGAGACCGGTACCGAGGTGGCCGCCCTTATGACCAGGAAACCCAGCCGCTTCGCTCCTGCAGATGCTTATTCGGAAGCGAAAGGCCGCGTCATTGAGAAACTGAAGGCATACGTGAAAAGGTTCCTGGGTTTGGACGTATAATGGAACATTCTGTATCTGTAAATGCTCCGCTCAGCTAAGGGGCTGTACAGAGGGAGACTGCCTGTCCTGCGGTAGAGGTCGCTATATCTGAGATATGCCTGATAAGATAGTTTATGCTCTGCATTTCAGAAGGAAGGACGGGCGACGCGAGTGTCCAGAGGGATCCTGTATGTCATGACTACGGTGGCGCCCGGCCTGGTCAAGTTGGGCAAGACGGGTGCGGGCAATTTCGGGCAGCGTATGTACAATCTTGAGCGCAATGGCTATTTCAACGTTACCGGCCTCAAGAGGACATTTGCCATCGAGATCGATGACTACGACGAGAAGGAGCCGATGCTCGATGAGACACTCTCGCGAAGTACGGGTTTCAGTTGAGCTACGGTAGTGGTTGGAGGAGAGGAACGCTGGTTAAGCGCCATAGGCGTCATTCTGCGCCGCTTAAAAACATGATCGCCTGACGTGGTTGCGGTAGGCGATCATGTTTTCTATAGAGCGTTATCGGCTAGCGGGTAGCGTTGTTCAAGGTGATGATTGCTACCAGTCGAATTCCATCGTAGACAGTACGTCTTTTAGAAGCTGGGAATTGCGCGAATGCATTTCAAAATCATGATCGCCGTCTTTGATGAGAGCGTAATAGTCAGTCCTGTCGCCCTCCTGCTGGAGACCCGGATTCTTTTCCTTCCACTTGGAATACATGCTGTCTGACATCTGATAATGGTAACTGACGGAATACGTTCTCACATTCTCGTTTCCAACCGCGACCGTTCCCGTGTCCTTGACTTCGCAATTGGAATAGGAGATAAGACTGTCGGAATCCATTTTTTCAGATGAAGAATACGAGTTCAGCTCATCGGCTTGTTCCTCAGCGGATTTCGAGTACGTATTGGTCATAAATTCTTGCCATCCTGCATATGTCGCAGAATTGTTGTAATCGTATGAGCTGCTTTGGGTATTCGTCAGCGCAGCGTAAATTGCGTCGTTACCTTCATTGTCCCCATCTGCGCACCAAAGGCCGCGGCATAGATTGTCAGCAAGGGAAGAGTTGTCATCTTGTACTCTGTTCGTCCAATTTTCATCGACTTTAAATTGGACGGTATCACCCCATTCGCTGGTAAGCGCAGCGTCTTTGTGAGGGAATAGGATTTGCTGGAGCAGCCTGTTATCGCTACCGCGAGAAGCAGCGCGACTGCCAAGCTTGCGAATAATGCGAGATTTCTGCCTTTTGTTTTGTCCATAGGTTCCCCTCCTGCTGCCTTTATGTTGCGAGTAATTCCCCTCGTTATTTCTTGGGTTCCTAGCGTTCCGGACTCGGCTGCTGGAAATATCCCCATCCCAAGAAAGCGTATTTAAGTATTGCAGGAATTTGGTTTCGAGGGTTGGCAAGGTGGTGAGCGGCAATAGGGAATTGCGCAATGCCGCGAGTGTTTGTAGGAACGACGATGCAGGGCTGTGCAGAAGGCAGGCCGCTGCGGTTGCCGCAATAGCCGTCAGATAGAGGGCGGCATCGGTTTCGGAAAGCATTGCGAAACCGAGGCCGCACTCCATCATGGGGGGCAAGGTTACCCGCTCGGTTCAAGCGAGGCCCGGTGGGGCGGGGTCATCCCCCTAAACTCTAAGGGGATGTACTGGCTTCTCCGAACCAGCGTGCCATACGCTCGAGGCAACTCCTTATGAGGTTGACAAAACTATAGGGGCGCCCCTTCTGCAAAATCCGATTGTGCGCCAGCTTCCAATGCGCAACAGCGTCTTGTCTTGTGAAGGTAGCTCGCGCCCGTGCTTGCGCTCTGCGCAATCTGTCCCGAGCTCATGGGAACCCGCGATTCGGATACCGGTGTCAGTATGTGGATTGCCGTCCAGAAATTCGTGTCCGTGTTTCGCCTTTCCTGCGTGCATGCTTGCCGCGGCAGAATGCATCACGAGAAGATACAACCAGGCATGTGAGAAATTTCGTGGTGACCATTGTGCGTGAATGCGTGCGAGAAAATTCTGTCGGCTTTTCAAATGTTGTATTCCCAACATACAGCCCCCGGACGCCCTTATAGGATAGTTAGCGATAGTTAATACATAGGGAAGGACGCGCTATGGAAACTAACGCGCAGACGAAGCTTTCGGGCATCCTTGTGGAATATCCGTTCATGCGATCGGGGATGGCCGACATCAACGGGAAATTCAGGATGCTGCAAACGCCCATGGGCAAGATCATGATGCGCAAGGTGACCATTGCCGACATAAGCACCCGGTCGGGCATGTCGATCGATGCGCTTGTGGACGCTATTGCCAGGAAGACGGGTGCAACGCCGTCCGCGGCAGCATCGGAGCAGGTCGGCGGCGAAGCATCTGCCCTGCATGCAGAGCAGCCCGACAACCAGCGGGCTGCCGGGAAGCAGGCTGCCGGTAAGGCGTCGGTGCCAGACGCCGTGCCGGTAGGCGAAGTGGTGTCCGCATCGGGCAAAGGCGCGCTGCCCGCGTGGTTTTCGCAGGCAGACGGCTTCCCGGTGTACGACGCCCGCCAGGCGAAGGGATTCTTCCTGCCCGAGCTGCAGGCCCGCGCGGAAAGCGTTCCGGCAGGTCAAGGCATCGAAGTCGTGCAGTCGTTCGAGCCCGTGCCGCTCTATGGCGTGATGGCCGATCTTGGCTTCGAGTACGTTGCGCGCAAAGTATCCGATGACGAATTCCGCGTGTCGTTCTATCGCGCCCGTTAAGCGGCGGCATTCCAAGAGCATATTTCGGGGAGTCGTCCGATTTCCCCTTTCCCGAAAGGAGTAAAGATGAGCAAGGTGGTCGATTTCAACAAGACCGTGTTCGAGAACGTTTCTGCAAACCGTCAGGTTATCGATGTGATGATTTCGCTTGGCTTCGACGAGATAACGAAGCCCGGCCGCCTGGAGAGCGTGGGCAGCGTGGTAACGCTGAACATGGGCAGCGAGATGCGCGGTGTTCCGCTTGACAAGATGGTTGCGGCGTTCGAAGCGGCAGGCTTCGAGGTTGTGGGTGCGGGTGACGAAGGCTCTGAGGGCGCCGCCGTCGGGCATGCGGCTGACGGACATGACGCTGCCGGGCATGCGCCAGCTGAACATGCAGCGGCCGGCGGAGCAACCGGGAATGCACCCGTTGCGGGGGCTTCCGACGTGGAGCCCGCGGCCGAACGCGAGGCGGGCGAATCGGGTCCGGTATCCGCCGACGACCGCCAGGCCGTTCTGGAGCAGCTTGTGCGACGGCTTTCCGGCGGCGAGGATCTGGAAAGCGTCCGCAAAGATTTCGTGCGCGACTTCGCCAGCGTCTCCGCGCATGAGATTGCGCAGGCCGAGCAGAACCTTATCAGCTCCGGCATGCCCGTTCACGAAGTGCAGCAGCTGTGCGACGTGCATTCGGCGCTCTTCCACGGGCACACGGATGAGGAATGCTCGATGCTTGCGGAAGCCGACGGGCTTCCCGCCGCTCACCCGGCGTCGGTCCTGAAGCGCGAAAACGGTGCACTGGTCTCGCTGCTGGACAATGTCCAGGCGGCGCTTTCCGACAGCGCTGACGCAGATCGCATCAAGCAGCTTCTTGCGGGGCTGAAGCCCATCCGCAACCACTACGCCAAGAAGGAGCAGCTGCTGATGCCGTTCCTGTACGGGTACGGCATCACCGGCCCGATGGATGTTATGTGGGGCGTTGACGACGAGATAGTGCATGAGACCTCGGCGCTGGTGAAGGAGCTGTCCGCCGAAACGTATCCGGCGCTGCGCGAGCGCATAAACTCCCTGCTCAAACGCATGCGCGAGATGGTGTACAAGGAAGAGCAGATCTTCTTGCCGCTATGCCACGATCATTTCACGCGCGAGGAATGGTTTGCCGTGTACCGGGATCTCGACGAATACAAGCCGGCATTCGTCGGCACGAAGCGCGGGTGGCTTGATGCCGACGTGTGGGTGCGCGAAAAGGAGATCCAGGCGAAAGAGGCGCTTTCGACGGGCGAGATCCGTCTTTCCACCGGCACGTTGTCGGTTGCCCAGCTTGACGCAATCCTGAAGCTGCTGCCGCTTGACCTTACATTCATCGATGCCGGCGAAACGACCCGTTTCTTCACGCGCGAGGGAAAGATATTCGCCCGCCCGCTTTCGTGCCTTGGCCGTCAGGTATGGCTGTGCCATCCGCCCGCAATCATCCCCCTGGTCAGGGACATGATTGCCGACTTCAAGTCGGGTGCGCGCCAGAACATGGAGGTTTGGAACCCCGTGCCCGGCAATCCCGTGCGCGTGCTGTACGTGCCGGTGTGGAGCGCGGACCACGAGTACCTGGGCACGCTTGAGATAGTGCAGCAGTTCGGCGAGTTGCTGCCTAAGTTGAAGGAGCTCATCGGCTAGGCGGTTTTGCGCCGGGGCGGGGTGCCGGAGCAATCGGTCCAGCCTGAGGTCTGGGAACCGAGTGCGACATGGGTTGCTGTCTAGGAGAAGGGTTCTGAAAAGCGATAGGTTCGGGAATCTGTCGTACGATGGATAAGGCTCGGCGGGGCAAGTTCCTGCGCCGGGCCCGATTCATCCGTCGACCTCGTCCCCGGCCAGCGTGCGTGGCGGCACCTTGTATGAGGCGCTGCCTACACCGGCTGAGAAAAGAGAATCCATGATCATTCTAGATCCCAACCATATTTCTGTGCTTATGCGCTCCTACCTGGAAGATTCGCGCCAGCCGGTAATGAAGACGCCTATGGCGGAAAGGCTGCGCGACGAAGGGGTTGGTATCGTTCTGGTAGAGGTCGATGAAGCCATCCGGCGCATCGAAGCGGGCGAGCGTCTGTACGCTATGTCGGAATCGCATTTGGGCTGGCTCGCCGATCACGTGGAACGACCCGATCTGTTGCACGCCGTCAACGTGTGCAAGGACAAGGCGCGTATGCGCAAGGTACTTTCGCCCCTCTTTCCCGAACTGTACTTCGAAAGCGTAAAGACCGAAGACCTGCTGCAGATGGCGTGCCCCAAAGACCGACTGCCTCTGGTGGTGAAGCCCGCCGTTGGTTTCCTGAGCATGGGCATTCATGTGGTGCGAAGCGAAGAAGGCTGGAATCGGGCAATGGAGCAGATTGCCCAGGAGCGCACCTGCTGGGGTAGCCGGTATGCACGGAGCGTGGTCGATGGCGAGCACTTCATTGCGGAATCGCTGATTGAGGGAACGGAATATGCCGTTGACGTCTACTTCGATGGCGATGGGCAAGCGCATGTGCTCGACATCTTGCGACACGATTTCGCGAATGCGACGGATACGTCCGATAGGCTTTACGTTACCGGCCCTGCCGTTATTCGCGAACAGCTGGAGCCCATGACGCGCTTCCTGAACGAGGCGAATCGCTGCATGGGCATGCGCGATTTCCCGTGTCACGTGGAGGTGCGCAACGATGCCGGCCGCATTCGGCCCATCGAGTTCAACCCCTTGCGTTTTGCCGGCCTTGGCGGAACCGAGGTGTCGTACTACGCGTACGGCTTCTTCACCTTCGATCGCTATTTGAAGGGACAGGACGCAAACTGGGATGAGATTCTTCCCGCTTGCGACGAGGGTGTCTACACGTGCCTTTCATGCCTCGATGCGCCCGCTGGTACCCCGCGCGGCGCGCAGTTCGACTATGCCGCGTTGCGTCGCGACTACCTGGGCGCCTGCGCAACCGAGCCTTTCAACAACGACGAATCGGGTTTCTTCGGCTTCCTGTTCTGGAAAACGTCGGCAGAAGACACCGCCGAACGCACCGCCTTCCTGAACAACGACCTGCGCGGGTATCTGAGATAGAGGGTGGGAGGGGCATTTCTTGCGGCTGGGCGCGTGCAGCACGATTTAGGGTTACCCTTCGTACGAGAAGGTGCAGCAGCTTATTTTGCCCACACTTTTCGTGGTTCTTGGAAGCGGCGGCTTCCCTGAAGGTGCCCGTGTTCGGGCGGTATGGAAGCTCAGCAGGAAGGGCTGATGCAATGGGGCGGAAATCCTACGAATTCGATGCGGTCATACACGAAATACCCGATAAAGGCGGTGCCTACGTCATCTTCCCTTGGGACATACGGAAAGAATTCGGGAAAGGCCGCGTGAAGGTCTGCGCCGAGTTCGACGGCGTTCCCTACCAGGGCAGCATTGTGAACATGGGCGTGAAGGATGAAGAGGGAAACGCATGCTACATCATCGGCCTTCTGAAAGCAATTCGGAGGCAGCTGGAAAAGGGCGACGGTGACCGCATCCACGTTGTGGTTCGGGAAAAGAAGGCGTGAATCCGGCAAGCGGAACGGCTGCACTCAATATTTGCGCAACGCTTCGCCGGAGCCGCTCGTAGGGCGCGGGTTCGCTCTTGATAAGCAGAGACAGCGCACATTCTAGGAGGTAACGATTATGCCGAGGCAATCCGTTTTCGATATGAAGGTGTCAAAGGTGTATCCGCTGCTAGTGGCCAAGGCCGAAAGGAAAGGCCGCACGAAAGCGGAGGTCGATGAGGCTATTGCATGGTTGACCGGGTATGACATGGAGACCGCCGACTTGGACGTAACCTACGCGGAGTTCTTCGATAACGCGCCTGCCTACAACCCGCGTGCGGAGATGATTACTGGATCTGTCTGCGGGGTGAAAGTCGAGAGCATTCAGGACCCCCTGATGAAGAAGATTCGGCAGCTGGACAAGCTGGTAGATGAACTAGCGAAGGGGAAGCCGATGGAGAAAATCAAAAGATAGTCTTCTCGTGCGATACGGGTGTGGCGGTTTTCGACGAAGCGGCCGGTTGCGGATCTCTCCTTGCACCGGTAAGTCCGATTATCACGTCGGCGGTTCCATTCGCCCTGGTTTCCCCACCACCCTGTCATGGGCGTGCTACTGTCTGGTAAACAGTCATATTAGTATGACTATAAGGGCGAGATCGGACAGCTCGATGAAGGAGGCACCCATGGGAAGGCTTGGAGGCAAGGTTGCAGTCGTTACGGGTTCGACGAGCGGCATTGGCATCGGTATTGCGAAGGTGTTTGCGCGGGAAGGGGCGCACGTCATCATCTGCGGTCGTCGCGAAGCCCGCGGTCAGGAGGTCGCAGACCAGATCAAGGAGGCGGGCGGCAGCGCAAGCTTCCATAAGATGGACCTGAACAACCTGGCCACGGTCGACGTTCTGATGGAAGATACGGCGCGCGACTTCGGCCATATCGACATTTTGGTGAACAATGCGGCCGGAGTGGGCCTTAACGACGGTCGAGTGGACGAGATCTCGCTGGAAGACTGGGATGCCATGTTTGCATCGGGCGTGCGCGGCACCTTCTACACGATCAAGGCAGTGCTGCCGTACATGCGTTCCGCCAAGTGCGGTTCCATTGTGAACATCGGGTCGATGGCATCGGTTGCGGGAGACCTGGGCTCGACTGCCTACGCGGCAAGCAAGGCGGGCGTTGACATGCTGACCTCGTCGGTGGCGCTTCAGTACGGCAAGGAGAACATCCGTTGCAACTGCGTGCGTCCGGGGCTTATTGTGACGCCGCAGAACGAAGGGCACGTGTCGCAGGCGCTCAAGGACATATTCCTTAGCAACATCGAGGTCAACCGCTATGGATGTCCCCAGGATATTGCCGAGGCGTGCCTGTTTTTCGCTTCCGACGAGAGCGCCTATGTCACGGGACAAATCATCAACGTCGACGGCGGCCTGAATTCCCATGCCGCCACGGTGGCGCAGTTCCGCGCCATGGGTTCCCGGACCTGGTAGCGACATGGCGGGCGGAAAAGCCGGAATGCCGGCGAAGGAGTCGGTCTCAAAACCTGCCTGGCGCATGCGTGTTGCCTTTGAGAGGAAGATTATGGCGGCGTATCGCGATACCTATCGAGGGGATTTCGGCGCGGCGCAGATTGAAGCGCTGGAGGAACTGTACCAGGTGGGCGCATTGCGCCAACAGGATCTTGCGGCGGCCTTGAGAATCTCGAAGCAGCATGCCTCGAACTCCCCACGT
>USAB01000005.1 GCA_900552585.1 uncultured Coriobacteriaceae bacterium
GATCATCCTGGACGGCGGCAAGCCGCAGCTTACCGCGTCCATGGAGATGTTCGATCAGATGGGCATCCACGACATTGCGCTGTGCGGCTTGGCGAAGCGCGATGAGGAGATTTTCGTTCCCTGGGCGCCCGAGGGTCCCATCATCCTGCCGAGCGGGTCCGCATCGCTGTACCTGGTAAAGCACATCCGCGACGAGGCGCACCGCTTCGCCATCACGTTTCACCGCGAGCTGCGCGGCAAGGGCATGACCGCAAGCATCCTGGACGAGGTGGAGGGCGTGGGCCCGAAGCGCAAGAAGGCGCTGTACAAAGCGTTCGGCTCGCTGAAGAACATGCGGGCGGCAAGCTTGCAGGAATTGAAGGATTCGCACGCGGTGCCCGAGGCGGTTGCCGAAGAGCTGTACCGGGTGCTGAAACAGTATAATGAGGAAGAACGGCAACATCAGTCAGCGGTTGAGAGCAGGTAGCGTATGGATTCAAGCAATGAACAGGTGGAACGCGAACTTCAAGCATCCGTCGACGAACGGGACGAACCCGTTGCGGAGGAAAAGGGCGCGCAGGATCCCG
Source organism: uncultured Coriobacteriaceae bacterium (assembly GCA_900552585.1). Lineage (GTDB taxonomy): Bacteria > Actinomycetota > Coriobacteriia > Coriobacteriales > Eggerthellaceae > UMGS1519. Next base: position 567 of record USAB01000005.1, read on the forward strand.
CACCCGACCTGATCATCATCACGGGCATGAGCGGCGCGGGCCGCACAGAGGCCATGCACACGTTCGAGGACCTGGGCTATTTTTGCATCGACAACCTGCCCCCGCGCCTTCTGATGAATCTCGTCAGCCTGGCCACCATCCCAGGGCAGTCGGAGCAGAACCGCCGCCTTGCCGTGGTATGCGATGCCCGCAACCAGACGTTCTACCCGGAGCTCATGGACGAGCTGAACCATCTGAAGGAAGCACATCTGCGCTATCGCATCATCTTCCTGGATGCTTCGGACCAGTCCATCATCGCCCGGTACAAACTCAGCCGTCGCCGCCATCCGCTCTGCACGGATCCGCGCATGACGCTTTCGCAGGGTGTCTCCGTAGAGCGCCGCCTTCTGGCTCCGATGCGCGACGTTGCGGATGCCGTCATTGACACCAGCAATCTGAGTCCGCGTGCGCTGCGCGACCGCCTGCGCTCGCTGTTCGGTGCTGCCGGCGTCAAGCAGCAGTACATCCGCGACCGCGTGACCAACGTATGGCAGCTCGGGGAAGGTTGGGGGGCCAGCGTGCGCGCCCGTGGACGCCGACATCGTCATTGACGTGCGCTTCCTGCCGAATCCGTTCTACGAGCCCGAGCTGCGCAATCTTACCGGACGCGATCAGAAGGTGCGCGACTACGTGCTTAACAAGCCGGAGACGCAGGAATTCCTGAATTGCTGGAAGAACCTGCTGGGATGCGTGATGCCGGGATATCAGAAAGAGGGCAAGCAGCAGCTGGCCATTGCCGTGGGCTGCACGGGCGGCCAGCATCGCAGCGTGACGCTTGCCGACGAGACCGCGGCATACTTGAAGCGTCTGGGCTACAACGTCGAGGTCACGCATCGCGATCTTGCCCTAGCAAACACCATTTCCGAGGAGGCGTAGCTTCCATGGGCGATCCCTTCAAGTACGACCCGTCCATGACGGCCTCTTTTAAGGCTATCTCCGACGAGGCTCCCAAACCCGACTTCCAGCAGCTTCGTGCCGTGGTCATCGGCGGCGGTACGGGAACGAACTCGTCCATTCGCACGCTGCTTTCCATGGGCCTGCAGGTGTCGGCCGTGGTGGCCATGGCGGACGACGGCGGCTCTACCGGCATCATCCGCGAAGAGGCCCATGTCACGCCGCCCGGCGACGTGCGCAAGTGCATCGGCGCCATGGCTGCGAACCAGGACGACCCGTTGACGCATGCGTTCAAGTACCGCTTCGAATTCGCGCGCAACCACACGCTGGGCAACCTCATGCTGTCGGCGCTGGAACATGAGACGGGATCGTTTCCGCAGGCTATCGCCATCTGCGAGCAGCTGCTGCATGCGCGCGGGCACACGTACCCGTCAACGCTGGACAACGTGTATCTGTCCGCATTCGACGTGGAGGGCAACCTGATAGAGGGGCAGGCGAACGCCAGCCATTCGAAGCATGCGCTGCGCAAGGTGTGGCTGGATTCCACCGACGGCTGCCGTCCGTACGACAAGGCGCTCCAGGCCATCAGGCAGGCGGACGTCATCGTGCTGGGTCCCGGATCGCTGTTCACGTCCATCATCCCGAACCTGCTGGTGCCCGGCGTTACGCAGGCCATCCGGGAATCCGGCGCGTTCACGCTGTTCATCTGCAGCATCGCGGATATCCAGGGCGAAACGCGCGGCATGCGCGCCCGCGACTACGTGAAGGCGCTCATCGACCACGGCATGGACGGCCTTCTCGATTACGTGCTGCTGCATTCGTCTTCGCCCTTGGGGCCCGAGTCCGAAACGGACGAGCGCCTTGCCGTCATGGGCGGTGCGCATTCCGCGAAACCGGTGGCGGTGAGCTTCGAGGACGTGCGCTGGATCGAATCCGTTGGCGCCGGCGTGCAGGTGCGCAATTTCTACAATCCCAAGACGCCCCTGTGGCATAACCCCCGGGCGTTGCGGCAGGCTTTGACGGAGATTTTCGAGAGATGTCTTTCACCACAGATGTGAAAAACGAGATGACGCGCGTGGCGCCCACGTGCTCGCATTGCGACGCGGCGGTGCTGTCGGGGCTTATGCGCACGGAGGGCAGCCTGTTCCTTTCCGGGAAGGGCCGTTACCGCATGGAGATGTCCACGGACATCCCGGCCGTTGCGCGACTGATCATCCGCCTGCTGCACGGCCTGTTCAAGCTCCGTACGGAGCTGACCGTGCGCCGCAGCGTGCTTCATAAGACGCCGAACTACCTGATCACGGTGCCCGGCCAGCCGCACATGGAAGACGTGCTGCGCCAGCTGGGCATCATCGGCGGCTCCGGCTTCGTTGCCGGCATCGCGCCGCATCTCGTGAACAAGCGTTGCGACCAGGCGGCGTACCTGCGCGGGATATTCATGGGCGCCGGTTTCGTGGCGAACCCGAAGGGCGACTTCCACTTCGAGATGACCATCGAGACGGAGCAGCTTGCGCGCGACATCGTGGAGCTCATGCGCGAGAACAAGATTAACGCGCGCATCATGAACCGCCGCAACTCGTACCTGGTCTACCTGAAAAGCGGCAGCGCCATCACGGCGTTCCTTGCGCTGGCGGAGGCGCACCAGAGTGTCTTGGCCATGGAGAACGAGCGCGTCATAAAAAGCGTGCGCAACGACGTGAACCGTCAGGTGAACGCCGAGATGGCAAATCAGGCCAAGAGCGCGGAGGCATCCGTCGAGCAGGTCGTGGCCATTCGCAAGGTGGTGGACCGGTACGGCATGGAGAACCTGCCGCCCGCGCTGCGGGAGTACGTCAGCCTGCGCATCGCCTATCCCGGCGCCACGCTGAAGGAACTGGGATCATACGCGGATCCGCCGCTCTCGAAGAGCGCCATCTACCATCGCGTCCGCCGCGTGGAGCAGATGGCAAGCGAAATCGACAAAGGCAAGTGAGAAACCGGTACCCAGACATGCGCAAGTGAGTAAAATCGGCCTTTACGAATGCGAATGCATTGCTATTCAAATGCGAAATGTGGATAAAATGTCGGTCGAAATATCCCCGAAATAGTACGTTTGCCCGAAATTTTAACGTTCCTGCCAGATTGGCCGGGTGTGTTTCCGTCATATTTCGGGCTTTCCTATATACTTATGGGAAGTGCGGAGGGCGAGTATTCTCCCGATGCACGCGGTTGCCCGGTTTCTTCGAAACGGTGCACCGCATTACTGACAACCGAAAGGGGTATTCATGACTACGAAGGTAGGTATCAACGGTTTCGGACGCATCGGGCGCTTGGCGTTCCGTGCGATGTTCGAAGATCCCGACCTCGAAGTTGTTGCCATCAATGATCCGGGCTCGCTTGTCTCTGCCGCCCATCTTCTGAAATATGATTCCATCCAAGGCCGCGCCGATCTGGATATCCAGGTGGGCGACGACACCATCATCGTCGACGGCAAGGAGATTCCCGTTACGCATACTCGCGTCCCGTCCGAAATCCCGTGGGGCAAACTGGGCGCCGACGTCATTGTGGAATCCACCGGCAAGTTCAAGGATGGGAAGGATGCAAAGGCCCACCTGGAATCCGGCGCCAAGAAGGTCGTCATCACCGCTCCTGGCAAGAATGTGGATGCCACCATTGTCATGGGCGTGAACGACGATACGTACGACAAGGAGAAGCACAACATCGTCTCGAACGCCTCCTGCACCACGAACTGCCTGGCACCCATCATGAAGGTGCTGCTGAAGAACTTCGGTGTGCAGCGCGGTTTCATGAATACCATCCATTCCTACACGAACGACCAGCGCATCCTTGACCAGAACCACAAGGACCTGCGCCGCGCCCGTGCCGCGAACCTGTCCCAGATTCCCACCACGTCCGGCGCTGCCCGCGCCACGGCGCTGGTGCTGCCGGAGCTTGCCGGCAAGTTGGACGGCATGGCCACGCGCGTTCCCACTCCGACGGGCTCCATGGTGGATTTGACCGTCGAGCTGGAGAAGAACGTCACGATCGAGGCCATCAACGCCGCCATGAAGGAAGCGTCCGAGACGTACCTGAAGGGCTACCTTGCGTACTGCACGGATCCCATCGTCTCGTCCGACATCATCCATGACCCGCATTCTTCCATCTTCGACTCGCTGCTGACCATGGTCATGGGCGGCGAGAGTAATTTCGCTAAGGTCATAGCCTGGTACGACAACGAGTGGGGCTATTCCTGCCGCGTCAAGGACCTGGTTAAGATCGTCCTGTAAGCATCTTCGACCGAGGCCGATTGCATCGCGCTCCGTTACGGCGTTCCCGAACGAAGCGCAATGCCCGGCCTCGGTCTTTTTCTGCATTCGGCAGAGTGTAGAATGGGAAAGCCACCATCAAGCCGAATGGCGGCTTTCATGTGAACTGAAAGGAATGTAACAATGGCTGCTATCCGCACCTTGAAACAAGCCGACGTGGCGGGTAAGAGGGTCCTGTGCCGCGTGGACTTCAATGTGCCGCTGAAAGACGGGAAAGTCACCGACGACCTGCGTATTCGCGCGGCGCTGCCCACCATCGAATACCTGGTGGGGCAGAATGCGCGCGTTATCCTGATCTCGCACCTGGGCCGCCCGGCGGGCACCGGCTACGAGGAGGCGTACAGCCTGGCCCCCGTTGCCCAGCACCTGTCGCAGCTGCTGGGTGCCCCCGTTGCCTTCGCCACGGACACCATCGGCCCGAACGCGCACCAGAAGGCCGATGTGCTCGAAGACGGCCAGGTGCTCCTGCTGGAGAACGTCCGCTTCGACAAGCGCGAGAAGAAGAACGATCCGGAGTTCACGCGCGAGCTTGCATCGCTGGGTCAGGTGTTCGTGAACGACGCGTTCGGCACGGCGCACCGCGCGCATTCTTCCACCGCCGGTTTGGCCGACTTCCTGCCCGCGTATGCCGGCTTCCTCATGGAGCGCGAGATCAGCACGCTGAAGGGCATGCTTGACAACCCGGCTCATCCGTTCGTCGCCATTCTGGGCGGTTCGAAGGTGTCGGATAAGATCGGCGTCATCGATTCGCTGATGGAGAAGGCGGACACGCTGCTGATCGGCGGCGGCATGTGCTTCACGTTCCTGAAGGCTGAAGGCTACGGCATCGGCACGTCGCTGTGCGAAGACGACCTGCTGGACACCGCGAAGAGGCTCATGCAGAAGGCCAAGGACAAGGGCGTCAAGCTGCTGCTGCCGGTGGACGTGGTGGTTGCGGACAAGTTCGCCGAAGATGCCGACAGCAAGACGGTGGATATCGACGCCATTCCGGACAATATGATGGGCCTGGACGTGGGGCCGAAGACCGTGAAGCGGTATGCGGCGGAGATTGCGAAGGCGGCTACCGTCTTCTGGAACGGGCCCATGGGCGTGTTCGAGATGAAGCCGTTCGAGGCGGGCACGCGCGGTGTGGGCGAGGCCTGCGCCGAAGCGCCCGGCAAGACCATCATCGGCGGCGGCGATTCCGCGGCGGCCGCGAAGCAGTTCGGCCTGGACGGCCGCATGGACTTCATCTCCACGGGCGGCGGAGCTTCCATGGAACTGGTGGAGGGCAAGACGCTTCCCGGTGTCGCGCCCCTGTTGGAGGACTAACACAACGGTTACCCAGCGGCCTTCCCGAAGCTGAGGAAGGCCGCATTCGATTGAGGCAACGATAATTCGAAAGAAGGATCGACTATGCGCAAACCCATGATGGCCGGCAACTGGAAGATGAACAACAAGCTTCCCGAGGCTGTAGTTCTTACCCAGGAACTGTCGAATCGCCTGAAAAGGAACCTGCTCGACAAGGTGGACGTGGTTATCTGCCCGCCGTTCATCGACTTGAAGCCGGCACTGACCGTGCTCGATTTCGACAAGGTGCACATTGCCGTGGGCGCGCAGAACTGCTATTGGGAGGAAAAGGGCGCCTTCACGGGCGAGGTTTCCGTTCCCATGTTGTCCGATCTGGGCTGCGAGTATTGCATTGTGGGTCATTCCGAGCGCCGCAACCTGTTCGGCGAAACGGACGAGGACGTGAACAAGAAGGTCAAGGCTCTGTTGGCCGGCAATATGAAGCCTATCGTGTGCGTGGGGGAAAGCCTGGGCATCCGCGATAGCGGCCAGACGCTTGAGTTCGTGACGGCCGAGGTCAGCGCCGCGCTGGCCGGCCTGGACGACATAGACATGCAGAAGGTGACGATTGCCTACGAACCCATCTGGGCCATCGGCACCGGACGCACGGCGACGCCGGAGCAGGCGCAGGAGGTTTGCGCCGCCATTCGCCAGCAGCTGCGCATCATGTTCGGAGACGAATGCGCCGATACCACGCGCGTCCTGTACGGCGGCTCCATGAAGCCGGCGAACGTAGAAGGTCTTATGGCGCAGCCCGACATCGACGGCGGTCTGATCGGCGGCTCTAGCCTGGTGGCGAATGAATTCAAGCAGCTGGTGGAGGTTGCGGCTCGTTCGTAGCTTCAGCGGGGGATTGGGTTTTTACCCTGCTGATTGGAGAACTTGTAGCGTTGAAGACAATTAGGCGCACCATCTTGTCAAACAAGGGGTACAACCCGTATAATTTAGCACTTGCGTAAGCTTTATTCATAACTGGAAAGAGAGATGTTTTGAGTCCTCTGGTAATTTTATTCATCGTCTTGCTGTTGGTTTCGGGCGTTGGCCTGGTTGTGTTCATCATGCTGCATTCGGGCAAGGGCACGGGCGTCGGCGACGCCATTGCCTCCGCTCTGTACAGCACGCAGCAGTCCACGTCTCTCATGGAGAAGAATCTGGACCGCATCACCATCATTTTCGCATTGGTGTTCGCGGTGTCCCTGTTGGTGCTGATGGTCATTTATCCCCAGGGGACCATCAATCCGCAATAACGAACGGGATAATTGCAAAATCACCCTGTTTACTTCGGTGGAAGTTTCGATATAATAGCTTTCGCTGTTTACTTGTCGGTGTGGTGGAAAGGCAGACACGCAAGCTTGAGGTGCTTGTGCCCACTTAAACGGGCGTGCGGGTTCGACTCCCGCCACCGACACCAGTCTGTTATTAGAGCGCTTCGGCGCTCTTTTTTCGTTTCTGCGGCGAAATGATCTCTGCGGGCGAAGTGCCGACATTGTGGCGTTTCGCGCATCATCCGGCGACATGAATGCGTGCCGTCAATCGCTGAGATGCTCTCAGGCTGCTGGAAAGGGGTTCACTATGGTCGAAGGCGGTATTCAAACAAATATCGGCTTACAGGGCGTGTGCTTCGATTGTGGGAGCACGCTAATCGATCCCTGCCCATCTGTTGCACAGCAATTCGTACAGGTGGCGAATCGCCATGGGGCGGATCTTACATTGGCGGATGTGGAGCCGCATATGACTACCATCGATCGCTACTACGACATGGAATACATGAAAGACGGCAGCTTCTGGGCGTCTCCTTCGCGTTCGGTGGAGCTGTGGTACGACATCTACCGCTTCATGTGCCATCTTACCGGCGCGCTGAACGACGTTGAAGGCGTGGCGCATGACATGTTCCAGGAATACTTGAAGCCGAATAACTGGATGGTTTATCCGGATGTTCCCGAAGCATTGCGTACGTTGAAGAGAGAAGGGTTGAAGCTTGCCGTTGTCTCGAATTGGGATAGCGGCCTTGCGGCTTTGCTCCGCGGGTTGGGCCTGCTTCCGTATTTCGACGAGGTGGTTGCATCTGCAGCGGTAGGGTATCGCAAGCCCGATGCGGCTATTTTCGATATCGCATGCGAGCGTTTGGCGCTTCCTGCCGCCTCGTGCGTCCATGTGGGGGATAACGTGGAAGCTGACGGCGACGGGGCAATTGCGGCAGGTCTCAGGGCGGTCATCTTGGATCGGAAGCACAAGTTGAGTGCGGATGGAGGGGTTGCCTGCGCCTATCCCGTTATCGACTCCCTTGATCAGCTACCCGGTTTAATCTGCGGGTCATAGGAACAGGTGTCAGGTGCAAGCCGGTGTGTCCTGTAGCGTGTTTGGGGAGAGATATGAAGAAATTCGAATTGACCCCTTGCGCGAACGGGTGATTGTGCGTATAGTATTTGCTCGTCAAGCGGACATGGCTCAGCTGGTAGAGCACCACCTTGCCAAGGTGGGGGTCGCGGGTTCGAATCCCGTTGTCCGCTCCATTTGAAACCAAGCCGGTCATTGCATGGTACTTTGGCCGGCTTATTTCATGAATGGCGACGTGGCCAAGTGGTAAGGCAGAGGCCTGCAAAGCCTTCACCCCCGGTTCGAATCCGGGCGTCGCCTCCAAGAGTCGTCAGCGGCTTTTCCTTCGGGAAGAGCCGCTTTTCTATTCGCTCGAAATATTTTCAAAATAAGGGTTCACAAAGTAAAATCTTCTGGTAATATCCTTTTTGCTGTTTCGGACAGCACAACAAATGGGCGTTTAGCTCAGGGGGAGAGCGCTTCCCTGACACGGAAGAGGTCACAAGTTCAAATCTTGTAACGCCCACCATAAAAGATGCAGGTCAGGTTTCCTGGCCTGCTTTTTTTATTTGGTCGTCACGAACTGTTTGTGGGTACGTGCAATGGCACTAGTCCATGTTCGCCTCCTATACTAAACTTACCGTGTCGGGCGGAGTCGAAGCCCCGCCCTTTTGTATCAGTCCCGCTTGATATGCTTGCCTGCCTTCTTGCGGGGCTTCCTCTTCAGCGGTTATCAGCTGTGTCGGCAGGTTAGTTATTGTTGTGTCGGCCGCCATTGCGAGACTCGTTATGATGAATTCCCGTCTGCGCTTCGGTTTTCTTACGCTTACCTAATTCGATAGGAAGTCGAGTTCATACGTGCGCGACGCGGTGGACGACGCCCAGCGCGAGATGATGAACATGGCCGCCGCCGCGGCCTTCTCGGCGGCGCCGCAGAAGTACCTGCTGAATACCGATGCCGCCACGGCAAAGAAGCTGGCGGAGACGCCGTTCGGAGCCTACATCGGCTCGGTGCACACGGTCACGCAGGGCAAGAACGGCCAGACCCCGCAGTTCGGGCAGCTTTCCCAGCTGTCCATGCAGCCGCACATCGAGCACATGCGCCTGCTGGCCAGTCAGTTCTCGAACACCACGGGCGTGCCGCTGTCGAGCCTGGGCGTGGTGAGCGACAACCCGTCGAGCGCGGAGGCCATCTACGCGTCCAAGGAGGACGCGGTGGTGGACATCCAGAGCTTCATAGAGTCGTGCAAGAAGGCGCTCTCCAACGTCTTCCTGATGGCGCTCGCCAGCGAGGACGGCATGTCGTTCGGAGACGAGAGGGCGCGCGGGCTGACGCTGGACGTGCACTTCCGCAAGCCCGACCGCCCGAGCTCGGTGAGCCAGTCGCAGGCGATCATGAGCCAGGTGCAGGCCATACCGTGGCTCGCCGACTCGGACGTCGCCCTGCGAGAGCTCGGGTACGACGACGAGCAGCTGCACCAGCTGCGCAGCGACCGCAGGCGGTCGCAGGCGCTCCAGGGAGCGCAGATGGTGCTCGACAGGAACCAGGTGACAGGTGCTGATAACGCAGAGGGAGCTGGACAGGTACCGCGACCAGGTCAGGTCCAGGCAGGATGATGCCTACGCCTACGTGGCGGCGCGCATCCGCAGCGAGGCCACCGGCATGACGGTGGCCGATGCGCGCGAGGCCGCCATCGGAATCATCCAGGACTGCCCGGCCGTCTACGGCGACCAGGCGCAGGCGGTCTCCGCCAGCTTCTTCGACGAGATCTGCGCCGCCGAGGGCATCGACGCCGCCACGGGCGAGATGTTCGACGATATCATCGACGGCTCGAGGCTCGCTTCGAAGGTGCATTGGTTCGCCGGCAAGCTCGTCGACGGCGACTGGGACGGTTACGTCGGCTCGAACGCCGACCTGGCCGCTTACTACGTCCACCGCTCGGCGCTGGAGAACATGGCGCGCAACTGCGATGAGAACCACGTCAGGTATGCCCGCGTCGGCACCGGGCGCGAGACGTGCGGCTGGTGCTTCATGCTGTGGAGCCGCGGCTTCGACTACAGCAGCGAGAAGACCGCGTCGGCAGCGTCGCACCCGCACTGCGACTGCGTCATCGTGCCGGGGAAAGACGGCGTGACGATGATCGCGGGGTACGATCCAAAGGGCATGCGGATGCGCTGGAAGTCGTGCATGGACGCCTTGGGCGGCGAGAAGGAGCTCAAGGCAGGGTTCGACGCGCTCACCAAGGACGAGCTTGCGGCGATCAAGGGCCGCAACCGCTCCCAGAAGTGGACGCGCTGGCGGAACGCGCAGGTGAACGCGGAGTGCGAGAGGAACGACAGCCTCTGGCTATACCGCGGCTTGAAGCTGAAAGGGCGCAACAAGGTGTACGGACCGATGGATGAGGAATCTGCAAGGGCGTACGTCAGGAGCAAGACGCAGAGCAAGAAGGTTATTCCGTCGAAACAAGAGAAGCATCGGGACGAGCGCAATGGCAGGGGCGAGGTGTACCTATCCGATGACGAGATAGAGGAACTCGTTGATAAATTGGCAGGAAGAACAGGGAATAGGATATTTGTTAATAACCAGCCCGATAAAACTCCGCAGATAAAAGAGACTATCACAGTCCAGATGATAAAATAATCGGAAAGTTTAAGTCGCAAGATTGTGCTGATGGCTATCCGACAGACAGGTTTACCGTCCACTATTCAGACGATGGCATCCATATCGTGCCAGCGAGGCCTTCAAAGGAGGCGGATCAATGATCAGGACTACTGAGTACGACTGCGCCGCAAGCATATCCTTCTATGCCGATTACGGAACCTTCGGGCTGAAGGACGGCACGATCGTCCGCGGCCCAATCGACACGATCGAGAGCGCATATGACGAGCCTAACGGAATCGGATGCATAGACATCGTTACGAATGATGTGAAGAATTACGGAACAAGCGTTTACGCTAATCAGTTTGCCTGGGCGGAGTTCCCCGACAGCCTGTTTCCGAGACTCCCGGAACGACTTCGCAGCAAAGTCAAATCAGACAGTGAATAAACAACATTACGAGGCGCCCTGCGGGGCGCCTCGTCGTATAAGGAAAGATGCGGCATGCGCCGAGACTACGAAGCCATGAGGTCGGTGCTCGCGGCTGGGGCGATGTAATTGAATTTCGAGGGTGATGAAATGAAGCGAAATTTAGACCTCATACGCGACCTGCTCATCCTCGCCGAGGAGAGCGACGGCCCCGTCACGGACGATGCCTTATCGGCATCCGACTACATGAGGAGCGAGCTCGCCTACCACGTTGAGCTCATGACGCAGCGCGGCCTCATAGACGGATGCGTCGAGTACGACGGCTTCCATCGCACGGCTATGAATATCAGCATCTCTTCGATCACCTGGGAAGGTTACGGCTACCTTGACGCGATACGCTCCGACGACGTATGGCACAAGGCGAAGGCCGCTGTCAAGAAGTCGGTCGGCGAGGCATCGCTTTCCGTGATGAAGGAAGCCTGCTCGCTGATAGCATCTTCGATGATCAAGAAGCAGCTCGGCATGTAGCTGGAAGCGCATCAGCGTCCTGGCGGACGACGTTAAAAGCCGCACGGCACGCGGGCGTGCCCGAAAACGCCCGTACCACACTGGAAACAAGCCGCTGCCCGCACGGGCGCGGCTTTTTTCATGCCCGGATTCGGGCGACGGAAGAGGTGCGGCCGCACGGCCGCGGAGATGCGCCGCACGGCGCGGACAAGGAGCGGAACATGGCAGAAGAAAACGATCCCGTCGAGCCGCAGGGCGGAGGCGGGGAGCCGGAGACCGATTGGAAGGCCGAGGCCCGCAAGTGGGAGCGCCGCTCCAAGGAGAACGCCGACAAGGCCAAGGCCTACGACGAGCTCCAGGAGCAGTCCAAGACCGAGCTCGAGAAGGCGCGCGAGCAGGCCGCCTCCTACAAGAAGCAGGTGGACGAGCTCAACGCCAAGGCGGAGCGAGACGCCGCCCGCGCGAAGGTAGTGAAGGAGACCGGCGTGCCGGCCGAGCTGATCTCGGGCGACGATGAGGAGTCCATGCGAGCGTTCGTAGAGGCCGTCGCCAAGTGGGGCAAGCCGCCGGCGGGTCCGATGGATCTTCTCGTGCTTCGGGCCATCAGGTCCCGCCGCGCGATTGAATCACGAAAACGCGGAGGCAATTCGAGCGTTACAGAGATTCGTGATGTGGTCGACGTGTCCAGCGCAAGGCGTTTGAGGTGGCTTGGATGATGGCGAAGTCCGAATACGGCTTTGCTATGGTTAAGACGAGTCTGAAGAATGCTGTTGAGATCTATGACGCTACGGTAGGACGCTTTCTGCGTCAGATTGACATATTGTTTTACGTCGAAATGAGCGGTGCGGCGTATTTCAAGAAAATCGGTTGAGACATCGTCGGCGCTAGTCTTGACAAAAGAATGATTCGATGAATAACAGAGAGCGGAAATGATATGGAGCTTCCTGACGGCTGCGATGGACCAAGTGATGGCGTTGTATTCGCCGATCCAGATGACCTTGAGCCTTACGGCGAAAGCTAAGGCGCGGCTCGCAGAAATGCAAGAAGCTGCCCTCTCTGGCGGCTTTATCGTAATCGGATGCCATAGCCCATCTATTCGTTGAACCCTCTAAATCCTCGAAGGCGGTTTGCGATGCCGATAGGCAAATCATCAATCGTGGCGGCCGACCCGTTTCGCTTCGCAAAACAAAACAAGCTAAGAGCAGTTCGCAGCTTCAGGTCGTTAGACGGATCTACGCTAACGCCCTAGTCAAACAAGCAAAGATGTATAGTATCTGAGGCGATATCGGATCACAGCATCGCAAAGAGGACGCCATGTCTGAAAAGATAATCTTCTGGGCAGCATTCTTCGTTGCCTATACATTGAATGCTATCACTGGGTTTGCCGGGAATATCATAGCCATGCCTGTAGGTATGCAGACGCTGGGCATTCAGGAATCCATTGCCTCGCTGAATGTGGCGGGCTTCCTTGCGTGCGGACTGCTTGCAATCCAAGGCTTCAAGTACATCGACTGGCGCCAACTTGCCCGCATCCTTGCCGTGATGATCGTATTCATGATCGTGGGCATCTGGTTGGACACCATCGTTTCTCTGGACATCCTGAAGAAGATCTTCGCGATTTTCGTGTTGATCGTGGGCTTGAAGAACCTTATCTTCCCGCAGCGGAAGAGCGTTCCCGAATGGCTGCTGTGGGTGGCGCTTGCGCTTGCGGGCATCCTGCAGGGCATGTTCGTGTGCGGCGGTGCCATGCTGGTTATCTACGCCACGCAGAAGCTGCCGGAAAAAGATCAGTTCCGCGCAACGCTCAGCATGAACTGGTTCATTCTGAACGTGCTGTATTCGCTGTATTCCTGGCATGCCGGATACATGACGGCCGACGTCGGCGTAGTTATTCTGGGATGTATTCCGCTTATGATCGCGGCAACCTTGGTGGGCGGATACATCAACAAGCGCATGAGCCAGGAAGCGTTCTTGAAATTCACGTACGTTATGTTGACCGTAATCGGCGTCATCATGCTCTTCGTCTGATAACGATTGCCTATCGGCGGAATAACTTCTGTTCATCTAGGCCGCCCTGCCCGTATAGCGCTAGTATGAAATCAGATGCCCGGTAGCGTGCCGGACTCTGATTCGGGGAGATTTCATGGGCGGGGTTTGCGTTTCAGATTCCAAAAGGGCGAATGGCAGGTTGCTTCTGCTGGCCCTTGCATTTGTTTCGGCAGTCATGGTCTGCTGCGGCCTTGCCGGATGTAGCACGAGTAAAACCGTGGAGCAAAGCGACGGTACACAGCTGACTGCGAAAGACTCCGTCAATGACTATTCTTGGGATGAGCTGAAAGTCCTTTCGAATGCGATTGCCACGGCACCCAGCAATGACGATGCGCTCCAGATAGCAGAGGACTACCATTTGTGCACCGAAGAGGGCAACCTCGACGGGACGCAGACGAAGGACATCACGTTGTCGAACGGCAAGACCGTGCAAGCTCAGATCATCGGATTCCGCCATGATCCGAAATCGGACGGCAGCAGTTTGTCGGGAATAACGTTCCTGCTCTGCAGCCCGCTGACCACCATGTCGGCGAACGCCAGCGGCACCACCGCCGGCGGTTGGGCCCAGTCCGACGTTCGCGCCTGGTTGTCTAAGATGGGATTGAAGAAGCTTCCGGAAGACCTGCGCAACCAGATAGTGTCCGTGGTGAAGAAGACGAACAACGTCGGGGCAGGCAGCACGTCGGCATCGAAGACGAAGGATAAGCTGTGGCTGCTTTCCGCAGTGGAGATCACGGGCAAGGTAGAGAAGGGCGTGCTCGATGACGATGAGGACGGGTCTCTGGCGAAGCTCTACAACAAAGAGGGCAGTCGCTATCAGCTTTTCCAAGATTGCGGTGTGGACTGCGGGCGCGAGACGAATAAGAAGTACGATATCGGCACGCTCAACCAGGTGCTCGTTAAGCAGGACGGCGATAGTCCCTGCATGTGGTGGGAACGCTCCGTCTACGATGGCTCGTCCTCGGATTTCTACTGCGTCATGACAAGCGGAAGCCCCGTAGGCAACGCAACGGCTTCCTACGAGTACGGCGTGGTTCCCGCATTCTGCATCTAACGCAGCGGCACCGCGCGCAAATGCCTGCGCCACCGTGTCTGCAGCGGGCGAATGCCCTGCAAACACTGTGCGCATAGAGTCTGAGCGCTTGTTTCCTATGGAAATCCGTACGCCCTGGTCTATGCTTGCGTATACTGCTATCCATGCGACTTTAAATTTCCAGGAGGAGAAGCATGGGTTACGTAAAATGGGATTTCGAAACGCTGGATGGCTTCTGCCACGATGTGTTCCGTGCATTCGGTTTCGATGAAGATCAGACCGGCATCATCAAGGACGTCTTGCTGACGGCCGACCTGTTCGGCATCGAAAGCCACGGCATGCAGCGTATGGTGCGCTACCACAAGGGCATCGAGAAGGGCACCATCCATCCGAAGGCGGAACCCGAAGTGGTTTTCGAAACGCCCATCTCCGCTGTCATCGACGGTCATAACGGCATGGGCCAGCTGATCGGTCACTTCGCCATGCGCAAGGCCATCGAGAAGGCGAAGACCACGGGTATCGGCATCGTGTCCGTTCGCGAGTCGAACCATTACGGCATTGCCGGCTATTATGCCAAGATGGCTTCCGACGAGGGCCTGATGGGCTTCTCCTGCACGAATTCCGAGGCCATCATGGTGCCCACGTACGGCAAGAAGGCCATGCTGGGTTCGAACCCCATCGCCGTTGCCATGCCCGCAGATCCGTACCCGTTCCTGTTCGATGCGTCCACGACCGTCGTAACGCGCGGCAAGCTGGAGATGTACAACAAGGCCGGCAAGCCCATCCCGGAAGCGTGGGCTGTAGACGAGAACGGCGAACCCACCACGGACGCCCCGCGCGTGCTGGCGAACATCGTTGCGAAGAACGGCGGCGGCATCAATCCGCTGGGCGGTTCGAGCATGGTGACCGGCAGCCACAAGGGCTACGGCTACGGCATGCTGTGCGAGCTGTTCAGCAGCGTGCTTTCTCAGGGCGTGAATTCCGATGGTTGCTGCACGTTCCCGGATAAGACGGGCATCTGCCATGGCTTCATGGCCCTTGACCCCGCCTGCTTCGGCAATCCCGAGGACATCAAGAAGAACTTCTCGGATTACCTGCAGCGCCTGCGCGAAAGCCCGAAGGCCGTGGGTCAGGAGCGCATCTACACGCATGGCGAGAAGGAAGTCTTCGCCGAGAAGGACCGTCGCGAGAACGGCATCCAGGTGAACGACAACACTATGGTTGAGCTGGCGAACCTCTGCGGTTACTTGAAGCTGGATTTCGCTGCGTACTTCCCGGGCTACGAGCTGCCGAAGGATTCGAAGTTCTTCGATGGCAACTACTAGGAACGCAGCGCCATTGCGCTATGAGCTCCTCGCTTGACGGCCGCCCCGTTTCGAAGGGGCGGCCGTTTCGTGTTTCCAGCGGCTTTTCTCACGGGGGTTTCCGGCGGCATGTGGCGTTGACTGATGCTTGGTCAACCAAACGGCACGCGGAACGCCCATCCTGTACAATTCACCTAAAGCAATTGTTAGAGGGGGTTCCATGAGGGCGGAACTGAGAGCGCGTCACGTGTTCGGACTGTGCGCCGCAGCGATGCTGTTGGCACTTGCGGGCAGCCTGTTCGCTGCTGTCCCGGCACAGGCGAAGGTCACCAGTGTCATGGTGGGCAACAACCAGAACCTGGTGAAGGGCGGGACGGCCGGCGTCGCATCCGGGACGGTCTCCTGGAATGCGAAAACGAATACGCTCACGTTGAAGAACGCGAAGCTTTCCTCTTTGGCCGGCACCAGCCTGTCTTCGCTGTCTGCCGGGGCAGGGGCATCCGGTTCCGCAGCAGGCATGACACCTCAGCAGATGGCCGCTCTTGCGAATGCCGGCATCGACAACGCAACGCTGAAGCGGGCTTCTAGCAGCGTGCTGCCGAAGAAACTGACGTTGGCGTACGTGTATATCAAGGCAGGCAAGAACGATACGGTGAACGTGCGCCTGCAGGGCAGCAACAGTATCCAGGTGCTGCTGGGCGACGCCGTGTTCGCAAATTGTAACCTGACCATGAAGGGCTCCGGATCCCTGCGGTTGAATAACGTCGGCGGCAGGAACCCGCTTGTTTGTGGCGTTTGGGCTAACGGCACATTGAAGATTGCCGGGGGCACGTATCGCGTCAGCATGTACGGCAATGCTTTTACGGGCAAGAGCATACGCATCACCGGCGGCAAGCTTGCAACAGTGACGTCGCATCAGAATGCGCTTTCCAGCAGTACGAGCATCAGCAACAAGGCTTCACGTCTGGGTACCATCAAAGGCGTTATGTCGAAAGGGGCAACGTTCAAGAAGAACGGTTCCACGTACCGCGTAACCAGGGGCGGAAGCGCCCCGACGGCGAAGCTGATGAAGGCTAACCCGAAGTTGAAGCGCGTGAAGCTGGGCACGGTGCGCTATGGTGCGAAGTACAAGGTTACAAAAGCCGCGAAAGGCGCGTTGTGTAAAGGGCAGGTGATGGTGCGATGATCAGATTCCTGGTACTGCTTGTTATCATCGCTTTGGTAGTTATTGCGTTCCGGATGGGGCGGCAAAGCGAACGCGGCCGTTTGATAGACCTGGAACCGGATGAATCCCAATCTGGCAAGTGGTCTTCGAAAACCGTAAAGGACTCCGGCAAGGACCGGGCGGAGGCCAGCGTGCGGGCTGATGACGATGTCATCGATGTTTCTCCCGACGACGTGGAGGTAGTGGACAAGTAGGCGATATCCCAGAGCGAAGGCAGCGCCCGATGAGCATATCATCGGGCGCTGCTCGTTTCAGGCTGATGCCGCTGCCGGTAAGGCGGAAGAGGGGATTACTGCTGCTCCGGAGGCAGCGCTGTTGCATGCTGCTGCGGTTCGTCGTTCAAATGCGTGCGCCATATCCAGAACAGCTGGACCAGGTAGCCCAACAGGTAGATATCGCAGCATGCGCCCAGGATCATGCCCAGCACGGGCACTTTCAGCAACAGGGCGAATATCAGCACCATGATGAGCGAAGAAAGCCACTTGTTCATCTTCGGGAACGCCAGGCGCCCTAGGGAGATGGCAGTGAACGTGCCGGAGAGCGTTGCCACGATCAAGGTGCCCAGGGCCACGATGGCGCCTACGCGCCATCCCGCAATCGTTATGAGGCACAGCAGTGCAACGGGAGGTATGGCGATAAATGCCACCAGCCCGGATACCAGCATCGGTGCGGTCCGCTGCTTTACCATATTCAGCGAGCCGATGAACGGGCGGTCGGAGCACGCGCCCAGCATGGCCGCCATCAGCACGAGCATGCCCAAAACGCCTACGAGGATGCCGAGCGCCCCCAGTGCGCCGCCTGCGGCCAGCGGGTTGGACAGAACCTCTCCGATCCCAGAGGAGTTGTCGGACTTCGTGAACTCGTAATTGTTGATAGAAGAGTTGGCGGGCAACGACGGCTCGGTTTCGGACGTCACGTAAAGCGTGCCCTTCACCACAGTGCCCTGTTCGATGTTGACGTTGCTGGCATCCACGTGCACATCGCCCGTGTACGTGCCGGAGAGATTGGCCGTATCGGCGTCGACATTCGCGCTTTCCGCATGCTCAGCGGATAGGGACACCGTCTGACCGGCGGCATTCACGGTCGATGCCGTATCCAGATTCAGCGTGATGGTCTGACCGGCGGCAAATACGTTGCTGTCGGCCGACGTGCCGGTGATGGTAATGGTCTGGCCGGCCGCGCCGATGTCCCCGGAGAACTGCGAGTTCTCGACGGTCAGGTCCTGTCCCGCCACGAACGCATTCGCTCCCTTGGATTTCCGGATGGTCAAAGACTGTGCGGACAGCAAGAAGTTTCCGTCGATGTTTTGGGAAACGTTGACCTGCGCATTTCCGCCAACGATGTCCTTGCCCATCTGCGCGTAGCCCTGGTCATCGGAGCCGGAGGCGGCCTGTTGCTGGATTTCCTTATCGATATGGTCGTCTCCGTCGTTGTCCCATGCCGAGGCGAATGCCGAGACGGGGAGCGCGAGCGCCAGCATACAGGCAAAGAGGAGCGCGGCAGAGCACCTCATGCGATGCCGTGATGTCCTCATGTCAGTTCTCCTTTCTCGGCGTGCGCGGGAACGACGTAGCGACGGCGCGATCGTAGTACGGTTTCACCATCTCCATCATGGTCTCGCATTTCTCGAACAGCTTCTTCATGGCGTCTTTTCCGACAGGCAACCAGGTGGGAAGCGGTTCCGTGCTGGTGGTCACGTCGTAGACGAACGCAGCGACTTTCTCGGGGTCGCCGTATTGGCGGCCATCATGCGAAAGGCAGTATTCCATGGCGCCGCGTGCGGGCGTGCCGTCGTAGGCGGGCAGTAGGTGCTCCGGCACCTTCAGGGAGTTGCTGCCGAAGAAGTTCGTGCGGATCATGCCGGGGCACACGGCCATGGTCTCGATGCCGAACGGCTTCAGCTCCTGCGCCAGCACCTCCGTCAAACCCACCAGTGCGAACTTCGTCGAGTCGTAGAGCGCTCCGCCGGGGTCAGTGGCGTATCCGGCCATGGAGGCGATGGTCACAATGCGCCCGGACTGCTGTTCGCGCAGGTGGGGCAATACGGCGCGGATCACGTTCATGGTGCCGAATACGTTCGTGTCGTAGATGGCGCGCGTTTCCGCATCCGTCGTTTCTTCCAGAGCGCCGAAGATGCCGTAACCGGCATTGTTCAGGAGCACGTCGATGCGCCCAAACGTTTCAATGACTTTGTCAACGGCTGCGGCAATGGAATCCTGGTTTGTGACATCGAGCTCAACGGGCAGCAGGTGATCAGATTCTCCGAGCGCTTCCGTTATGGCTTCGGGACGGCGGGCACTTGCTGCTACGCAGTCGCCTTCTTCAAGCGCCTTCTTCGCGAAGCAGGCGCCCATGCCGCGGCTGGCACCCGTGATGAGCCAAACTCGTTCATCCATTGCAATCCCCTCCCGGTGGTTGATGTTCATTCATTCCATAATACGCGAACGGCGGCGTCGGCGGCAGTGACGGGCGGGCATGCCGACCATCTGCTGCATGCACATAAGATAACGGTCGGCCGACCCTTCGAGATCGGCCGACCGTTTGGATGGTCAGCGATGTAAATGCGGGAAGAAATGCGCGGTGCGCAGCTTACGAAGACGTCAGGTGGATGCCGACGTATTGGGCAGAGCCCGGGATGCCGCTGACGTTGTAGACGTTCGAGATATCGCACGCGGAGATGGTCCATTTATAGGTGGTGCCCTGGTATGTGGTGGTGCCGGAAACGGATGTGTTGCCGGCGCTGTCCGTTGTCTGCTTCGCGTTCTTCTTGATGGTGTAGCCCTGCGAGTTCGCGGCATCCTTCAACGCCGCCGTCGCGGTGGTGGCGCTCATGTCGCAATAGCGGACGCGCAGGTCAACGCCGTTATCGAAGTTGCCGGTCAGGCGCCAGCTGCCACAAATATAGCGTGCGGCCGTTGTTGCGTCTGCGCTGTTGATGCCGTCGCTCAAAATGCCCTTCACATCCGCCGTCTTCATGCCGTCCGGAATGTAGACAAGCTCCAGTTCGTCATCAGAGTTCTTCGAATTGTCGTAGCAATCGACATTCGCGTTGTCCAAGCGCGTCTTGATGCCGTCCGCATCGTTGATCGTGTAATCCGCCAACTTCGGAAGGTTCAGATCGCGCGTTTCCGAAATGATTTGCTCCACCTCTTGCGAGGTATCGTTGCTGCTGGAATGCGTGCTTCCCAGGACGCTGTTGATGATCAAGCCGCCGATGAGCGCGGCGATGGCTACGAATACCAGCACGAGCATGCGCTGGTTCCGCGGCATGTCGATGGGCTTCGCCAGCGATCCCGGATCAAGATAGCGGATGGGCTGATCTTCCTCCGCTTTCACGTGTTGAGATGTGTTCCCAGTCTGTTTGTCCGGCATGTGGTCTCCTGCTTCCGCTGTTTGCGGGTATTATACCCAACATTGAAAACACGGGCATTGCCCGCACCCAACGCGGAGACGACCCATAGGTGCTGCGGCGGTACATCGGCATCACGAATGCCCGCGCTTTGTGAAGACGACGAGATGATAAAGGGGTGCGTTCGTTGGATTTCTCAATCTTCCTGACGCCTGAAGCGTGGATCAGCCTGATTACGCTTATATTCCTGGAGTTTGTGCTTGGCATCGACAATATCGTGTTCATTGCCATCACCACGGACCGCCTTCCGGCAAAGCAACAGTCGCTCGGCCGTAAATTGGGCTTGGCCGGCGCTATGGCCATGCGCATACTGTTCCTGTGCTTCGCCAGCTGGCTCGTGTCCATGACACAGCCTCTGTTTACCATCGATGCCATACAGATAGAGGGCCGGCCGTTCGGCATGTCCATTCGAGACGTGGTCATGTTCGCCGGTGGCATCTACCTGGTGTACAAGGGCATCTCCGAACTCGTGGGCATGATGTCGCTTGAAGAGGAGAAGGCGAAGGCCGCGGGTGTGGAGGACCGACATACGCGCATGATCGGGCTGCCGCAGGCCGTGCTCACCATCATGATCATGGATATCGTGTTCTCCATCGACTCCGTCATCACGGCCGTCGGCATGGCGAATCACCTGCTGGTCATGATTCTGGCCGTTATGATTGCCGTCATTGCCATGATGGTGTTCATCGACTGGATCTCCGACTTCATCAACAAGCATGCGGAATTCAAGATCCTGGCACTCATCTTCATCACGGCCATCGGTGTGCTGCTGACGCTTGACGGCCTGCATATCGGCTCCGGTATCGAGCTGCTGGATATGTCGCTTGAGAAGCTGATGGTCTACTTCGCCATGATATTCGCCATCGTGATCGAGATCGTGCAGATGCGCTACAACGCGAAGTACCAGTCCTGGGTCAACGAAGTGCACCAGCAGCAGTTGGAAGAAGCTGCCGAAAAGGTTGCAAGCGGCGAGCCCATGCCCACGCCAGAGCAGCGCCAGCAGGAGCTCACGCGCGAGGTGCTGCGCGAGATGGGCCGGTCCGGAGGCGATGCGCCGTCGTCGGGCGGCGAAGGCGGCGGACAGAAACGCTAGCCCGGTATCCGCATTACGTGAAAAAGCCCGCGTGCATCGCCGAAGCGACACGCGGGCTTTCGTTGTGTTCGGGGTATGAAGCCCAGGAGCGGCGTGTGCGCCTGAACGACGCGCACCTTCATTGCGGAACCTGATGCGCGGCCGCGGGCTTATTGCTCCGGCGCCTGCTCCTCGGATCCTGCGGCGGGCGCATCGCCGTACTGCTCCACGCATTCGTCCGACACCACGTAGTTCACGCATTTCGGCATCAATGTGAACGAAGCGGGCGTGGTGAGCGTCGTAGCCTCGCCGTCATACTGCAGCGGCAGCGGGGGGTCGGACACGATCTGCACGTCCTTGCCGCGGAATGTTTCCACGCTGTCGCCGCGGTCGGGGAATCCGCCGCCGCGGTCCAGCCATGTGGTGATGAATGCGGGAATAAGCTCCAACGCGTTCTGGGTTTTCAGGACCATGACGTCCAGCAGGCCGTCGCGGGGCTGGTTCTCATGTGTGAGCGGCAATTCGAACTGCAGTTTCGAGAAGTTCGCCACCATGACGGACAAGCCGTCGCGTTCGATGGTTTCCCCGTCGATGGTGATGGAGAAGTGCGCCGGCGTAGGGGCGGGGTTGCTGAATGCGGCATGGAAGTACGCCATGGGCCCCAGCTTCGACTTGTTCTCCTGGGCAGCGTTCATAATGGTGGCATCGTAGCCGCATCCGGCAACAAGCGAGAATCCGTGTTTCTCGCCGCCGGCCGACAGTTCTCCCATATCGAAGTCAAGGACGCTGCCTTCCTTTGCCAGCTTCGCCAATGCATGCGGTTCGTCGGGTGACATGAGGTTCAGGGTCAGGGCGTTCGACGTGCCCGCCGGGAACGGCATCACGTTCAAACCGGTGTTGCGCAGGCGGTAGGCTACGCTGCAGATGGTTCCGTCGCCGCCGCTGGGAACGATGAGGTCGAAATCCGATGCGTCAGCAAGCAGCTTGTCCGTCGTCGTATTCGGTCCCAGCGTGCGCAGGACCACTTCCGTGTCGTCGTCTGCCACGGAACGGATGAAATCGTAGATGGTTCCGTTGCCGTATCCTGCTTGGGGATTGTTGATGATGAGTAGTTTCACGGTAACCCTGCCCCCGGTGCTTTCTGTCTGGTACCAGATTGCTATGATAATACACTCAGACGGGCGCAAAACGCCCGCAGGGCGAAAGAAGAGACGTGTATATAACGGATAGCAACCAGCTCAATGCCTTTATCGGGCGTGCAATGAATTCCGATGTGCTTGCCATTGACACGGAGTTCCTAAGGGAGAAGACGTTCCATGCCAGGCTCTGTCTGCTGCAGATGGCAACGCGCGACGAGGACGTGATCGTGGACCCGTTCGAGGTCACGGACTTGACGCCGCTTATCCCGCTCATGCAGAACCCGAACGTGATGAAGCTCTTCCATGCAGGTCGGCAGGATGTCGGAATCCTGTATCGGGAGCTGGGCATCATGCCGCGGCCCGTGTTCGATACGCAGATTGCTGCCGCGTTGCTGGGCTTCACGCAACAGGTGGGCTATGCGGCGCTGGTACATGCGGAATGCGGCGTGCAGCTGAAGAAGGGCGATTCGTATACGGATTGGAGCCGCCGTCCGCTGGCGGACAGCCAGATCAGCTATGCGGCCGAAGACGTGATCTACCTCCCCAAGGTGTATTCGAAGATGAAACGGCGCCTGGAGGACATGGGCCGCCTGCATTGGCTGGATCATGATTTCCACGAGCTGGTGAATCCCGACAAGTACGACACGAAGCCGCGTGAGCGCTACCTGCGCCTTAAACGCGTGAACCAGCTGTCGCGCAAGCAGCTTTCCGCCGCGCGCGAGTTCGCCGCTTGGCGCGAGGAGCGCGCCGAAAGCGCGAACATCCCGCGCAAGTGGGTGGTCACGGACGAGCAGATTGTGGAGTCGTGCAAGCGCGAGACGCGCAGCGTGGACCAGCTGTTCATGGTGCGCGGCATGCGCGATAAGCTGAACACGGCAGACGCCCGTACGGTGGTGAAGCTGATTATCAAGGGCTTGGACTCCCCGCAGGAGGAATGGCCCGTCACGTCGCGCAAGAGCCACAACGAGGCGAATGTCGACACTGTCGTCGACCTGATGTGCGCACTGGTTCGCTATCGGGCGAAGGAAAACGAAATCGCCTTCCAGACGCTCGCCTCGCACGACCAGCTGGTCGCCATCGCCCGCGGACATACGGCGGACGTGCCGCTGCTGAAGGGATGGCGTCGCGAGATTGTGGGCGCCGAGCTTCTGGACCTGGTGAACGGGAAGATCAAGCTCTCCGTCGGCGGCGTGGGAAAGCTTTGCATCGAACGTACCCCCGAGCCCTGAAAGACCGTTAAGATCCGGGTGCATGCCCGGGGAAGGGACAGGATACCCTATGGCCTATATTCTTTTGATCGCCGTGTCACTGCTCATCGGTGGCGGTGTGCAATGGTACGTGCGGCATCAGATCAACAAATACCAGAACGTGCCGCTTTCCTCCGGTTTGACGGGTGCGCAGAGCGCCCAGCAGATGCTGAGCTATTACGGCATCACGGATGTGCCCATCGGGCAGGGCGGTGCGGACGAGGACTACTTCGATCCCCGCTCGAACAGCATCACGCTGGATAACGATGCGTTCCATACGGCGACCATCACCAGCGTTGCCACAGCTTGCCACGAGGTGGGCCATGCGTGCCAGTTCAATCAGGGCTATATGCCCATGAAGGTCCGTTCCGCGCTCGTGCCGGTGGTGAACTTCACGCAGCAGACCTGGATGATCATCCTGCTCGTGGGCATCTTCCTGAATCTGGCCGGCCTTATCGACCTGGCTATCATCTTCTACGCCGTTGCCGTGGTGTTCTCGCTTGTCACACTCCCGGTGGAGTTCGACGCCAGTCATCGCGCCCTGACGTATATGAAGGAGACGGGCATCATGGAGGCCGAGCACCAGGGTGCCTGGTCTGTGCTGGTTGCCTGTGCGTTGACGTACGTGGCATCCACGTTGATTTCCGTGCTGAATCTGGTGTACCTGCTCAGCATGCGCGACGAATAGCGGGCGACGCGCGATGTCTGAAGCAGAGGGCCGAGAGGTCCTGACGGTCTCGCAGGCCATGTCCATCGCGAAGGAGGCGCTGGAGTCGTTTCCGCTCACGCTGATGGGAGAAGTCTCAGAGGTCAGCAACAAGCGCGGGTACAAGGCTGTGTACTTCACGGTGAAGGACGACAGCGCAAGCATGCCGTGCATGATGTGGAAGAACCGCTTCGATCGCATGGACGTGCCGCTGCGCGTGGGCATGCTGGTGCAGATGACGGGCCGTTTCACGCTGTATGCGGCGAAGGGCCGCATGAACTTCGACGTGTTCAATCTGTCGCTTGCCGGCGAGGGAGATCTGCGCCTGAAGGTTGCGAACCTTGCGAAGAAGCTTGCAGCCGAGGGCCTGACGGCGGACGAGCGCAAACGCCCCATTCCGAAGTACAGCGAAGCCATCGGCCTCGTCACGTCGCCGCGCGGCGCGGCGGTGCACGATGTGCTGCGCACACTGCGCCGGCGTTTCCCGTTGGCGCGCGTGCTGCTGGCCGGCGTTCCCGTCGAGGGCAAGGATGCCCCGAAGCACCTGATTGAGGGCATGCGCACTGTCGTCGACGCCGGTGCGGAAGTGGTTCTGCTCGTGCGCGGCGGCGGTTCTTTCGAAGACTTGATGCCGTTCAACGACGAGCAGCTGGCGCGTGCTATCGCGGACTGCCCGGTGCCGGTTGTGACGGGTATCGGCCACGAGCCCGACACCAGCATTGCGGACATGGTGGCCGACCGACGGGCATCCACGCCCACCGGGGCTGCCGAAGCCGTCAGCGCGAAGCGCGAGAATCTGGATGTGGGTTTCGACCATGCCGCGAAACGGCTGACGGCAGCGCTGGAGCGGGAGATAGAGTCGCTTGACCTGGCGGTTTCGGCGCTGGCGGACCGTCCCGTCATGCGCGATTCGAACGTGCTGTTCGCTTCCGATGCGCAGACGCTCGACCTGGCGGCCGATAAGCTGGACCGGGCGGCGCGATCGTTCGTGCCTCCGCGTCAACAGCAGGTCGAGGGGCTTGCCGGTCGCCTCTCGCTTGCCATTCCGCAGAACGTGCAGCGCGACCAGGCGGCGCTTGCGTCGTACGGACAGGTGCTTCGATCGGCTGGGAAGGCCATCCTGGAATCGCCCGCGCGCGATACGGAGCAGGTGCGGGCGCAGCTTGTCCGGGCCATGGGCGAACGTATGGAACGTGCGCAGCGGCGCACGGACGACGAGGCGCGCACGTTGAAGACGGCCGGTAAAACGTTACTGGCCCCATATGAGAACCGGTTCGGATTGGCGGCATCGCGGTTGGAGGATCTGTCGCCGCTGGCCGTCATCCGGCGCGGCTATGCCATGGTGCAGGACGGGGAAGGCCGCGTGGTGGATTCTGTCGACAAGGTGGCTCCGAACGGATTGCTTGCGGTTACCGTGGCAGACGGCTGCATAGACTGCACGGTTCAGGGCGTGCGCAGGACGCGCGTCTCGGACCTTACGAATAAGGAGGAGAAATGACCGAAGAGAGCACGAAGGCTCCGACTGATATCGAGAATCTGACGTTTCGCCAGGCAATGGACGAGTTGTCGGAGATCGTCTCGTCGCTGGAGGACAACAGCCTCGAGCTTGAGGAGAGCTTGAAACGCTACGAGCGCGGCGTGGCCCTGCTCCGTTCCCTGCGGGCGCGCTTGGATGGCGCTCAGCAGAAGGTTGATCAGCTGATGGGAGAACTGGAGCAGGTGGAAAGCGATGACGAGATCGATTCCACGCTCCACAAGGCATAATGCGCTAGCATAGACCGTATTCGATAACGCAAATGGAAGGAGCCGCCATGCTGGACGACGATTGCCTGTTCTGCAAGATCATCAAGGGGGAGATTCCCTCGAACAAGGTGTACGAGGACGATTATGTGTTCGCTTTCGATGATGTGAACCCGCAGATGCCGGTGCATACGCTCATCGTTCCGAAGAGCCATTACGTGAATCTGTCCGATGATATCCCTGCCGACGAGCTGGGCCATCTATTCTCCCAGGTGAAAACTGTCGCGCGCCTAAAGGGCGTGGACGAGAGCGGGTATCGCACCGTCGTGAATTCCGGCGACGACGCGCGCCAGGTGGTCAAGCATCTGCATATCCACGTCATGGGCGGCGGTCGCATGTGCGATGGCTCTCCAGCGGAAGTTCCCGGCGAAACGCATAACGAACGGGCTGAAGAGTAACGTTACGGCAGGTGCAGCGGTATATCTTGGCTGGCGAACGGCAGCCCATTCGCGGATTGCCGTTTGCCGAGCGCTGGTCTGCGCGCGTTCCCCTCATTTCCTCATTCAGTAGAATAGGAAAGAATCATTTCGCATAGCACTGCTTTGTTAGGAGACTCTCTTGCACGTACTGGTGGTTAATGCAGGTTCCTCATCCCTGAAATTCCAGCTGGTCCATGTTGAGACAGGCCGCATCATCACGAAGGGCCTGTGCGATCGCGTGGGCGCGCCCGACTCGCGCCTGAAGCACGGCGTGGATGACGAGGTCGTCATCGATACTCCGCTTCCCGATCATCAGACGGCAATCAAGTTGGTGTTGAAGGAGCTTATCGACGGGGAGCATGCCCCCCTGGAATCGCTCGACGAGATTAACGCTATAGGACACCGTATCGTGCAGGGAGCGAATTACTTCGACCATTCGGTCATCATCGACGAGGATGTCATCTCGAAGATCGATCAACTCTCGGAACTCGCGCCGCTGCATAACAAACCGGCTGCCGCCTGCATCAGGGCCTGTCAGGAATCTTTGCCGGGCATTCCGCAGGTCGCCGTGTTCGATACGTCGTTCTTCCAGACGCTGCCGCGCAAGGCGTACATGTATCCCATTCCGTACGAATATTATGAGAAGTACGGCATCCGAAAATACGGCGCACATGGCACGTCACATCGATATATCGCCTATCGGGCGGCGAAGATGCTCGACGAACCGCTCGATGAATTGAAGCTCATTACCTGCCATCTCGGCAACGGCGGATCCATCACCGCTGTCGACCACGGTATCGCGGTCGATACCTCAATGGGCTTCACGCCGTTGGACGGCCTTATGATGGGAACGCGCTCGGGATCGCTGGACCCTGCCATCGTCACGTATCTCATGGAGCATGAGAACCTGAGCCCCCAGGAAATGAACGACATCCTGAACAAGAAGTCGGGCATGCTGGGCATCTCGGGCATCAGCAACGACCTGCGTACCATCGACGAGGCGGCAAACAAGGGCAACGAGCGCGCCGCTCTTGCATACGAGATGTATGCGTATTCCATCAAGCGCATCATCGGTTCCTATATTGCGGTCATGGCCGGTGTCGATGCCATCGTGCTTACGGCCGGCGTGGGCGAGAACAGCAACAAGGTGCGTTCGCTCATCTTCTCCGGCATGCGTCAGATGGGCATCCATTTGGATGAGCGCCGCAATAAGATGCGCGGATTCGAACGCATCATTTCTGCGGACGATTCGGATGTCCAAATTCTCGTCATTCCGACAGACGAGGAATATATGATTGCCCGCGACACGTATCAGGTGGTTCGTGAGGCCAGAGTCGAGGCTGCGGAGGCTCAGGCGGCTCGGGAGCAATAACCTTGCGCGCATTCTGTGCTATTCTGCCGGGCAAATGGGGCAGGGTTCCGTTTGCCCGGCTTTTCTTGTGCTGTTTGCAGTGGCCTTCTCGTCTTTTATCTCCGCGCAATGTTTTCGCGTATCGTAGGTAAGGGAATCTGGAGAAGGGAGCTAGACGGTTGCTGGATGATACTGAGCGCGTACTCGATGCGAAGCTGGTACTTTCGATTGTCGCTTGCGGCATCATGTCGTTTGCGGGGGTAGTGGTGGAAACAGCCATGAACGTTGCGTTTCCCGCATTGATGCTCGAATTCTCCGTGAATACGGCAACCGTGCAATGGGTGACCACGGCATATCTGCTGGTGCTCACGTGCATCGTCCCCATCTCGGCGTTCTTAGAACGGCGCTTTCGCATGAAATCGCTGTTCGTCGCCGCAATCTGCCTATTCATCGCCGGTACGTCCACCTGCGCGATAGCGCCCGGTTTCGCCTTTATCGTGTTCGGTCGCATCGTGCAGGCAATAGGAACCGGCATGGCGCTTCCTCTGATGTTCAACATCATCATCGAGCAGGCCCCGCTCGATCGCATCGGGTTCATGATGGGTCTGGGCACGCTTATCACGGCCATCGCACCGGCGGTTGGTCCTTCGTTTGGTGGTTTCGTCATCGGGATATGGGGCTGGCGCATGATTTTCATCGTGCTGCTGCCGTTCCTGCTTGCCGCGTTCGCGGTCGGCATCCTGTCCATTCGGCAATCGTCGGAGACGTCGCGGGTGCATTTCAATGTGAGCCAGTTCCTGCTGCTGTCCGCCTCATTCGTCTGTCTGGTATTCGCCACGTCGTCTGCCAGCACGGCGGGATGGGGAAGCATGCAGGTCATCGGCCTGCTTATTGCCTTCGTCGTGTTCCTTCTGTTGTTCTGCGTGCTGTCCGTACGTTCGTCCCAGCCGCTCGTCCATATCGGGATATTCCACAGCAGTTCGTTTGCGTTGAGCACGTTCTATGTGGTGCTGTTGCAGATGATAGTGCTGGGTTTGGGTTACCTGATTCCCTACTACGGTCAAGTGGTGCTGCATCTGTCCGAATTCAGCGCTGGCTGTCTTCTGGTGCCCGGCTGCATCGTGGGTGCCGTCCTTGCTCCCATCGGCGGGCGCATTCTGGATCGCCTGGGTTCGAAACGGCCCTTGATCTTCGGCGCGGCGGTCCAGGCAGCTGCCATGCTCTGCTTCTGGCTGTTCGGCTTCGGCGAATATGCCTGGGTCATTGCGCTGACCTATGTGCTTATTCCCATCTCGCAAGGCTTCTCCATGGCGAACAGCATCACGAACGGTTTGTCGTACCTGCCGTACGGTTTTAAGACGGACGGCAATGCCGTCTTCCAAACGTTTCAGCAGCTGGGCGGCGCATTAGGTACGGCTGTGGCTACCAGCGTCATGAATACGGCGCAGGCTGCAGATGCGAATGTGGTAACGGGCACGGTTGCGGGAACGCAAGCCGCTGTAATCGTCCTACTTGTGCTCTCGGTTATTGCACTCGTTTGCATGTTGGGCGTGTTTGCGGGAGACAATACGTCGAAAACGAATGCAAGCTAACTCGTTTCTTCCTGCAATGGTTCTGTTTAATCACATCTTGTAGTCGATTACGACAAGCTAAAACGCTGTCTACCGCGTCAATCCTTCTCGACAACCTAGTGAAAACGATAAAAGCGGCAATGCGTTTGTACAGGCTGACGTGGGCAAAGCACTCGATGCAGGTTGGCGGTTATCAGATCCGCTATTCCACGAATAAGAATATGCCGGGGCGAAGGGGAAGACCGTAAAGCGCGCCTCTGTGACGAAGAAGACGCTTTCGAAGCTGACGGTGCATAAGAAATACTACGTGCAAGTACGCTTGTCAGCATGGAGCGGCAAGGGAAGTTTCAGCGCAAAGCAGCCTGCAGTCGGCATGAGGTGATGGCTCTCGCGCATCGACAACGCAGGGGCGGATCGAACGGTCCGCCCCTTTCTCTATCGTATAAAGAAAGAATAGCCCGAAGGCTGCCCGTGTGCGTTTCGCATCGAGGAACAGTAAACTACTTTGCAGCCGCCTCCACTGCCGCTTTGGCCTGCGCCTGGATGCATGTGATGGCAACCACGCCCACGATGTCCTCTGCCGTGCAGCCGCGCGATAGGTCGTTCACGGGAGCGGCCACGCCCTGCAGGATGGGACCGTATGCTTCGGCCTTCGCCAAACGCTGGACCAGCTTGTAGCCGATATTGCCGGCATCGAGGTCGGGGAAAATGAGCACGTTCGCCTTGCCGGCGACGGGGGAGTCCGGTGCCTTCGAGGCGCCAACGGACGGGACGATAGCGGCATCTGCCTGCATCTCTCCGTCCAGGTTCAGGTCCGGAGCCAGCTCCTTCGCCCTCTTCACGGCTTCCACGACCTTCAGCGCGTCGTCGTTCTTCGCGCTGCCGTACGTGGAGTGGCTCATGAATGCGATGGTGGGATTCTTGCCCAGCAGCGCCTGATACGAGCGGCCCGTGGCAACACCGATTTGCGCCAGCTTCTCGGCGGTGGGCTGGATCTCCAGCGCGGGATCTGCGAAGAAGAACAGGCCGTCGTCGCCGTAGGGGCAATCCGGCACGACCATGATGAAGAATGCGCTGACCATCTTCGCGCCCGGCGCCGTCTTCAGCACGCGCAGGCTGGGCGAAAGGATGTCGATGGTGGGATGGCAGGCGCCGGAGACCAGGCCGTCCGCCTGGTTGTCCTTCATGAGCATGATGCCATACCACACCGGATCCTTGATCTTCTCCGTGGCCTGTTCCAGCGTCACGCCCTTATGCTTGCGGGTTTCGTACAGAAGCTGGGCCAGCGCCTCCTTGCGGGTGTCGGTCAGCGGATTCACAATCTGCGCGCCGTCCAGGTTGTAGGGCTGCGCCTTGATCGTCTCCGGATCGCCAATCAGGATCAGGTTCGCAATGCCGTCAGCCAGGATCTTCTCGGCTGCCTGCAGCGTGCGCTCGTCTTCGCTTTCCGGAAGGATGATGGTCTTCTTATCTTGTTTCGCTCGGTCGATGAGACCGTTCAGAAATGCGCTCATGAAACCCCTTTCAAGTTGTCCTGTCTTTATGATGATACCTTTAGCACACAGGGCCTGACGGTAGAATGGGAAACAACTGGGAAGCGGCGTGTGCATATCGGCGCATGACCGCTTCTTCTGCGTTTACAGAGATGTATCCGGGCGAACGGCTATTCGGAGGTTGCCAGAGGCGCAGCCTGAATACGGCATGCCTGCGCTTGCACGGGCGAATGCGCCTGTGCAAGCATTCCGGATAAAGTGATATTGGAGGGTTTCCATGGCAGTGCGATACGTCGATTTCTCCGCCATCGACAGCAGCGATTACGATGCCGTTGTCGTCGGCAGCGGTTTCGCGGGCAGCGTCGTGGCACGCGAGCTGGCCGAACGCAAGGGCAGCCGCGTTCTGATCATTGAAAAGCGCGCCCAAATCGGCGGCAATATGTACGACGAGTACGACGAGGCGGGCATACTGGTGCATCGCTACGGGCCGCACATCTTCCATACGAACGACAAGCGTGCCTTCGATTACGTGAAACGGTTCACGGAGTGGCGCAATTACCAGCACGAGGTGCTGGCGAACTGGTTCGGCACGTATATCCCGGTGCCGTTCAATAAGAACAGCATGGAGATAGTCTGGGGCAAGGAGAAGGCGGAGGAGCGCATCCAGAAGCTCATCGACACGTTCGGCGATGAAAAGAAGGTCACCATCACGGAGCTGCGTGCGCAGAAGGATCCGGAGCTTTCCGAGATCGCGGACTTCGTGTACGAGAACGTGTTCCTATACTACACACAGAAGCAGTGGGGCCTGACGCCCGACGAGGTCGATCCGTCCGTAGTGGCGCGCGTCCCGGTGTTCATCAGCCGTGACAACCGCTATTTCCAGGATGCCTACCAGGGCATGCCCGCCGACGGTTATACGGTGTTGTTCGAGAACATGCTTTCGCACGAGAACATCGATGTGGCGCTGAACGTGGAGGCCGAAAGCGTGCTGGGGCTTGAATTCGCCAGTCCCGACAAGGACGCCCCGCTGTCCGCCATCACGCTGAAGAACCGCCCGTTCGAAGGGCCGATCATCTATACGGGCCCGCTCGACGAGCTGTTCCTGGCGCGCTTCGGCCATCTGCCGTACCGTACGCTCGACTTCGTGTACGAGACGTACGACCAGGAGCACTTCCAGCCGTGCGGCACCGTGAACTACACGGTCTCGGAAGACTACACGCGCATCACGGAATTCAAGTACCTCACGGGTCAGGAGAGCGACAAGACCACCATCATGAAAGAATACTCGCACTCCTATACCGATCCCGCAACGCAGATTCCGTATTACGCTATCATCAACGACGAGAACAACGCACATTACGAGCGTTATCGCAAGTTGACTGCCAGCCTTCCGAATTTCTTCCCCATCGGACGCCTGGCGGAATACCGTTATTACAATATGGACGTCATCATCGGCCGCGCGCTGCAGCTGGCCGACCGTCTGTGTGAATAGAATCGGGAGAAGAAGCATATGGCCGTTACCAAGTTCCGCGGGCAGGTCTCCCAGCCGTCGTCCGCTGCCGAAGCCGTGTCGGAGCAACCTGCCCGGAAGGTGCTTTCGTTCGTGGTGCCCTGCTACAACTCCGCAGAGTACCTTGACCATTGCGTGGAATCGCTTCTTCCTGCGGGCGACGATGTCGAGATCATCTTGGTGAACGACGGCTCCACGAAGGACAATACGAGTGAGAAGATCCACGAGTGGGAAAGGCGCTGTCCCGGCGTGGTCCGTGCCATCGATCAGGAGAACAAGGGCCATGGCGGCGCCGTGAACACCGGCTTGGAAAACGCGTGCGGCCTGTATTTCAAGGTTGTGGATTCCGACGACTGGCTGGACGAATCCGCGCTTGGCCAGGTCATGGACTACCTGCGTACCCAGATGGCCGATTCCGATCCCACGGACATGGTCATTGCGAATTACGTGTACGAGAAGGTGCATGAGGGCACGCATAAGACCATGTCATACAAGAACGTGTTCCCGCAGTTCCGCGAATTCGGATGGAAGGATACGCATTCGTTCCGTCAGAGCCAGTACATCCTGATGCATTCCATCATCTACCGTACGCAGCTGCTGCGTGACTGCGGCCTGAAGCTCCCAGAGCACTGCTTTTACGTTGACAACATCTTCGTGTACGTGCCGCTGCCGCATGTCCGCACCATGTACTATCTGCCCGTGGACCTGTACCGGTATTTCATCGGCCGCGAGGATCAGAGCGTGAACGAGTCCGTCATGCTCGCGCGCATTGACCAGCAGATCAAGGTAACGCGCTGCATGATCGACGCGGTTGATCTTCCGGACCCGAACATCGATGCGAAGGAAGAGAAGTACATGGAAAGCTATCTTTCCATGATGATGACTATCTGCAGTATCTTCCTCCGCATGAAGAAGGATGACCCCATGGCCGATCAGAAGCTTTCGAACCTATGGGAGTACCTGGAGAACACGCATCCCGAGCTGTACCGCATCGTGCGGCATCGACTCATGAACGTAGCCGCGAACCTTCCCACCAAATTCGGCAAGAAAGTAGGCAACACCGGCTATCACGTGGCGCAGAAGATCTTCAAGTTCAACTGATGGCGCATGTTCTGGCGTGTCCGATTAGTGCCGCTGAGTTTGAATGAGCCAGTAAAGCCTGTACCGTCAACACGGTGCGGGCTTTATTTATAGTCCTCGGGGTTCTTCGCGGACGAGCCGGTGGTGTGGCCGAGACTCGTGTTCTCGCGTCCGAAGCGTACGGCAGCTTCGCCGAAGCGATCGCGAATCTTATCCGTGGCGCTTATCAGGTTGCGCCGTTTCTCCGCATCGGCGATAGAGGGCTGCGGCTTGCCGGGCGAAGCGCCGGCAGCTGCTTTGTCCATGCCGGCAAGGTCGAACAGCGACTGTTGCACGGGAGCGGTCCGATCGAAACCGCTCACGGCGACGCCCACGAGACGCAGTGGAATACCGGGCTTCCACACCTTGTCCAGCAATGCGGTCAGTTCGGCAGTCACTACGAATTCATCGTCCGTGGGTTCGGCGAGTTTCGTCTGGGCGGTGCGGATGTTCAACTCGTGGAAACGTACCTTCAACAGAACCGTATCGCCCTTCAGCGATTTTCGGCGCAGACGGCGGCAGACTTTCGCGGCCATTGTTCCAATCGTGCCCTCCACCATGCGGCGATTGCTTACATCCGTGTCGAAGCTCATTTCGCCGGAGACGGATTTCGCCGCTTCGCCTTCGCTGACGGCATCAGTATCCGTTCCCGTGCAGCGGGCGCGCATCATCTCGGCATTCTTGCCGAACACCTGCGCCAGTATGTCGGAATCCGCTGCAGCCACATCGCCCAGCGTGCGCATGCCGAACGATTGCAGCTTCTTCTGGGTAACGGGTCCGATACCACTCATGACCTTCAAGGGCAGCGGGGCAAGGAAGGCCGCTTCGCGTCCGGGATAGACGACGGTCATGCCATTCGGCTTGTCCCGGTCTGAAGCGATCTTCGCAACGGATTTCGTCGTTCCCACGCCGATGGAGCACGTCACGCCTAATTCCTTAACGCTGCGTTGTATCCGGTTCGCAATTTCCACCGGGTGCTCCCGGTTGTGGGCGGTGGGGGATACGTCTACGAAGGCCTCGTCGATGCTGACCTGTTGGACGAACGGCGTCTCCCGGAACAGGATGTCCATCACTTTGCGCGACATTTCTCTATAGCGACCGAAATGACCGCTGGTCCAGATTGCGTTCGGGCACAGCTGGCGTGCTCGCGAAGACGGCATGGCGCTATGGACGCCGAACGTCCGAGCTTCATAGCTGGCGGTGGAAACCACGCCGCGCTTATCCGGATCACCGCCGACGATGACGGGCTTGCCGCGCCATCCGGGATGGTCCAGCTGTTCGACGGATGCGAAGAATGCATCCAGGTCAACCAGCAGAATTGCTTGCCCGTCCCATACGGGAAGTATGAAGTCTCTTTGGTTTTTGCTCTTTTTCACATCCAAGAAAATACCTCATCGGGTCTGCATATGGTGATGCAGGAAGTGTGCTAGCATCGATACACCGAAAGCCGGGTGTCCGAGGGCGGTGTGCTCTCGCTGGTTTTCATGGCGGTTCAATTGTGCCATAAACGATTCATCACGCCGCAATGACAAGTGTATAGATAACTTCCGGGTGGGCCGGCTGTTTCGCGCCGGTTCATTTGGTAGTGCTGCGTTTTCTTCGATACGGGAAGGGGGAAAGCCATGACGCCGATTTTCAGCCATCGTGAGCGCAATGAAGTCAGACATTTCCATGACTTGATTCCCGATCTTCCCGAGACGCTGCCGTATGACATGCGCGGGGAGATGAACTGGGTCGATTTCTCGACGCCGCTCAACCCGTTGGGAACGCCACCTGAATTCGTGCAGGCTTTCCATGAGGCATTGTTCCGCGGTGAGGCTTCGTACCGCCCGGATCGCAATGCCTATGCGTTCCGTCGCGTGGTTTCCGGTTACTTCGAGATTCCGTTCGAATCCGTGTTGTGCGGCTCTACGCCGACACAGATGATCGGGGCGGCCGCCCAGGCATTCCCCATCACGAATGTTGGCATTTCCGTTCCGTGCCCCATCGAGTACGAAATGGCCATCTCGAATGCCGGGCACACCATCACGACGCTCAGCAATCCGTATTCCTTTGCCGCGTGCGACCTGCAGACCGCCCGGCGCCAATCCAGCGACTTCGATGCCGTCTTGCTTGCGCATCCTGCATTTCCTACCAGTCGGCTGGTAGGCGAAGAGGTAGTGAAGGAATACCTGGAAGGATGCTCGTGGGTCATCGTGGATGAAAGCTACTTGGAGCTCAGCCTGGGTGGGGAGTCCTTCATCCCGTTGACGCAGGAATATGAGAATCTCATCGTTATCCGCAACCCCTCCGTGACGTATGCCATGGAGGGCATTCCCGTATCGTATCTCGTGGCTCATCCGGATACGGTCGAGCGCATCCGGATGTTCTACGACTCCTCGTGCATCTCCATGTTTACGGAGGTCATTGCCGGCGAAATTGCGAAGCAGGGCCCGTTCCTGGAGCACACGCATGAATACCTTGAGAAGGAAATCCCCTGGTTGCAGTGCATGCTGAGCCTTATTCCCGGCTTCTATATCAACCCAGCCGAGAGCAGCTTCGTACTGTGTTCTTTCCGGCCGGGCAGCGGCATGGTGCTGGGTGTGGACACGGCCGAAGAGCTGCTTTCTCGCTTGCAGCTGAACGGCTATCTGGTTCCACTGCTGTCCCGCACTGCCGGCATCGAAGACGACAGCTGCTTCTGCATCTCCGTGCACGACCGCGCCACGAACCAGGCATTGCTGAGCGCCATCAAGAAGATTGTCACGCATCATTCGGTCTAACATGCTGCGGCTGCGTTTGCGCCATCTTGACTGCTCTGCTGCTCGTCAGCGTGCGTGAGCTTTGCCCCGAACGACAAGTTGCGCGGCGTTTCCATGCGGTCGAACTGTATCTCGTAGCATTTGCTGTCCGGATCTATCCTCGTGATGGTGCCTATGCCGAAAACCGGGTGCACGACCCGGCTGTTCAAGACGAATGCCTGCGTGCTTTGCTTCCGCTTCAACAGCCTATTGCGATAGTCGTAATAACGTTTCGCGTCGTTTATCAGCGATTCCTTGAAGGGCGTCGTGTAGTCCAGCAGATCGGGATCGATATCCATGATGAAGCGCGACGGGTAGCGGGGGATTCCCTCGTGGTCGTTGCCGCCCGCGCACGTAAGCGCCAGCGACTTCTGCGCACGCGTTACGGCCACGAAGCACAGGCGCCGTTCCTCCTCCATTGACTCGACGGTCTTCGTTTTCCGGGAGGGGAGGATGCCCTCGGACAAGCCCGCAATGATGACATGCGGGAATTCCAGACCCTTTGCGGCATGGATTGTCATCATTTTCACCTTGTCGCCGTCCAGACCCTTATCCAGGTTCGAGAACAGGGCTACGTGGGACAGGTAATCGTCCAAGCGCGCTTCTTCTCCGCACGACGTCTCATATTCGTACACGCTCTGGCGCAGTTCTGCCAGGTTGTCAAGGCGTTCTTGACTTCCTTCTGTGCGCAGCGCCTCTTCGTATCCGCTTTTGTCAAGCAGCTGCGCCAGCAGCTCCGACACCGGTCGCGTGGAAGCTTGTGCGCTATACGTTTCTACCAGGTCGATGAACTCGCGCGCCTTCGTGCTTTTGAACAGGGGGTCGTCGAAGCTTCTGCACAGTGCCTGGTACAGGCTGATATGCTGCCCCTCGGCGAATGTGCGCAGGAATTTCATGCGCCGCTCTCCGATATTCCGCTTCGGCTGGTTTACGATGCGTTCGAAGCTCAGGTCGTCTTTGAATTGCACCATGCGCAGATACGACAGCGCGTCTTTCACCTCGCGCCGATCGAAGAATTGCACGCCGCTATGAATGGTGTAGGGGATTTCCTCCTGCTGGAATACCTCCTCTATCGAGCGGGTAACGTAATGCGCGCGGTACAGAATGCAGACATCGCGGTAGGCGACCCCGTCTGCCTGCATCTGCCGGATGTATTCGGCAATCCATTCCGCTTCCGCCCGGTCCGATGGGGCATGGTGGACCAGCACGCGCGGTCCGTTGCAGCTCCGAGCCGTCAGATGCTTCTTCATGCGCAGGTGGTTCTGGTCTATGAGCGAATTCGCCACGGTTGCTATCTGCGGGGTAGAGCGGTAGTTGACGTTCATCATGATGGTCTGGGTGCCGGGAAAGCGCTTCGGGAAGTCTAGAAGGTAGCGCACGTTTGCACCGCGCCACGTGTAGATGGTCTGATCGGGGTCGCCCACCACGAACAGGTTCCCGTGGTATCCGCAGAGCGCCTCCATAAGCCGATATTGGAGGTTGTCGATATCTTGGAACTCGTCAATCATGATGTACTCTAGGCGCTTTTGCCACTTCAGCTTGATTTCCTCGTTCATTTCGAACACGTACAGCACGAACTTGATGAGGTCGTTATAGTCAAGCCCGAAGCATTTTTTCTCCTGGTACAGGTATCCGTAGAAGATAATGTCCTCTGCAGAAGTAGCCTGCAGGTACTTGCGCTTCAGCGTATCGATGGACATTGTGATCATGTCCCGGTAGTAATCGGGCTGCGAGAATATCTTGCGTATCTCGATCATGTCGCGCGCCCTTGCGAACGTCATATCGCGCAGCGTCAGGCCCCGCTCTTCGTAGATGATGCCCAACATGGCGTCGATATCGGAATTGTCCAGTACCAGGAAGCTCTTCGGGTAGCTGACGGCGCTTGAATCCTCTTGAAGCACGGAAACGCAGAAGCCGTGGAACGTATTCACGTATCCCGTGTCGTTATCGCCGGTCAACCGATGTATGCGCTGCCGCATTTCGTTGGCGGCCTTGTTTGTGAACGTGACGCAGAGGATGTTGCCCGGCATGATTCCCAATTCGTTCACCAGATATGCGAAGCGGTGCGAGAGCGCGCGGGTCTTGCCGCTGCCGGCTCCGGCGATGACGCGCACATATCCTTCCGTCGTCATGACGGCCTTCCGTTGTGCTTCGTTCAAACCGTCGAGCAAACTGCGCGAATCTCCGGGGGCGCGGTACTCGGCGAAGGCGTCTTCCTTTTCAGGCGGGATAGGGGAGTTTTCATTCATCGTCAATCCTTCGTCAGCAGCTTGTTTCGTCCATAATAGTACATATGTTCGCTATTCTTACGATGTATTGCAAAATCGATAGGAGGCGCAAGGACGACATGAGTGCGATTTGAGCGTCGGGATAGGTTTATAACGTCCGGTGCCCTCTGCAAATGACCCGCCTGTGAAATATTGCCGCACCGTGCATATGGGCGGGTCATTTTGCCTATAATGGATTAGTTTTACGCGTAGAGCGCATCCTGGCCATAATGCCATCGGGTATCGCTCTTACGGAATGCAAGAACGTGCGTACAAGGAAAGGTCTGGCCGATCGTGGCAAACACGTATAAGAAGACGATGAATCTTCCCCAGACGGACTTCAAGATGCGCGGCAATCTGCCGCAGAACGAGCCGAAGCGACTGGAGTTCTGGAACGATATCGACATCTATAACAAGGTCTTGGAGAAGAACAAGGACAATAAGCCGTTCGTGCTGCATGACGGCCCACCGTATGCAAACGGCCCCATCCATCTGGGACATTCCTTCAATAAGATCTTGAAGGACTTCGTCATCAAGAGCCATGCGCAGCGCGGCTACTATACGCCCTACATTCCCGGCTGGGACTGCCACGGCCAGCCCATCGAGCACATGGTGGAGGAGACGCTCGGACCGAAGAAGATGGCCGAGATCGACCAGCCCACGCTGCGCCGGCTGTGCCATGAATGGGCCGAGAAGTACGTGAACATCCAGCGCGAGGGATTCAAGCGCCTGGGCGTTAACGCCGATTGGGATCATCCGTATCTTACGTTCCTGCCCGAATACGAAGTGGGAGACGTCGAAATATTCAAGAAGATGTACCTTGCAGGCAACATCTATCGCGGCCGCAAGCCCATCCATTGGTGCAAGCATTGCCATACGGCC
This sequence comes from uncultured Coriobacteriaceae bacterium, assembly GCA_900552585.1. Lineage (GTDB taxonomy): Bacteria > Actinomycetota > Coriobacteriia > Coriobacteriales > Eggerthellaceae > UMGS1519. The sequence goes on from USAB01000005.1 coordinate 40,359, forward strand.
CTGGCCGAAGCCGAGATCGAGTACGGCGATGAGGTTTCGCCGTCCCTGTATGTGAAATTCAAGCTGGACCAACTGCCCGCCGTCTACGAGACAGCCGGCCTGCCGCTTCAGAACGCGTATGTGCTGATCTGGACTACCACCGCCTGGACGCTGCCGGCGAACTCCGCCGTGTGTCTGGCCCCCGATGCGGATTACTGCTTCGTGAAGGTGGGCGACGACTACCTGCTGTTTGCATACGAGATGGTCAAGGAAGTTGCCGAAGTCGCTGGCTGGGATTCGTACGAGATCTTCACGGACTCCGAGGGCAATCCGCTGCTGCAGAAGGGTAAGCAGCTCGTGGGCATCCCGTACACGTGCCCGGTTCGCCAGGATCTGAAGGGTACGTTCATCTACGGCGATCATGTCACGCTGGATTCCGGCACCGGCTGCGTCCATACCGCTCCCGGCCATGGCCAGGACGACTACATCGTGGGCATGCAGTTCGATATTCCCATGCGCATGCCCGTAGATGACGATGGCGTGCTGACGGACGAGGCCGGCCGTTTCGCCGGGTTGAACGTCGACGACGCCACGCCGAAGATCATCGACTGGCTGCGCGAAGAGGGCACGTTGGTGGCCGCGAAGAAGATCACGCACAGCTACCCGCATTGCTGGCGCTGCCATGAGCCCGTCATCTTCCGCGCCACGAGCCAGTGGTTCGTGGACCTAGAGAAGAACGATCTGCGCAAGAAGGCGCTGGATGCCATTGAAAACGAGGTCACGTGGATTCCCGCATGGGCGGCGAACCGCATCGGCTCCATGGTTGCCGACCGTCCTGACTGGTGCATCAGCCGTCAGCGTTCCTGGGGCGTTCCGATCCCGGTGTTCCGCTGTGCCGACTGCGGCGAGGTCGTGGCCACGGAAGAGAGCTTCGATGCCGTTATCGAGCTGTTCCGCAAGGAAGGCTCCGATGCCTGGTTTATCAAGCAGCCTTCGGAGTACCTGCCCTCCACGGTCCACTGCGAGAAGTGCGGCAGCAAGAACCTGCTTCCGGAGAAAGACATCCTGGATGTGTGGTGGGAGTCCGGCGTCTCGCATACCAGCGTGTGCGAATACCGCGACAACCTGTACCGCCCGGCGGATATGTACCTCGAAGGCTCCGACCAGCATCGCGGCTGGTTCCAAAGCAGCCTGCTGACCAGCATCGGCGCGTACGGCATTGCGCCGTACAAGAGCGTCATGCACTGCGGCTTCACGGTTGACGAGCAGGGTCGCAAGATGTCGAAGTCCCTGGGCAACGGCGTCGATCCCGCAGACGTGGAAAAGCAGTACGGCGCCGAGATTCTGCGCATGTGGGTTGCCAGCGTCGACTACTCGCAGGATGTCAGCATCTCCGACAACATCCTGAAGCGCGTGTCTGATTCGTATCGCCGCTTCCGCAACACCTTCCGCTTCCTGCTGGGCAACCTGTACGATTTCGATGATCAGAAGGATGCGGTTGCCTGGGACGAATTGCTGCCCGTTGACCAGTGGGCCCTCTGCCGCCTGGCGCAGCTGCTGAGCGATATCGAGGACGGCTACGACTCCTACAAATTCCACAACGTGTACCGTGCGGTGTACGAATACATTGTGGGCGACCTGTCCGCCGTGTATCTGGATGCGCTGAAGGATCGCCTGTATTCCGAGGCTCCGGATTCTCCGGCGCGCCGTTCTGCCCAGACCGTGCTGATGAACATCCTGGATGTGCTTGTCCGAACGCTTTCGCCTATCCTGAGCTTCACCACAGAAGAGGTGTGGCAGAACTATCCCGAGGCCATGCGTAACCGCGAGGGTCGCGAGATCAGCGTTCAGCTGGCCGGCTGGCCGTCCGTCGATGCGTTCGTTCCGGCTATCCCCGATGGGGCTGCTGAGAGCATCAACGCCCAGTTCGCACTCGTTCTGGAAGCACGTGAAACGGTCACGAAGGCTTTGGAGGATGCCCGTACGGCAGGCACCATCAAGAAGTCGCAAGAAGCGCATATCGCGCTCACAGCTCCCCAAGCCACGGTCGATGCGCTGAGGGCGCTGCCGGAAGGCACGCTGGAAGAGCTGTTCATCGTCGCCGGCATCGATATCGAGAGCGGCGACGAGCTGGAGGCTTCCGTATCTGTGACGGATCAGGAAATGTGCCCGCGCTGCTGGAACTACCGTCAGCTGGGCGGCAATGCCCATCATCCCGAGGTATGCGGCCGGTGCGGCGATGCCTTGGACGCAATCGGGTATGCAGACGAACTGTAGACGTACTCGCAATTCGCTCGTCTTCTTTGCGAGCGCCGGTGTCTGGCTGGTCGTGGACCAGCTGACGAAGGCGCTCGCCGATACCGCGGGGCCTGGCACGTTGCTGTGGCCGGGCATCCGCGGTGTCTTTGATCTCTATCTCGTTCACAATATCGGGGGAGCATGGGGCATATTCTCCGGGAATACGTTAGCCTTTGGGATTTTCGCCCTTATCGTCTGCGCGGCGATTCTGGTCATTGCCCATTTGCGTCGTTCGAAGGCGTCCGGTCTCGAGATGTTCTCGCTTGCGCTCATATTCGCAGGCGGCGCAGGGAATGCCATCGACCGCTTCGTACGCGGTTACGTGGTGGATTTCTTCGATTTCCGGCTGATCAACTACCCCGTATTCAATGTGGCGGATATCGGCGTCGTGGTGGGATTCATCCTGCTGTTGCTGGTTCTGGTTCGGGAATATCGCGTAGTTGACAACGCTGAAGGCGATTCCGACAACCATCACTAGAAGGCGGCGGGGAAGCGGGCATTACGTTCGTGCGCGGAACGCCCGGACGCTGGCTTTCTAACGGAAACACAGGCATACAAGGTAAGGAACATGGCAAAATCGGTTCTCTATTCGGCGACGACGGCAGATAACGGCATACGTCTCGACACATTGCTTGCTGAGCGCGGTTGCTATCCCTCTCGTTCTGCAGCGGCAAAGGCTGTTGCAGACGGCAAGGTATTCGTGAACGGCAACGCAGAACAGAAGAAATACGCGGTTCAGGCGGGCGACACCATCGTGTACGAAGAACTTGAGACGGTGCATCATATCCAGTTGTACGGCGAACCCATTCCCCTGGATATCCGCTACGAAGACGATGACCTGCTCGTGATCTCGAAGCAGGCGGGCCTTATCTGCCACCCTTCATTCAACCATTATGACAACACGCTGGTGAATGCGCTTATCTACCGCTACGGGCATGAGGACTTGGCCCATGTGCAGGGCGATGATCGCCCGGGCATCGTGCATCGTCTGGACGGGGAGACAAGCGGACTCATGCTGTGCGCGAAAGACGACGATGCTGGCTTTGCGCTGCAAGAGGCAATCCGTCGAAAGGACGTTGATCGACGCTATCTTGCGCTGGTCCATGGCGTCCTGTCCATGGACTCGGGCGAAGTGGACGCCCCGATTGCACGCGATCACAAGACGGGCGTAACCATGCTGGTCTCCGATGGCCCCGGCAGCCGCGAAGCGCTGACTACGTTCCGCGTATTGGAGCGTTTCGAGGCGCAGCGCAAAGACGACGGGTACACCCTGGTAGAGTGCAAGCTGTTCACTGGACGCACGCATCAGATTCGTGTGCATATGCGCTTCATCCATCATTGCATCGTGGGCGATCAGGCGTACGGTTCGCATGGGCCCACGGAGCAGCTGGGCTTGACCAGGCAGTTCCTCCACAGCTATCGGTTGGCGTTCGACCATCCGCATACGCAGCAGCATTTTGATTTCACGGATTATCTTCCCGATGACTTGCAGGCGGCCTTAGACCGTTTGGACGGCCGTTCGTTGGGCACGACACCGTTCGGCGCCGAAGTGCTCGCACGGCTTGAACAAGCACGTGCGGAGGGGGGACTCAGAGAAATTTCCGAATAGTCCGCATCCTGCCATATCTTCTGTTCGCCCCGTTGGAATTCGGTTTCCGATGGGCGAACGTTTAGGCGGCAGCATTTTCGACGCTGGCAGATACCTGTTCCTACGCCTGCTGCATTCGCAAAGTCATAAGACAGGACGAAAAACAAAACAGGTCAGAAGCAATAAGCCTCTGACCTGTGACTTCATCTGGTCGGGTGAACAGGATTTGAACCTGCGACCCCTTGACCCCCAGTCAAGTGCGCTACCAAACTGCGCCATCACCCGCTATGAAATAGTTTCGCTTCTTCAAGCGACTTAGATATAATAGCGTACCTCTCAGATAAATCAACCCAAAAGCTGAAGAGATTTATCTAAAATCACATCCGCCAATTCAGCTTTCGGCATAAAGGGCAGATGCTCGTTTTCATCTTCCGTAAGCAGCCATGCTTCGTTGCCTTCGGTGCCGAACGCCTTGCCGTGGCCGACCTCGTTCGCGACGATCATGTCCGCATGCTTCGTGGCCAGCTTGCGCAGACCGTTCGCAACGACATCATTCGTTTCGGCAGCGAATCCCACGACCAGCTGCTGGTCTTTCTTCTTTCCCATGGTGGCCAGGATGTCGGGGTTCTGAACCAGCTCGACGTTGTCGAGCTTTGCATCGTCGAAGCCCTTCTTCAGCTTCTTATTGGCGGGGTGGGCGGGCCTCACGTCTGCAACGGCAGCAGAGAAGATGGCAATGTCGGCGTCTTTGAAAGCCGCATTTGCCGCCTCGAACATCTGCTGGGCCGTTTGCACGTGTACCACCTCCACGTCGTTCGGCTCGTCGAGCTGCACCGGGCCGGAAATCAGCGTTACCTGCGCTCCGCGCTGGGCGGCGGCTACGGCTATGGAGTAACCCATCTTGCCGGAGCTGCGGTTCGTGATGAAGCGCACGGGGGCGATAGGCTCTTCCGTGGGACCTGCCGTGATCATGACGCGCTTGCCCGCAAGATCCCGCTTGCCTTCGAGCACCTTGAGGGCGGCTTCGGCGATATCGTCCGGTTCGGCAAGGCGGCCTTTGCCCACATCACCGCACGCCAGATAGCCAGCATCCGGCTCGATGAAGCGCACGCCGCGCGCCTTCAGCTTCGCCATGTTCTCCTGCGTCACGGGGTTCTCGTACATGTGCACGTTCATGGCGGGTGCCAACATCACCGGTGCGGTGGTAGCCAAGGCGCTGGTGGACAGCAGGTCATCTGCCAAACCGTACGCCAGCTTCGCCATGACATTCGCCGTGCAGGGGGCAATAAGAAACAGGTCGGCCTCCTGCGCCAGCGAGATGTGATGGATAGGGTCAGTGGGATCGTCAAACAGATCGACGGCTACCTTTTCATGCGTCAGCGCCCGGAACGTGACGGGGTCAACGAAATGCGTTGCGTGCTGCGTCATGACCACTTTCACGCGAACATTTCTCTTCTGCAACGCACGCAGTATCTCGCACGATTTATAGGCGGCAATGCACCCGGTAACGCCGAGCACGACGGTCTTCTGATCCGACATAGGGCAATACCTCTCTTGGGTTTTCGGCAGGACCCCTCGTCCTGCTCGAAAGCATGGTACCACGTTCCCGCCCGCGCTATCGCGGGTATGGGCGCTGCCGGTATTCTCGGGTATTATCACCTTACTTACGTAAACAATATTAATCAATCCGTTAGTTGTGCAGTGTTTCACAAGTTCGACCTAACTATCTATTACGGCTCCCCCCCTTGCCCCTACCTTCTCCTGCCCATGAGGGC
>USAB01000006.1 GCA_900552585.1 uncultured Coriobacteriaceae bacterium
GTGCGCACATGGCTGCGACCCGCCGCGATACCGCGCGATTCCAACCCGGCAGCGGCATTCTTGAACTGCTTGTACGTCAGCAGGCGCTGCAGCAGCACTTCGCGCGCCTGGTTCGGCGCCAATTCCTGAAGGTCCTCGTCAACATCCTGGTCGCTATCGGCATCCGGAATCAGGCTTGCCGCCTTAATCTCCAGCAGCGTGGACGCCACCACCAGGAAATCGCTGGCAACGTCCAGGTCGAGCGCCCGCATGCGGTGTATCTCCACAAGGTACTGATCCGTGATTTGAGAAATGGAAATGGACCCGATATCGATCCGCTGCCGGCTGACCAGGTACAGCAGCAGATCGAACGGGCCCTCGAATCCTTCGGTGCGGACGCGGTACGCCATAGCGCGGTGCTAGTTCTCTGCAATAGCAGCGTACGTTTCCGTCTGGGCGCGGATAAGCTCCTCATCGGAGAAGTAGTTGATGCGCATGGCGTCCTTCACCTCGGCCAGCGTCTTCGCCGCTTCTTCGCGCGCGACCTCCGTGCCGGAACGCAGGATATCGTAGACGCCGGGAATGTCCTTCTCATACTCGCGACGACGTGCGCGTATGGGCTCGAGCGTCTCCTCCAGCACCTTGTCCAGGAACTTCTTCACCTTCACGTCGCCCAGACCGCCGCGGCGGTAGTGGTCCTTCAGCTCGTCCAAGTTCGCATAGTCGGGCAGATACTCAGCGAAGTGCTCGTCCGTTGCAAATGCGTCCAGGTACGTGAAGACGGTGTTCCCCTCCACTTTGCCGGGATCTTCGACGCGCAGATGGTTCGGGTCCGTGTACATGCCGCGGATCTTCTTCTTCACATCGGCCGGCGAATCGGACAGGTAGATGCAGTTGCCCAAGGATTTCGACATCTTCGCCTTGCCGTCCGTACCGGGCAGGCGCAGGCAGGCCTCGCCTTGCGGCAGCAGGACCTTCGGCTCCACGAGCACAGGTCCGTACGTACGGTTGAATGAGCGGACAATCTCGTGACATTGCTCCAGCATGGGCAGCTGGTCTTCGCCGACGGGAACCGTCGTGGCTTTGAATGCCGTGATGTCACTTGCCTGGCTGATGGGATACGTGAAGAAGCCCACCGGCACGTCGGCATTGAAGCCGCGCATCTTGATCTCGTTCTTCACCGTGGGATTGCGCTGCACGCGGGCCACCGTCACGAGGTTCATGTAATATGCCGTCAGCTCGTACAGCTGCGGCAACTGGGACTGGATGAAGATGGTGGACTTGCTGGGATCCAGGCCGACGGAAAGGTAGTCCAGGGCAACCTCGATGATGTTGTTGCGCACCTTGTCGGGGTTGTCGGCATTGTCCGTGAGCGCCTGGGCATCCGCAATCATGATGAAGATCTTATCGAACTCCCCGGAGTTCTGCAGCTCCACACGCTGACGCAGCGAACCGACGTAATGTCCCAGATGGAGCTTCCCCGTAGGACGGTCCCCCGTCAGAATGACCTTTTGCTGTTCTGCCATAACGGCGCTTCCTTCCCTTCCCTAGCAGCGAATACGACGATGTGCCGTCGCGTTATCCGGCTATTGCAAACGGATACATGAGATTTGCCAAGTTGCCTGCCGTGACGTCCAGGTACCACGAAAACGGGTCGAAACCGATGACCTGCGGCAGCACGATGAGGACGATCATGAAGACGGGCATGGCATACGATTGGATTTTATAGTAGCTGTTCAGGTATTTCTCGGGCAATACGCGTGCGAAGATGCTCGAGCCGTCCAGCGGCGGAATCGGCAGCAGGTTGAAGAACATCAAGTACAGGTTGATGAGCGTGAAATACGGCAGGAAGTATACGTAGAAATACCAGAACAGGTCGTAATGGCCGGCATAATACGTCAGCGAATCCGCATACGGGTACAGCGCCCATGCGATCAGGGCGCCGACGATGGCCATGAGCAGGTTCGCGGCGGGACCGGCCAAGCCCACGTAGAAATCTCCCTTGCGGCGGTCTTCGAAGTACTGCGGGTTGTACGGGATCGGCTTCGCATAGCCGAAGATGGGCATGTTCGCGGCCATGAGCAGTAACGGCAGGACAACGGTGCCGAACGGGTCGATATGCTTCAACGGATTCAGCGTCAGGCGACCGGCGGCCTTCGCCGTGGGGTCGCCCAGCTTGAAGGCAACAAAACCGTGGCCGACCTCGTGCAATACGATTGCCGGAATGAACGCCAGAATGCTGCAGACGATGTAAATGATTTCCGTTTGATTCATAGAGAGCAATTATACCGTACCGCCGCTTATCCCACGTGCGGGTAGCCCGTCTGACGCAAGACTTCATATACCGCAATGGCCACGGAGTTCGCCAGATTCAGGCTTCGTTCTCCCGCTGCCATGGGGATGCGCACGCAACAGTCCTCGTAGCGCTCTAGCACATCGGTATCGATGCCGCGGCTCTCGCGCCCGAATACCAGGTAGTCGCCGGGTTCGTACGCCACATCCGCAAACGACCGTTCGGCGTGGCCTGTGAACAGGAAGAATCGCCGATCGCCAAGGCGGGCGAAGAATTCGTCCGTGCTGGGGATGCGCTCCACAAACACGTCGTCCCAGTAATCCAGCCCGGCGCGCTTCATGCGGCGTTCGGATAGCTGGAAGCCCAGGGGATCCACCACCGTCAACGTGCAATCGGTGCAGGCGCACGTTCGGGCGATATTGCCGGTGTTCTGCGGAATCTCGGGCTGCAGGAGCACGATATGGGCGTTCGGCGCCTGCGTCATCACAGTCCCGCCTCCTGCTGCTGCCTCTTCATTTCCTCCTCCAGCTCTTCGGAGAGCGTAAACCACTCGTCCTCCTCCTCGGCAATGCGCTTCTTCAGCTGGGCGTGCTCGGCAATGACATCCGTGGTGCTGTCCTCGTTCGTATAGAAGTTCGGATCGGCCAGGATAGCCATGATCTCGTCCATGCGCTTGTTGTCGCGCTCGAGCAGTCTGTCCAGTTCCGCAATCCTCTTGCGGTGGTTCTTCAGGGCCGCATACGCGCGGTTGCGCGCCTGGGCTTCGCGGCGCTTCTGCTCCTTCGACTTCGGTGCGCTCCCCTTCGGAGCGGTCAGCACGCCCGTTGCCGCCCCCTTGTCTTGGTTTGCAGCCTTGATATGCTCCGTACGGACCTTTTCGCCCTGCGTGCGCACGGTTTCCGGCCGCGCATCCGTAAGCTTCGTGCCCGATTCCGAGTATTCGCCTTCCGACTGGCCCGTCTTTTCCAGATAGTACTCGTAATCGCCCAGGTACTCCGTGGCCTTGCCGCCGTTGATCTCCACCACTGTATTCGTGACGTTGCGGATGAGGTGCCGGTCATGCGAGATGAGCAGGATGGTTCCCTCGAACGCCTGCAGGGCCTGCTCCAACACGTCGGCGCTGGCGATATCCAGGTGGTTCGTGGGCTCGTCCAGGCACAGCAGCGGCGCGGGGGCAACGAGCATCTTCGCCAATGCCAGCCGGCATTTCTCTCCGCCGGAAAGCACGTTGACGCGCTTTTCCACGGCGTCACCGGTGAACAGAAACGCACCGAGCAGCGAGCGGACTTGCGACATAGTCCATTGTGGCGCAACCCGATCGAGCTCCTCGAAGACCGTGTTGCCCGGATGCAGCTCCTCCAGCTGGTGCTGCGCGAAATAGCCCACGAACACATGCGTCCCGTATTTCAACGTGCCCGAATCGGGGGACGACACGCCGGCAACCATCTTCAGCAGCGTGGACTTGCCGGCGCCGTTCGGACCGACGAGTGCGATTTTCTGGCCGCGGTACATAGAGAAATCCAAATGCTCATATACGACGTTGTCGCCGTACGCCTTCGAGACGTCCTTGAGCTCCACAACGAGATCGCCCGTGCGCGGAGGCTGACGGAAGTTGAAATGGACGGCCCGGCGGCGCTCGGGAACCTGGATGCGCTCGATCTTCTCCAGCTTGCGCACGCGGTCCTGCACCTGCTTCGCCTTCGTGGCCTTGTAGCGGAAACGCTTGATGAAGGCCTCCATATGCTCGATCTCCGCGTCCTGCTTCTCCTTCGCCGCCACGAGCTGCTCATAGTGTACATCGCGTTCGCGCAGGTAATCGCTGTAGTTGCCGGAATAGAGCGTGACCTTCTGCATTGCCAGCTCCGCCACGCGGTCCACCATGTGGTCCATGAACTCGCGGTCGTGGCTGACCACGATGACCGTGCCGGTGTAGCCGCGCAGGAAACCCTCCAGCCATTTCACGCTTTCCAGGTCCAGGTGGTTCGTGGGCTCGTCCAGCAGAAGAACCTCGGGGTTGCGGATCAGCAGCTTCGCCAGCGCGATGCGCATCTGCCAGCCGCCGGAATAGTCGGCCGTGGATCGTTTCATGTCCTTCTCGCCGAATCCGAGGCCGAACAGGACGCTGCGGACGTTCGCCTCCAGCTGGTAGCCGCCCATCATCTCGTATGCGTCGCGCGTGCGCCCGAGCGCCTTGAGCTGTTCCTCGGACGGATTCGAACCCAGCGAATTCTCCAGCGCGCGCAGCTTATCCGCCGCATGGACGATTTCCGTGTGGCTCTTCATGACCTCGTCGAAGATGGGGCCGGCTCCCATCTCGATGGCCTCCTGCTCCAGATAGCCCACGCGTGCGCCCTTTGCGAACAGAACGCGTCCTTCATCTGCGGATTCGCGACCGCTGATGATGTTCAGCAACGTGGTCTTGCCCGCACCGTTCTCGCCCACCAGGGCAAGCCGGTCATACTGCTCCAGCTTGAAAGTGACATCGGAGAACAGGGTGCGTCCGCCGAACGATTTCGAGATGTGCTCAAGTTGCAGGATCATGCGATCGTGATTTCCGTTTCTTATTATCGAATGCCTGTAGAATGAGGACAGCGGGTGGCGGTCCTCCGCGCATGGAGGGTGCGAAACCCGTTCATGCGCAATAATTCATCATAGCGGGAACGCGCATAAGGAGGCCTGCCAATGTTTGAAAGAAAGAATACTTACACCATTCCCGAAGGCTATCGGGCGCAAATAGAAGCTGAATCGCCGACAATCAATTATCGCGGCTCGGCTCGACTCGACCCGGAATGCTATATCTCCGATACGTGCTGGATTGTCGGAGACGTCCGCATCGGCTACCATGCCGTGGTCATGCATGGCGCAAGCCTGCGCGGTGACTGCGATTACATCGAAATCGGCGCAGAAAGCAACGTGCAGGAGAATTGCATCCTGCACGAATCAGCCGGCCAGCCGATCATCATCGGCGAGCACACCACGCTGGGCCATGGGTGCGTCATCCACGCCTGCGAGATCGGCGACAACACGCTCATCGGCATGAACGCCGTCATCCTGAACGGCGCGAAGATCGGGAACAACTGCATCGTCGGCGCGGGAGCCGTTGTGCCCGAGGGCATGGTGATTCCGGACTGGTCCATGGCCGTCGGCGTGCCGGCGAAGGTCAAGAAGCAGGTGGATCAGGATGCCGTCGTCGATATCGTGGAAAGCCTTTCGGAGGGCAATCTGACGGAAGCGACGCGCATGTATGCCGAGGGACTGGTATTCCATCCGAACGCCGACCTTCTGAAGAAGATCGGCGCGCTGTGATACCCGAAACGCATGGGCGAACGGAAGCCACAAAAAAGCGGCCGGCGATTTATACGCCGACCAAAGAATGCGTAATGGTGGGCCCATCCGGATTCGAACCGAAAACCAAAGGATTATGAGTCCCCTGCTCCACCGTTGAGCTATGGGCCCGCGAGAACACATTCTATCGCAAGTGCCCCCGTTTTTGGAAGCATGCCGGCAGGATTGAAAGGATTACGTGATGATCGAATGCATAGTAGATGAGCGCCGCCTGGCAAACCTGGACAGCGCATGCGAACAGTTGCAGGCGAAGCTTTCGCTGCCCCCGTGCGAAGAAGATTCTTCTGCCGACGCACTATCCCGAATCCCGATGCAGCTGCAACAGCTCTCGGAACCTGCGCGCATCGTCATCCGCCGCAATGCGGACCGAGCGAGACGAACGGAAGCGTTCGACGCCCTGATTTCAGCCCTGTTGGAGGCATCTCATGCGCAGGCGAACCTTGATGTCGTTATCTATACAGATGACCTTGAGCAGGACGGGCAAGAGCTTACGTCGGAGCTGACGGCAGAGCAGGCGCTGGAGCGTCTTCGCGCCGGTAACCGAGAGTTCGTGGGCACACATACGAACACGAGCGTCATCTCGCAGGAGATCGTGCGCCATATGTTCGAACAGGGGCAGCATCCGTTTGCAACCGTCATCACGTGCGCCGATTCGCGCGTGGCTCCCGAGCATATCTTCATGACGGGATTGGGAGAGATCTTCACCATCCGCACGGCGGGAAACGTCGTGGGCGAAATGGAGCTTGCAAGCGCGTTCTACGCGGCCGACCATCTCCATACGCCCTTGCTCGTGGTCATGGGCCACACGCACTGCGGCGCCATCGAGGCCGCGCAGTGCGGCGTACCTGCGGGAATCATGGAACCGCTGATCGGGCAAGTTTCTACCGCTATCGGCGGCGAATCCGATCCGTATGCGGCAAGCGTGCTGAACGTACGCAGCGCAGTGGCGAAGCTCACGGCCTCACAGCCCATTGCCGCGTTGTGCGCACAGGGAAAGCTGCGCATTATGGGCGCAATCTACCATACGCATGCAGGCGAAGTGGATTTCCTGGAATAACACAGGCAACCGCACAAGGAGCCTTTCCAATCGGAGCATGAAAAAGCGGGGGCAGCAATCACGCTGCTCCCGCTGTTGTTTACGTGCGGTGCTGAGTTCGCCGCATTCAGCCTAATACAGGATGCCCATCTTCTTCGCGTCGAATTCCAACTTGTCGCGGAAGTCGGGATGCGAAATGGCGATGAGCCGCTTGACGCGGGTCGGCACATCGGCGAACCGAAGATCGGCCACGCCGTATTCCGTAACGATGTATTGCACGTCGTTGCGCAGCGTGGTGACGGCGGAACCAGGGGCCAGCGTCGGAACGATCCTGCTCACGGGACCCTTCTTAGTGTGGGCAACGCTCGTGACGGCAATGAAGCTGCGGCCGCCCTTCGAAAGCTTAGCGCCTTCGACGAAATTCATCTGTCCGCCGGATGCGGAATACTGACGCGGTCCAATGCTCTCGGCGCAGACCTGTCCGGTCAGGTCGATGGAGATAGCCGTGTTCACGGAAACCAGGTTGTCGTTCATCGCGATGTGCATGGGATTGCACACCTTCGAATAACTGGCATACAGAACGTCGGGATTGTGGTCGATGTAATCGTACAGATGCTTCGCGCCCGTGGAATACCCGCACACGGAAACGCCCGGACGATAATTGTTGCGGCTGTTGTCGATGACGCCCGCTTCCTGCAGCTGCGCCAGAATGTCAGAGTACATCTCGGTGTACGTGCCCAAATGCTTCTTAGAGAACAGGCCGTGCCCGATGGCATCCGCAGTGCCGCCGATACCCAGTTGGATGCAGTCGCCGTCGTTGATACGGTCCAGGATATACTCGGCGCACTTCTCCTCTTCCGGCTTCACAGGACGCGGCGGAAGGTCCTCCAGCTCCTCGTCATGCAGAACGAACGCATCGAACTGGCTGACATGGTAGCGATGCGACCCAGGGTACTCTTCGCTGACATACGGAAGATTCGCATTCACCTGCGCCAGCAAATGCTTGCAATGCGGCACGCACGCAGCCGTGAAGCCCAGCGGGCCCAGATTCACATACCCTTCCTCATCGGGAGGCGTAACGGAAACCAGTGCGTATTCGGGCTGATAATGAGCAACAAGCGCCTCCGTATCGCTGAAGTGCACGGGAACGTGGGCGGTGTTGTGCGCGGCAATGCCGGCGCGCTCGTTCGGGCCGGCAAAATACGTGTGGTAGCGGAACTGATCCTCCGTTACGTTCAAATCCCCGAACGGGAACGAGCCGTTCATCCAGTTGCCCCAGATATCGATACCCGTCAACTTGCCCGTGCGAACACGGTCGAGGAGCGTCAGGATAAGCTGCGACGGCACATGCAGGCCGCTCGTGTACAGATTGTATCCATTGCGGATGAACTGATCGATGGCATCGTCCGCACTCATGATCTTAGATTCGTATTCTTGCTGCCAATTCATCGAGACACCTCCACTGGAAACGAAAATCAGCGTTCTCAATAGTACCTCATTTCGTAAACGTTTGATTGAGAGCGCATACGAGTTAACGCTGACGAAACCCGGCAGAGGGCGTGAACAGGGCCGGTATTGTGCGAAACAGGGCAAATATGCTGCGGAACGTGCAAGGTACACAAGCAAAGAAGCCCCATCCGTGAGGATGGGGCCGAAATGCAACGGTTATGCAAGCACCTAGCGATTGAACAGAGCGCCTAAAACCGTGCGCGGAGCTCCCACAAGCGCCCTGCCCACCTTCAGCGAAGTGGAATTCATCACACTGTCCAGCTCCGCCTCCGTGGAATCGTATGCCAGCGCCTTGTCGGCATCCAGACGCCACAAATCGAACAGGAAATGCTCGAAATCCTGCTCATCGATGGCGCGGACGACTTGGCCGTGAAGCGGATTCAGGAACTCGTCGTCGGACCGCCCCAACAGCTCGAAATCCTGCAGCCCCCCGTGCCTCAACGCGTCGAAGACGGTGTGGAATGCCGTAAACGTGCGCAGCTCGACCAGGTTCACGTACACGCACATGCCAATCCAGCGCGTATAGTCTGCCCGGAACGTCTCCATCAAGCCGTGGTCCGACAGGAAGGCATGGAAGTCTCGGCATGCCCACAGGAAATCAAGCGGATGTGCGTCACGCGTCTGCGTGCTGCTTGCCGCATTTCCCGTGCGATACAGATACAGCTCCTCATCTAAGGGAGCGATCCTGTTCGCCACAGCAAGCGCCCCGCACGTAAACGGCAGGTCCTCGGTGCGGTACAGCTCGGGGAAGCGCAGGTGGTTGCGCTGCAGGAAATCGCGGCGGAACAGCTTGTCCCAGGGCCAATTGCGGAATTGCGAGAACAGGTGATCAGGGCAGTCGATGCCGGCAAACACATCGGGGAACAGACGCGGATCCCACCGGTCCGGGCTGGTACACGTCTGACCCGTCGAGTCATCTTTGTGCCTGGCTTGGAACACGACGATCTCGGCCTGAGTATCCTCAGCCCGGCCATACGCATGTTTCATGGCATTGGGAGCCAGCTCGTCGTCGCAGTCGGCGAACATGATATAGCGCCCCCGCGCGGCATCCATACCTTTGTTGCGTGCGGCGCCGGGACCGGCGTTCTCTTGAACGATGAGACGGAATCGCTCGTCTCGGATGGCAGCGTCGGCAACCTTGTCGACGCAGCTGTCCGTCGATCCGTCGTTGACGAAGATGGCTTCGAAATAATCGAACGTCTGATTGAGAATGGAATCGATAAGGGAATCGATCGTCCGCTCGGCATTGTAAAGCGGAATAATGAGCGAGATCTCCGGCTTGCCCATCGGCATCACGTCTCCAAAATCAGCAGAGGGAGCAATTACTTTCGTAGAAGCCAATTATAAAGCAGGAAGAAAAGTTTTGAGTTACCGCTTGCATACCGCTGGGCTAATCGCTAATATAAGCCAAGTCGTAACGACATCATTTATGGGCGTTTAGCTCAGCGGGAGAGCACTTCGTTCACACCGAAGGGGTCATCAGTTCAAATCTGGTAACGCCCACCATGAATTGCAGAAGGCTGACAGCTTCAAACTGCCGGCCTTTTTCATGCCCTGAGAGCATAAAGCCTCGGGCTGCTCCCACGTAGCCCGAGGATATGGAATACTATCGGCGCAATACGGATGCGATGGCATTGCCCACCTTGAACGAAGTGGTATCCGTCATCTCCTTGTACAGTCGATTGATATTCCGCCCGTTGTCGCGCACGTAGATGTTGAACTCCGCCCGTTCGGAAGGAGAAAGCGTCCGGGCAAACGCATCCAGCTCCGCTTCGTCCACGAATATGGAGTCGCGCGCCATGGTGTCGCGCGACTCGAAAATGCGCCGTGCGTACATATCCACGAATTTCGGAGGGTATTCCGTCCCGTGTTCCCGAATCCACTCGTCCATAATGCGCGTGATGCGCCAGAACGCCTTGATATTCCTCATGCCGCGCTTCTGCGTCATGGTGGAGCCGGCACGCACGCGACGCATGTAGAGAGGCGCATTCAAGAACGTTGCGCGCTCCGCATACGTCAGAAGCTGCACGGTGTACAGCTCATCCTCATGGATGCACCCTTCAAGCAGACGAATGTCATGGTCTTCGATAAGAGAGCGCTTCACAATCTGCAGCGGGCCGGACACCCAGAACTGACGGCGTTCTTCGAAATAGACGAACAGCTCCGGTCCGCTCATAACGTCGTGGCAGCTGTCGCGATGCAGCATATCCTCTTGCAGCACCGCTGCGGATTCCGCATCTTCGTACAACGTATCCGCCGTGAAATACAGCAGATCCAGGTTGCGATGCCGCACTTCTGTCATCAGCGTGGACAGGCAGCCGGAAAGCCAGTAATCATCGCTGTCCAGGAATATGACATAGTCGCCCATGGCATAATCGAGCCCGATGTTGCGCGCGGCGGACTGACCGCCGTGGGGGCTGGAAAAGAAAGAAAAGCGATCGTCGCCGGCAACGGCTGCTTTCGCAACGTCGAGCGTTGCGTCCGTGGACCCATCATCTATGCAAAGGACCTCGTAATCCGTGAAATCCTGCGATTGGACAGACTGGAGACATTCCGCAACATAGCGTTCGACGTTATAGAGGGGAACGATGACGGTCACAGCCGGATGCGTATCCAACTGAGACGGGTCCTTTGCGTGCCGAGGTGTGTGATGCATAGGTTTCGTCATATCTATCGCCCCGTTACGAGATTGCGGATAAGCGCAGGACCTTGGACCAGCGCATGGCCCACGCGGAACGTTCGCGTGTCAGTGATCTCGGAATAGATTTTCTTGATGTTCAGCGCGTTTTCGCGGAAATACATGTCGAAGTCAATGCGGTCGTCAAGGGAAAGCGCTTCCGCATATTCATCGAGCAGCGACTCGGGAATATCCATGACATCGTGAGATGAATAGTCGCGCAGGAACACGATGCGCCGCGTATACGCGTCAACGAACTCGTCCGAATAGCTTGCGGCATTCTCCATGATGAAGCGCTGCATTTCCTGCGTCACGCGGAATACCCCATCGATGTTGCGCATGCTCTTCTTCGACGTCATGATGGATTCCGCACGCAATCTGCGCCGATACAGCGGCTCATTCAGGTATGCCGCGCGCGCCGCATGGGCCAGCGTCTGCACGGAATACAGTTCGTCCTCGTGCAAGATGCCTTCATAGAATCTCAGGCCATGGGCAATGAGGAACTCGCGGCGGACCATGTGCAGCGGCGCGGAAGGCCAGAATTCGTTGTGCATCATGAACCAGACGAACAGCTCCGGACCGGTCATGACCTCATCGCACGAAGCCCGGTGCATCATATCTTCCTGATGGATGCCGATGACCTCGTCGCTTTCATACAGCGATGACGCCGTGAAGAACAGGTCGTCCAGATCGTCTGCCGCTGCCTTCTTCCATGCCGTGGCAACCGCATCGCCGCGAAGCATGTCATCGGAATCGACGAACATAAGGTAGTCGCCGCACGCCTCATCTATGCCGCGATTGCGCACGGCGGACAAGCCGGAATTCTTCGGCATACGAAGGAAGCGGAAGCGGCTGTCGCCTTGGACGGCCTCCTTTGCCACGGAGACGGAATGGTCCGTTGCACAATCGTCGATGCAGAGCACTTCGAAATCCCTGAACGTCTGCGTGCGGAGAGATTGCAGGCACTCCCCCACATACTCTTGGACGTTGTACATGGGCACGATAATCGATACCTTCATGCAGTCAGCTCCTCAGTTCGCGTAAAGCGATTCGCATGCATTCGATTACAGCGGCAACGGCTTCTCCCATCGTCAGGCAATAGGCAGAATACGCAACCGCCCTTTTCGCCATTATAGAGAAAGCCGGCAGAGCATGCCTCTGCCGGCTTTCCCGATGTTCGAACGGCACAGATGTGCCAATAGATTAGTTCGATCCTGCCTTCACGTCGGTCAGAGCGACGATCGACGTCAGATCGGTGCCGTTCTTCATAGCCTTGATCTCGGACTTCACCGTATCCCAATCGGCGTTGACGGCCCAGTAATCAGGCGTGAAGAAGTCTCCCTCCCACGGCGCAGTGCCCAGGTTCCAGGAGATTTTCCCGTCCTTCGTGAGGAAATTCGCCATGTACTCCTTGAGCTCGGCGCTGTTCATGTTCGTCTGGCAGCCGTTGATGAGCGTATCCGCATAGCTGGTGGGGTTGCTGGACTTTGCAACTTTCGTAATGAGCGATTTCACCATGTTGCGGTTGTTGATCTGGCGCACTGCCTCGCCGGCGCCGGAATACTGATGGCGATCGCGGGCGAAGACCAGCGCTTCCTTGCCGTTCAGCGTCTGCTTGCCCGTGCTGAGCTTCACGTTCTCGCCGCTGATGACATCCTTCCAAGAAAGCGCGACGGGGACGTCCACGTCAACGCCATTCATGTTGTCGACGAATCCAGCCCACTGCACGAAGTTCATCTCGAAGTAGTACGGAATGCTGATGCCGAGTTTATCTTCGAGGAATTTGCACGTGGCCTCCGGGCCGTCTTCGTACATGATGGTATTGATCTTCATCTCCTTGCCGTTATACGAGACGTCCGTGTCGCGCGGAATGGAGAGAAGCGAGATGTACTTCTTGCTGGGGTTCACGTATGCCAGGATCATGACATCAGAGTGCGAATTCGAATCGTTCCATTCCGACTCGGCCACCGTGCCGTCACGGGTATCGCCGCCCATGATCATGCAGAAAAACGGCTTCGTGTAATCCGTATTGGGATTGAGCTTCGCAGCGGTATCTGAAACGGTGGTTGCAGAATCGTCTGCAGAGGTGCTCTCTTCCGAGGAATTACTCGACTGCGAGCAACCCGCCAGAGCGAGCATAGCTGCCAAGGCAACGCAAAGCGCAATGGCGAGCGTCCTCTTCTTGAGGTTCTTCATCGGTTTCCTTTCTTACAAAAGCCAAACGAGAAAAGCGTAGCACAAAAGAATCGTAAAGTTTGTAAGGGGACGATGTTGCGTTCGCAAAGACGCTGGTTAACGGCAAAAACGACGCAGGCAGTGTACGTGTTTACGCGCACTGCCTGCCCTATCCGAATGTTCTGTGAACTGTAGGAGAAAGGATGCCCCTGCTAGTACGTGGTGCCCGAAAGATCCGTAGCCGTCTTCGGATCCGTAGTTGTATCGCCATCGACCACGTTATGCGCCTGGTCTATGGATGTCTGGGGCGTGGTGTACTTCAGCTTGCTCGGGTCCTTTCCAGCCTCGACGGTTTTCATGAGCTTCTTCCAGCCTACGGTGTTCGTGTAGCAATACCACAGCTTGTCATCCTGGTAAATATCGCCCTCTGTGGGACCAGTGCCGTTGTAAATGGCGATGTCACCCTGCAGGAAATTCATCGCAAGCGGAATGATCTCGGGGGATTTCAAGTCCGTATCCAGGCAGCTCGCAATGGCCAGACCGACATTCGGCATGTTGTACCAGGGCTGATTACGGATGCTCGTGACCAGCGCTTCGACGATCTGCCGGTTATTGCTCTGGCGCGTAGCTTCCTGGTCCTTGTACTCGTGGCGCGCGCGCGCGAAGATCTGAGCTTGCTGCCCGTTGAGCGTCTGCGTGCCTTTTTCGATCTGGATGTATTCTTTCGTCAGCATGTCCTTGTAGCCGATGGTCTGCGGAACATTCACGGTAATGCCGCCCACGGCATCGACCAGGCCTTCGAAACCGTCCATGTTGATTTGCGCATAATGCGAGATCTTCACGCCCGTAAGCTGTTCAACGGCTTCAATGGAACGCGCCGGGCCGTCGTTAAATGCCGAATTGATCTTTCGAATCTTCTTGCGCTGCGGGTCATACCAGCGCGTATCGCGCGGAATGGAGACCAACGTAATCTTCTTATTCGCCGCGTCGACACGGCAGAGCATCATGACGTCGGAGTAGTTCTTCCCCTTCGAAACGCCCTTCTTGTCCGATGATTCGCTGTACTTGCGCGAGTCGGATCCCAAGAGAAGAACATAGAACGGCTGATTGTCTTGCGCGGGCGTAAGCGCGCTCTGGACGCCCTCCGCATTCGAGGCGTCTTCGAACCCGAGCTTTGCGTCCAGTTCGTTCGCATATACGGCAGCAGCAATAGCCAATGCCGCAACCACAGCCAGAATGATAATGAGCGGCAGGAACTTTTTCAGCTTGCTCTTCTTGCCGTGCTTCTTGTCCTTCGCCACACCGTAATTCGAAGCCGCATAGGCGGCAGCGGGATTTTCCGCGGCGGCATTGCTCGCGGAGGCTCCGCCGTGCGATGCGGACGCGGCATCCTGATTGGGAGCAACGTGAGCCGCATGGCTCGCACGTGCTTCCCCGTCCCCTTCATCAGAGACCGAAGCTCCCGCATGGCGCGCATGCGCTGTTTCCGCGTCTTGCGCATGCCGGCCGTGCTTGCCGGCATTCTGCCCGGATACCCTGTCCTTATCTTCGGATGCCATGGACCTTCCTTTCAGTGACATACGAACATAAGATACTATTACCTGAATCTCGTAAAGTGGCTGTTGACAAGGGGCATCCTTAGAAAAGACAGACACGGCGCTGATAGTAGCCTCACGCGAAAGCCCTGAGGGAATTCCCACGCATACAAAACGCGGCAACGACGATGCAAGTCGTTGCCGCGCGCATTCTTACAGACAGGCTCATCGAACGCCTTACTGCGTACTAGTATGTGACTACCGTAGTTCCCAACGGAATGTGGTAGTAGACCCATTTCGCATGCGAGATATCAATACGGACGCATCCATGCGATGCCCGCTTGCCCAAGCTGCCGCCCTTAATCTTGAATGTGTTCTGATAATACGTCTGCGAATGCATCATGTATCCGCCGTAGAATGCCGTGTACCAATAGCAAGTGAATCCATTGCCGAACGAGTAGCCGCGCGTATACGTGCGAAACGTCCCATGCGGTGTAGGCGTAGCCGTCTTGCCCACAGAGCAGATCCAGTAATGCCGCAGCTTCCACGAGCCGCCCGAACGCTTGAAAACGCCCATGTGGAACTTCGAGGTGGAAACCATGACCAGGTAATTCGTGGAACTCTTCTGGGCCTGGGCCTTCTTCACCATGGAGCCCACGCCGGGCAGCGGGCCGGAAAGCTTGCCGGAGGTCGAGGCGCGATACCATTTGCCCTTAATTCGATAGTAGCCGTCGCAGAGCAACGCGCCGTTGCTCTGGGCGTAATAGTGCTTGCCCTTGATGGTGAAGAATCCGGTCTTCGCCTTGAGGTACCCCGAATGCCCGCTGATGCTTGAGAAGTAATAGCGATGCTTTTTACCGCCGTTGTACGCAGAGGAAGTGACGAATCCCTTCTTGCCGGCCAGCTTTCCGCTTTTCGCCGCCAGAATCACACCGCCCTTCACGGCAAACCGGGTCGTGCACACGTAGCCCTTGCTTGCATAGCCGAAATACGCGCTCCCATTCACCTTGAAATAACCTGTCTTCGCGGCAGAGGCGCCGGAACAACCCGGGATGGAAACGTAATAATACGTGCGCTTTACGCCATCGTATGCGGCGGTGGTCTTGAATCCCCGCGCGGTGGTCAAATGACCCCTGCTATCGGGCGTCAGCACCAGGCCCTTGTACTTCGTCTTCCCGGTAGCCGCATAGCCTCTCGCCGTAGCGTAGGCATAGTACCCGGCCTTCGAATCTCGTTTGCTTGAAGGGTCTACAATGCGCCCCTTCGCAAGCGCCCCATTCGCATCGATCCAATATCGCTTGGTACCCGAGATGCCGGAATGCGGCGCACTCTTTGTGACGACCCACGCTCCCTTGACTTGTTCGCCGTTCTTCCAATACGTCAAGGTGCCGTTCTCAGCATGCCAGCCATCGGACTTCGTCGACGTCGCGACCTCGTCCGCAGAGGCCGTCGCATCCTTCTTCGGGGCTTCCGCTTGAAGCGAAGACGCCTTCTGATCGCCCGTGCTGGCATCCTTTTTTGAGGCTGCACTGACGATCTCGTCGGAACGGGCAGAGGAAGATTCGCCGCTGGAAGAGGCGGCGGGCTCGGTAGCAGTTGCAGCCGATTCGCTTGAGGCGCCGTTGTCGTCCTGCGTGCCGGTTTGAAGCTTGTTCTGCGTCGCCGTCGCAGCGGCAGCGGGCTCATCGGAAGCATCCGTCTGCTGGGCCGCCATTGCCGATGCAGGTATGGAGACCGCAAGTGCGAGCGCGAAAAGAGGCGCGAGGAGCCCTCGCTTCATAGAGTCAAAACCCATCGAATACCCTCCCCATCGGTTTCGATTCAAAATGCAGGATTTGAAATCCCTCTCGCGGGATTGTACTTCAAATCATCTTGACTATCTGAAGGGGATTCCCTGTGCGAATCGGATTGACAACAAGGCACACTCCGTTTCGGATAGAATCTAAGCGTCATCGAACGTCGGAGGATGCCCTATGCAAGCAATCAAGAGTTTCGACTATGCCCCGAACTCACACAAAGCCAAAGATTGGCAGAAGGCCGTAACCCGCAATCTGGCGGTATTGGACGCCGTATGCCGCGAGCACGATATCAAATACGCGCTGTGCTTCGGCGGCTTGCTGGGCGCTGTCCGCCATCGCGGATTCATTCCGTGGGACAACGACGTCGATGTCGTGATGTTCGAACCGGATTACCTGAAACTGCAGCGTCTTGCCCTGGAAGGAAAACTGCCGGAAGGCTACACGCTCGTGGACCGCGCGACAGAAGAGGACTACCCGCTGTTGTTCGGCCGTTTCGTGGATACCCGCACCAGCTGCCCGCTTTCCACCTCTGCCTTCAACGGCGGCACGAACGGCCTGTTCGTCGACGTGTTCGTGCTATATCCACTAGCGGACGATCCGCGGGAACGTGAAGCGGAGATAACGGATTTCCTGGTTTGGGAAGAGCTGGGCTGCTGGGTGAAGCGTCGCAGCGCGAACCGAACGCCCGCTTTCGCAAAGCGCTGGGAGGAAATCAAGAGCATCGAACGCCGGCTGGGCCGCAGCGAAGCTCTGGCCGCCATCGAGAAAAGCTTCCGTCGCCATATGCCCGAACGGGGCGAGTGGTGCTTCCACTCCAGCGGCGGCGCATATAACGGCTTCCCCGCGTTCAAGACGGACTGGTTCCGAGAAACCACGTACCTGCCGTTCGAGGATATCGAGCTTGCCGCACCCATCGGCTATCGTGAGCTGCTGCAGCAGTTCTACGGCGGCGGGTGGCGCACGTTCCCGCAGGGCGAGAAGTTCACTCCCTACGCAGCGTCCTCCATCAACATACCCGGCCCCGTTATCGCGCATGACTACATGCAATTCATCGATGAGGCGGAAGCCGTGAAAACGTTCCGCGACCTGAAGGACCTTGAGATGGAGGAGACGCTGATCCGCTGCGCGGTCAATCCTGCGCTGTACGGCGGCGAAGCGGAGTTGGGCGCGCGCGATCTCAACCGTGAATACAAGGAACTGATTCCCGACGCGAAAGGGGCAATCGAACCCGCTCATATTGCCTCCCCTACTGCAGGCGCCGATTTCGTGAAGTTCGCTTCGCTGGCACGCGATGTCATCGCGCTGCAGACGCGCGGACATTTCAAGACGTGCCGCATTGCCGCGCCTATCGATTCCAGTCTGCTTTCCGCTGCACTGTGGAGCCACTATCTGAACGAATCCGACTTCTGGACTGTCGAACGCATCATCTCTTTGCAGAAGGGCGATACGGCACAGGGAACATTCGGCGCCTCCGCGACGGATGATCGGCTGGAAACGGCACTCGAAGCTACAGACAACCTGTACCAGGCCATCGACCGCGCAAATGCGCAGACGGCGAAGAAATGCGCTGTGACCCTGAACGAGATCTGCCCCAGCGGACGCCATACGGCTGTGGCGTGGTCGTTTGTCGCACTGCAAACGGCGCTTGACGAACCGGGAGACGAAAGCGAGACGCATACCGCGTTTACCACGGTGAAGGATTTTCTCGGTCGATTCCCCGACGAGGATTATCTGAAGCTGTTCCATGCCCAGCTGCTGGCACTGACGGGAGCACCCGATGCAGCCGAAACGGAATTCGCCGACCTTGCACAGCATTCCATGAACGGCATGGTCCTGCAATCCGCATTCGACATCTGCCATGAGAACGGTATCCCGTTCAAGATGCGCAAGCTGGGCGGAGATGCGAAACCTTCGGCTGAGGCGCCGTCGCCGTACGCCGCAAGCCGAAACCTGAGCATGAAGGAATGCCTTGCCCATGGCTTTGCGGGCCTCGGCGCGGCCCGGCGGGTGTTTTCCTCGGGCGTCATGACCGAGAACAAGAAGCTTCAGGCGCTGAACGGGCAGATGAAGCCGCTCCGGGACCGGGTGGCGCGCTATCGTGACCTGCGACGCCTGACTGATAGGCGCTTCAACGCGTGGGAGCTGGTCTACCCGCGTAAGCAGGCCCTGTTGAAATCTGCCGCAGCGGGAAGGATGAACGAGGTTCGCCGCTATGCGAAACCCTACCTCGATGCGGTATACCGCCTGTTCGACAAGGAGCATCTGGGTGTATTCATCGACGAGGACGTATACGAAGCGTGCAAGCCGCTGTTCGTGAAGGATCGCGGCGAGCAGTTCCCGGCAGCGTACGAGGCGCTCGTGTTCCCGGAGCATCGCGGCAACATCAGCGACCTGCTGCTCAAGGCCGGCGTGGACCATCCGTATCTTCGGTAGACCAGCCCGTCACGGTGCGCCCCGTTGCTCCATACAGCGCGGGGCCGCCTGCCAGATGTTCCCGTTAAGTGCATTGCGTTTACCCGATTTGGCTTCTTTGCGTAGATTTTACGGTATGCTCGACATCAAGTGACATCAGCGCATAAGGAAGAGCATATGAACAGACAACAGCGGTTCCTCTGCAAGATGCTGGATGAGATTCGCACAATCTGCGACAACAACGGCATTACGTATTTTATCGGCTTTGGCACATTGATCGGTGCCGTGCGCAACAAGGGCTTTCTGCCATGGGATGACGACATTGATGTCATCATGACGTATGACAACTGGCTCGCATTCAAGGAAGCGTGCAAGACGCAGCTGCCGCCGAACCGCTACCTGGGTTCATCCGATGAGGACGTGGAATACGGCCATCTGCTGCCGCGCTACATTTCCACGGACACGACGGCCATCCACACAGCGCAATCGCTGAACGATGCCGTCGCAGGAGAACTCATCGACATTTTCATCCTGGACCCCATCTCTGACGACCCGAAGGACTACGAGAACTATCGTCGCGATTTGTACTTGTACACCACGCTGATCAACTATGCGAACGTATCGGCATACCGCATCAACCTGGATCCGGAATTATACAAGCATTACTTGAACATGGAGAGAGAGAAAGGTGCGTTGTACGTTCGCCAGCTGCTGGAGAAGAAGCTCGCGTCGTACCACAGCGCCGAGGGAGAGCATTATGCATTCCGCTGGCAGGGTGCGCCTGTCCTGTTCAAACGCTGGTGGTTCGAGGCGCCAGTGCCCGTGGCGTTCGAAGGCTCCACGGTCAACGCCCCGAAGGGCATCAGCGAGTACCTAACGTTCTATTACGGCGAGGAATGGAGCGAGGTTCCCGGCAATATCGCGCCGGCGAAGCACAATACCGCAGCGTCTATGGATTTCTCCTACAAGGATGCCCTGGAGTATTTCCATCCCACATTCAATCGAAAGGAGCTGCTTCGCGAAACGGAGGAACGTCGCTACCTGGTGCTGCAACATGCCCCGGCGAATAATCGCCAAAAGGACGAGATAGCCTCTGCAAAGGCGAAAGTCGTTCAGATCGAGCTGGAGAAGCACCTAAAGGAAAACCGCGCCGAATTCGACGCCGCCTTTGCCGCAAAAGATGGCAGGAAACTGGCCCGAATCCTCCGCTCGTACCTGTCGTTCCAAGTGAGCGGCGAGATGATCGGCAGGAACTCCGACAAGGGATATTACCGCTACATCAACCCCATTCTCATAGATGTACCCGACGATGTATTCGAAGCGGGCCTGTACGGCCTCATGGCAACGGGGCGCATCCGTCATGCGCATATGCTGTTGGACAAGCGCCTTATGCTAGGCCGGAAGAACCCGGAGGGCATCCAGTTTGTCGAAGATGCAATCCATCTGTTTAACGAGGCATGCGACGACTATCAATTCGAGCGCTTCGCACAGGGAAGGCAGAAGGCGCGTAAGCTGCACGCAGATATCCCGTGCGTCGACGCATTTTTGAAGCTCGTGAACGTGTTCGAACTTGCCGTATACCGCGAAACCGGTGCCGAGCAAGATTTAGCCGCGTTCAAAGCCGGTGTCGACGAAGGGTTGAAGGCATATCCCACGGATGGATTCTTCTTGAAGCAGCTGGGAGATTGGCAATATGCCGTAGGCGATGATGATGCTGGCCGCACAACGTATCTGCAATCTGCCGAGCTGACACGCAACGGACTGGCGCTGTTAGACATCTCCGAGAAAATCGGCTACTACCCCACGTGGCTGCGCAATCCCTCTTGGGCCGGGCCGGCTGGTGTTCCGCAATGGAACGAACCGCTGCCCGAACCGCCGGCGCAATTCGTGAAGAAGACCCCGAAACCGGCCGATGAACGACAGGAATTCCTGATAAAGCTGCTCGCCGAGGTTACGCAGACGTGCGAACGGCTTTCCATTCCCTACGTGCTGGGCCCGCACACCGCGCAGGCGCTGTTCAAGCAGAACCTACTGCCCGGAAACACGAACGGTTACCAGGTGGTTGTGCGCGCGTCCGATGCGCTGAGGCTCTTCGAACAGTGGCAGCAGGATATGTCGGAAAACCGCAGCGTGGAATACATGGGCAACAGCGACTTGAAAACGCGCGAGCTTCGCTACCATGCGGACGATACACTGCTCATGGATTTGAAGAAGGATGCGCATACGTCGTTCAATAGCCTGTATGTACGCATCCTCCCGTTGGAGCCCGCATCATACGGCGATAAGTTCGAGGAGCGGCTTACGCAATGGAATAAAGACGGCGGGGTATCGAAGCCGAAGGGAAAGCGCGCCAAGTTGCGCGCCGTGTTCCATAAGCTGGAAGGCGCAAAATTCTCCGGCGATGCGCTCTGGCACGAAGCAATGGGCGCAAAGGTAGCGGGCACGCCCTATATGCGTATGTATAAACACCCGAAGAAGTTCGATGACGATTGGCTTGCGAACACGGATGTGCGGACGTTCCGTTCCCATGAGATGCGCGTCCCCCACGACTTCAATGCGTACCTGGAGGCAACAAAGCCGAAGCCGACGCCGAAATCCCTGAGTCTGTCGGAAGCCAGCATCTGCTCTGTGCATCTCAACATGGAAGAGCTTGTGAAATCGGGCGGCATCGACGAGAACTTCTTTGCTCGCCGTGCGCAGAATTGGAAGGATACGGCACGGGAGCGCCAGATCCTGAAAGATTTCCGCTTCAATTTCCAGCAGATGAAACTGGCCGTAGAAACGAAGAAGCTTGCGGATAAGCTGCTCCCACGCAAGGAGGAACTGCTTGCGCTCCGCGATCAGGGGAAGTACGAGCAGCTGGGAGACGAGCTTTCCGCCTATATCGCCACAGCGAAGAAGTACCGCCAGTACGGCGACTGCAACTTCGATGATGACCTGTTCGCCCTGATGAAGGAGACGCAGAAGCAGCTGAATCCGAAGAACAAGCAGTAATGCGGAAAGCGACACTCACACGCCGCACCATAAGCGCCCCCAACGGATCACGGTGCCGTCGGGGGCGCTTGGTATTACCGCTGTATGAATCAGTCGGGCTACCGCTTTCTGAACAAACCGGACAGCAACGATGTGACACCCTTTCGCTCAAAAGCAACAAAGGCGATACCGTCTTCTCGCGCCTCCAATTTCAATGACTTCCTCGCTGGATGCAGCGATGCGTTATCTTGCGTAACAGTGATTTCGCTTTCATTCGTCTGAACAGGAATGTGATAAACATCAGTACCGACCGCGAACGAGAACGACAAGCGGAAGGAGTTCATCGATTCCGGCGTCGCTTGGCAGACAGGCGAATCAGAGGGTATCAGGATGCTCCATTCCGCATGAGGATGGCCCCCGCCGCTAACATCCAATGCAACATCCAGAGGCGTGTTAATATCCCCCTGACAAAGCGAGCAATGGAGCGAATCGACGTATAAGAGCAAGGGCGTTTCGACCGTACCGCGTATGCGAATACCGCCCGTTTCATAACATGCATCTGAAACGGTCAGGGTTGTTTCGTTTTTCGCAAGAAGGCTCGCACGAGCCACCCGTATGAACAGGTTCTTCTCCTTCGTCTCGAAAGGAAGAGCCACAATGCCGTTGCGGACGCATGCCGCTTTCTGATAACGGGCAAGCGAACCCTTCGGACGCTTGCTGCCGACCGGATACAATTTTGTCTGGTCGACAAACGAAACAATAGTCTCTAGATTCCAACGATCATCAACAGCATCATCTGCAACGTTATCATACATTTCCAATAAATCGTCTATATCGAATGTCGCGCGGATTTCGTGCCGAAAACGCTTATCAAGCAGGTCATAGCTTTCGCCTTGCATATCGAACAGCCTGCCTCCATTACGGTAGGCAAGTTTCAACTGCGGACGCAACGCCACGGATTTTGCATCGAGGCAGGCATCGAGCATGATTCGATGATCGCCGCACGAAACAGAAAGAATCCTCAGATTCCGTGCATCATCAAGGACTTTCAATTTGCTCTGCACAACTACAGACAGGTTCTTCTGCTTGTTTTGATAACAGATGAAGGCATAATCGTCGCACATGCAAGGATGCTGGCGCAACAGCGCCAAGGATCCGGCAGGCCTATGAGAACCGATTGCCACGAAACGGTCATTGCCTTCGTCAGGAGAGCCCAGCTTCAACTGGAAATCCCAGACATCGTCTTCCTCCGATTCGGGAAGTAACAAGCGGCACAGGGATTCATCTAGAGGTACTGCAGCCTCAAGCGAAGCAGCCGCGTTCTTCGAAAAGTCCGAAACCGCAACGAATTTCCCGGAACGGCGATTGCGGTATCCTACTGAAAAAAGATCGCTTTCGCGTTCTGGCGGAAGCATCAGCAAAATACGCAACAACAGATTGTCATGAGCATCAACATCTGCGGATAGCACGGAGACGAAGAATCCCGGAACAGATTGCCTCACGCTTATATTCGCATTACCGAATTGCGTAAACGTTCCAAAGAATAAATCGCTGCCGACATATGAATAGCTGCGTATATAGCTTTGCCTAACCTGTTCTTCAGCCGTCAGCCCAAGACGGAAGGAATAGCTTCGAGTATCGGTAGAAATAGACAGATACAGTGCGTAGGTGCACGCATCAATATCAGCGGGAAGCAATGATGCCAAACCGAATTCCACCTGCCAGTCGAATGAGAATCGACTCAATCCCAGCTCTGTTGAAACAATCACCTGTTCGAAATTGAGTATCTGCAGCTCGAAGGTTGCCGTTCCCGCAGATTTCGAAGTGCAGGTCAATTGCGCAGATTCGATTTGCTTGAACGTATCGGCATGCAAAATGGAATGACCGCCATACCGCGCTTTGCCATCGGCAATACGCATCTCCAGACGGGACGTATCGATAATACAGAAGCGCGATTGAATAGACTCTGTCCAAATCGATTTCAAGGGAGGAGTCGAACCCTCATCGACGACTTGTCCCGAGCGGTTGAATTGCCGGAATATTAATCGATTATCCCGACTTGAGAAACTGCATGCAGGCCCATTTGGCCAACAGAACACCAAACTCCTGAAGTCAGAAAGAGATATCGAGGTGTTCAGGAGTGCAGAAACCAGCATGTTGCAACGAATATTCAAAAGCTCTTTGACTTCAGAAGAATAACAGGGGGCAAGGATGGCTCTCAAGCGGCCGATATTTTCTTCGGGATCGCCGCCTCTAAAACATGACTTCAGAAGCATGGCCGCCTTTTCGAACAAGCGATTGTATATTTGAGGACATTCCGAAGAGGAATAATACTGGGAGACAGTATGCGCCAGATATTCTAACCCAAGAAGCCTGTTTTCAAGACTGTTAGCCCCATACCTTGTCGTCCCCGACTGAGTCATCGAGCTCTCGTCATCGCGAAGCCGGATGAAATAATACGGCCCATCGTTATAGATGCAAGTGTTCTCAGAAAGCAAATAGGCTTCTAGGACAAAGGAGATATCTTCGTAATACGTATTCGGGAACGAGAGATTATGCGACCGGAGAAAAGAAACACGGAACAGCTTATACGGTCCGAGGAAATTCGTGATCTTCGAATTGAAAACCGAGCAATGCTTCATTTCGTTCTCGAAGAGCCCACCATATCCCACGCTACGGCCATTCGAATCCAAGTTGAACAAACCGATGTCGAGTTCATCCTGTTCAGCATGCATAATCATCTTTTCCAAAGACCCAGGCAGAAAGGCATCATCGGAGTCGCAGAAAAACACGAACTTCCCCGAGGCCATTTCCAATCCTCTGTTTCTCGGAATGGAAGGGGAACCGGTATTAGCCTGATGCACGACCCTCATGTTGGTATGAGCAGTTGCAGCTCGATCCGCGAAGGCCTCTACCCCATCATTAGACCCATCATCGACAACAATAACCTCGAACAGCGCCTCATCGAGTCCTTGGCTGTAAATCGAATCAAGACATATCGGAAAATAGTCCTTTGAATTGTAGAGGGGGATGACTATCGACAGCTTGCACTTATCCAATGCGTTCTCCTTTACCCAGCCTTACAAAGCTCGCGTGCCCGCAATACATGACTGAAATACTTGATACAGTTATTTCGCGTTTGATCCACGACATTCTCTTGATTGAATTGTCAATGTACCCAATGGGGCATAATGTCGTCGGAAGCGTTTTTTCGCTTACTGAGATAACGACCATATATCAGTCTTTCCACCACTCGTCATGCAGATATGGATGATCGATACCCACTCGGCGCATCATAACGTCCATGCTTTCCCGATGAGGCTCGGGAATCAAGCTCAAATACTCATCCACAAAATCCTTGCCCCGCTCTTGTTCGAACAGGGGAAGGCATGCCTGCAGAATGTCCTGATCGATTGCCAGGCCCATATGGTCATTGTCATACAGGCGATAGACGCCATCGAGATACGGACGCGCAAGGCGGCGTGTCTCCTTCTCGTTACCCGCCTTGGCCGCATCCAAAATGGCCTGCTTGCGGGGATACGTACGTTCCCAAACGAAGAAGCGATCGCTGGATAGCCGTCGAAGCGCTTGATAATGACTCGTCCGTTGGGAGACATCGTCGATTTCCGCCCGAACGCTTTTCAGCTTCGCCTTCTCCTTTGAAAGCACGCCATCCTTATTTGCATGATGACGAATAAGCCTTCCTTTGAGAGAATCGCTCAACTTCGGGAAGGCAACCTTCCGCGTCCCCTCCTTGACAACGGACTCCGGAATACGCGACAAGTCGCGAACCTTGAACTCCATGTTGTGCTCAGAGCAGAAATCGGAAGCATCGAGAAGTACCATGCCGTTCATACTTTCGGATGCGAGACGTGAGAAACGCGCCTTGGCGGCTTCCGAATCACCGGCGAGAACAGCCAATTCGCCCGCAAACAGACGGAGATAATCGTCATCGTCCAAGTCTTTGCTCCACGCGGAAACCGTCGCATACGAGGCCTCGACCGTCGATGAATCGCAAAGTGCGTTCGAAAGAAGCAGGAATGCATGGCCGATCCGCGCATGACGGATTGCCGGGCAAACGCTATCCAGAACATCCAAAGCAGCGGCAACGGCATCCGTATCGTGCTCGTCAATTGCCTGATACAGATCCCCCGTTGCTTCGAGCGCCCGATCAAGCAGCCGATCAAGCTCCGAGCTGCCATAGACGCAGCGTTCGGAATCGGCGCGTTGCGCGCGAATAACCTTTTCAACCGTCCAAAAGTCCGGGCGGACAACATAGCGGCTCCACAATGCCGCACTTAGCAATTCCGGCTTGAACGGCAGCGCGATGCGCCACGTCCTCATGTTGCCGTACAGCTGATAACGCAACAAGATGTCCGTTTCCTGCTGGATACGCGCCATAGCGCTCATATCTAATGATGGAGAGGCAAGGCGCTCTGGCGTGATTGCCCTGACATAACGCGAACGATTATGGGAAAATTCCTTATTTAGCTGGTCGGCTGCCAATTGTCCGCGCAAGCCCCACATCTGCGGTTCGCGAACGCTCTGAGCCAGCATCTCTTCCATCTTCAGCTGCTTCAGCAAATCAAAATCTGCAACAGCCTTTTCCGAGTCGATGAACTGCATGTAATCCTGCGTGATCTGATAACCGGGAATGTTCAGATTCGCGCAGCTGTAAGCATGAAAACGCTCGCCGCTCGGAAACATTCGCCAATTGTCGCCGTAGAAACGGCGGAAAAACGACAGGAACCCATTCGGGACGGCAAACTCATGCGAGCCAAACGGCTTATACACCGGATTCTCGAACCAGGCAGCGTCAAGCACCGGATACCCTTGATAGGCGCCGCCGCTACCATGGATGCATTTCGAAGACGTTGCCGGCTGCTTGCTGCGGAACCGTTCTTCCAGAATACGCAGCGTCTCTTCCCTGCCCCTTTCAGATTCCATCTGCTTTGCTTCGCGCCAGCGCTTGCGGAACAGCTCGGAACGGAATTTGCAGCGTCGCTTGATATGGCATTGCATCTCTTCCCACACCAGGAAATCCGTGATGCAGTCGACTTGCTGCTCCTGTTCTTCCGGGACGGGGAACAGGATGAATACATCGATGAAGACACCGTTCGCGCCGCCGTTGAACGACGAGGTGCTCAAGGGACACGCCGTATTCTTATTGATGAACCTGCCGAACAACAGCGAATAGTCATCTTCGACAGAGCGGTCGACCAACTCGTAACCCTCAGGAAACTGCCCGCTGTTCGAAAGTTCCCGCAGTTTCAGATAATCGTCTTCGAACATGACGATATCAGCGTCATTGTCCCAGGGAATCATACCCCGATGGCGGATTGCGCCCAAAAGACCACCGAACGCGAGCGAATATTTCAAACCATGCTTGCGGCAGATGCCGTCAAGCACTGCCAGCTGGTCCTCGATGGACTTCTGCCAATCCTTTGCATTATGGGAATCGGGCGCATACTTGAAGCTATTCACGGAAATCATGCGGTCTCCTGCCGTGAGAAGGGTAGGTTTCATTCCTACTTTAAACGTTTGCCAATTTTTCACACAACTGGAAAAGACCGATTGCTTCATTTTCCTTCGAATAACTTCAGCGGACCGATGCTGTTCCCCTTACCTATGCACCAGGGGATTCTCCTTCGGAGCCGTTACGCTCTTCGTCCAATCGCTGATGTCCTTCACCAAGTTGTTCGGTCCCTTCGGCCAGGCCAGCAGCGCAGTGAGGATCGGCGCGAAGACGTACGGCGACAGAATCCACAGGCGATTTGCGGCCACAAGCGGCTCGTACCAGTTGTAATAGCTGATGCAGTACATAATCAGGATGTGGAAGATATACACTTGGAAGCTGCGCTCGCCCATGAACGTTAAGAAGCACTTGTGCTTCGGACAAAGAAGAACCACCAGTGCGCCCATGACGAATACGGCGGCATATTGCACTATGCGGAGCAGGGCCAAGATCCACAGGTCCACATGCCAGCGCACGGACAGTACTGAGAGCAGGTTCATGCCGGTGGAGATACGCTTAATAAACGTGAGCTGGGTGTTCGTGAACAGCAGATACAGCGCCGCAAAGATTGCGGCAAGCATAACGGCAGCAAGCACAATGCGGGCGATGGTCCCGATACGCGCCTCAACCACATCGACCAGCTTCTCCACGCTTTCCGGCTGCAGATAGAATCCTAAGGCAAAGTACGGCAGGTACACGAAGAAGCGGGAAACGCTCAGGGTGCCAACCTCTGTCAAGAACACGCCGCTGCCCACTGCAAGCAGAATGGAAACGGCAAGGAACGATGCCGGGCGGACGGAACCCATGATGGGAACCATCAGCATGAACAGGCCGAGTACCAGCATGAACCAAGGGGCACCAGTGACGACGAACGGGTTCACGCCCGGCGTCTTATGGAAGACGACCAAGTCCAGCACCACGATGAGTCCTAAGAATATGAAATAGAGAATCATATACAGCAGCACTTTATCCGACGGCGCTTGATGGCGCTTGTACCACGATTTGCCGGCGAAAAGCCCCGAACAGAACAGGAACAGCGGCATATGGAAGAAATAGATGAACGTCAGCGTAGTGTAGATAAGATGCGAATCCGTGAAGCCGACAATGCGCGAGCAGAAATGGCCGAGTACCACCAGCAGAATCGCTATACCCTTGATGTTGTCGAAAAGCGCGATGCGCGGTTTCTTTTTCGACGGAATGGCGGCCGAGGGCGAGGTCGGTGCCACGGAAGCGGAAGACGCCCCGGACAGTTCAGCGGCGCGAGAGCGAGTGTTCTGCGACGTTGCAGATGATGCCATGCAGTATTCTCCAAATCTTCGATGACGCACCCTCCCCTTATCGCGGCATATGCCGAAGGCGCAACACGCTCATCCCCATAAGGGTCTCGAACTGGCGCATGAAACAGACCACTTTGAACCATTTTGGGGTTTATGCCGCTTGCCGTAGAATATCGCGTAAAAATGGGGTGCGCAAGCGCACCCCAGTCATTCATCAATGGAGGGAATCTCTTGGAACGTTAGCCCCACTGGATATTTCGCTCGGCATCCTCCGCCTCGCGACCGCCGCCTACGCCTTCTTCATCAGACCACAGAAGCAAGTCGTGACCGGCGCGCTGGTGGGGATACGGCATAACCATGTAGTCGCCATACTGCATAGCCAGGAAGATTTCGGGCTTGTTCGGAATCTCAACCTCTATTTCGTCGAACTTCACGCGCTGCGTGGGGAACAGATCGGTAACTTGCGCCATGGTATACGAGGGAACGAAACTTGCAACGAATCGAAGGCCCAATTCCTCGTGGTCCCGGTCATAACGCATCGCAACCTCATCATATGCCTTCTGGGTGTCCTTCAACGAAATGCCACGGTAATGATGTGCAAGGATACGCCCTGCCGTCTGGGCAATGTAATAATCTAGATCCTTACGATCAGGTGGCAATTCAGCAGCCTGCTTCGGTGTGTACTGGCGGTTGACAATGTGGTTGTGCCTCTTCGATGCGGCAAGCACCTCGTTGCGGAACGCAGACTGATCCGCCACGCCATTGGGAACATAATCGAACGGAAAGACGTCCACGCATATTCCCTTATGGAACGGACGGAATTTGTTGTATTCCGTGATGTATTCGGAATCGTTCATGCGAACCTTCGAGAACAAATACGGGATAGTGGGATCCGTTTCGCGCGTCTGCAGGAAGAACCGCTCGGAATCGATGATGGAGCCCGCCGTCGCCTTAAAGATCTCGTAGTCTTCGCGCAGCATGCCTACGTCGATATCGTCGTCCCATGGAATGAATCCGCCATGGCGCACATGGCCCAACATGGTGCCGCCGCATGCGAAGTAATGGATTCCTAGTTCGTGGCAGATGCGGTCGATCTCCGTAACGATGATCTTCGCGTCCTCCTGCAAACGCTTTAGCTCGGGTGTTGCCTCGAATACCGGCTCCTTCGCCCAGATATCGGGGCGCACCGGGCAGCGAACGGGAATACCGGCAAACGTCATCCACTGCGTCTCGCCAATATCCGTTTTCGGCAGCGTGGCGGAACGCCAGCCGCTAACGCGGGCGATCATCTTCGTGTCGCGACCCTCGTAACGCTGCGCCATCGCATGCATGCCCCATGAAGCGCACGAAAGCGGAACGAGACGGAAAAGGCCCGCCCCTTCCGTCGTGACCCAATCGTAGCCGTCTTCCTGCCCATTCGGGATGTCTTTGACGGCAATGACCTTCTTGAATACCGTGTTGCGACGCTTCATCTGGCGATAGAACTTCTTGCGCGTGAAGAAATCATCGGGCACCTCGTCGAAGACGGTAAGCTGCAGGATACCCTGAACATCCTCGGGAAGCTGGTCCGCATCGTAGACGATGTCCCCGTTGCGTCGCACGAACTTATGCTTGCGCGAAACGATATGCGCGTAAATGCGCCGCGTCTTCGTGTTGCTGAAATACGGCTGGTACACCCATGGAAGCGCGTCGCGTTCGGGTTTGGAGAGCGCATTGTACGCCGCTTCGAACGCCTGGAAGCCCGAACGGAATACCGCCAGATCGATCTGATATTGTCCAGGAAGGAAATCCTGGTACGAAACCGCACCGCGCAACGTGTTTGCGTACACGAACCACAGTATCCCGTTCTTCTCGCAGAAATCGGAAAACGACTTCAACAGCTTTACGTTCTCGTTGCGCTGCGCTTGAATAAGCGCAGCCGTCCGCGCCAACTCGAAGGATTGCGTCTCCATATATTCCGAACCGTATACCTTGTTGATCAGGTCCAGTTCTTCCTGCGAACGCAATGTTTTCACATCAGCCATAGAAGTGTCCTATCAGCCTTTCGTAAATAATAAAAACGTGGGCTGCAAAATTTTTTGCAGACCACGTTGCATTATAGAGTATGCGGGCAATTCCTACCGAATATGTGCAGAGTCCTCAGGAGCACCCATGCCGCAATAGTCCGTTGCCTGCAGATAGCCGTCGATGGCATCGCCGATATGGTCCCAGATCAGGTCCGCAGCTTCGTTCTTCACTTGGCCGCGACGGACATGATAGTACTGGTTCGGCAGATACTGGCTCAGCATGCAGTGGGGAATCACATTGCCGGAAAGGTTCCTGACCAGCGTATCGCGCGCCTCCACAACTTCCGGCAGCGCAAAGTAATAGCGGCAGCGGTCATAGAAGCTGTACGCACGAGCGATGCGCTGCTCGTTCGGCGTGCCGCGATAGTAATCCTCCCAGTGGCTGGGGTCCTCCATCATCTTGCGCTCGAGCGTCTTGCGGTAATTCGACCACTTCTCCGGCTGCTCCGCATAGACCTCCTGCTCGATCTGCTCAAGGGCGAACAGCGCCTCGCGCAGGGCGAATGTCAGCGCCGGACCCACCTTCAAAATGGCACCGCCGTCTTCGCACATACGGCGAAGGTTGCGCATGGTTTGGTAGTCGGAAGAATGGCATTCGATGCACAGCGGCTGCGTGCGCATGGCCGCAACCAAATCGGCGGCGCGCGTACGGCTGTACTCGTCCAGGTTGAACTCGTGGAATTCCACGCCCATCTCTACAACCAGTCCAAGCACCCGATCGAACACATCGTGGAGGCCATAACGGTCGAACGCTTCCTTGTAAATGCGGATCGTGTTGATGGCATCGTCAGCCGTGGTCACGCCCATTTTACCGGCGTTGAAGTCGCCGCCGGGAACGGGCACCTCAGAGCCGATGATATAGAGCGGTTTCGGCGCTTCGGGATGCGCAGCATGATACTTCTCGTAGGCCTTTTCTGCCGCGAGCATCAGGCGAGCACCACGGTCGGCGCACGTAGCGGTCAAGAACGGCTTCTCCGGATCATCGGAGGCAACGCGCATGCTGGTATCCAGATGGATCTTCTTATAGCCGGCCAGAACGCAGCTGGTCACCAGCTGCTCGGCCTGCGCCATGGCCTCGTCCTCGTCCTTATTCACCCACGGCAGCGGACCCAGATGGTCGCCGCCGATGATGACCTGGTCGAACGGAACGCACATCTCGTCTGCCAGGCTCTTCACGAAGTCGGCGAAATCATACGGGTTCATGCCGGTATAGCCGCCCAGCTGGTTCACCTGGTTCGAAGTGGACTCGATCAGCGCGGGCGTGCCCGTCTTGTAGGCCTTCAGCAGCGCTGCACGGATAACATCCGGATTCGCGGAGCAACAAGAATAGATGCCTACGCGGCGGCCGGATTTGTTCCTGCGCACAATCTCTTGCAAAACATTCATTTTCGATAATTCTCCTTATATCGGATAGCGGGAAACCGGTATCGAGCCGAACTTCTCTAGCTCTCCTGCCATGAGTCGATGACTATTTTACCCGTTGCCTTGTTAGGTGGCATGAACTTTTCGAATGCTTCTGCAATATCACGCAAATTATATATAGTGTCGATCATCGAAGGATCAACCTTCATGATGCCCTTGTCGAAGAACTCGTTGACCTTCCGCCATTCGATGCCCGGCCAGGGATCGGAGTACGACATCCAGGCACCCGTGAGCGTAAGCTCTTTCCGGTTGATCAGCTCCCATTGCGGAACGGTGAAAGACGGGTTGCTCTTCGGCGTGCCGATGAAGCACACCGTGCCGCGATTCGCCGCCACCTCGAGCGAATCGATGATGGTCGCGGGAGTGCCGGCAGTATCGAACACGTAGTCGAACCGCTTGCCGCCGTTCAATGCGAATGCACGCTGCTGCCAGCCCTCTTGCGAGGTATCCACGAGATTGTCCAGACCCACGCTCTGCGCTTGCCGCAAGCGGGCCGGCGTATGGTTCGAAACAACCACCGTGGAAGCACCGTAGCCCAAAAGCTCCTGAGCCGTAAGGATTCCGATGGTGCCGGCTCCGATGACTATGGCGTCCGCGCCTTCTTCGAAGCCCACAAGCTCGATGCCATGCACGCCAATTGAGGCGGGCTCAAAGAACGCGCCTTCGAGATCGGAGACGTCATCGCCAAGCGGGAAGATGTTGTTTGCGGGAACGGCAACGTACTCGGACATGGAGCCGGGACGACGGGATCCGATAAAGCTGTAATGCTTGCACAGGCTGTAATGGCCCGCCTTGCAGTCTTCGCATTCGCCGCACGGAACCAGCGGCAGCACGGAGACGCGCTTGCCTATCAGGGCGCTGTCGACCGCAGAGCCGACCTTCGCAACGACGCCCGAGCATTCATGGCCGAGCGTTTGCGGAAAGCTATGGACGGTACCCTTCAACACACGCGGGACGTCCGATCCGCAGACGCCCGTGTAATGGACGCGGATGACCACCTCGTCCGATTGCGGTTCAGGATCGGGCTGGTCCAGGTAGACGATCTTGTTGACGGCTTCGACTTGCGTGCCCTTCATGAGCGGCTCCTAGAAATAGTAGTTATGGAATAGCTTGATAAACGCATCCATATCGTTGCGATACGTAATCTTCAGATTGATGAGATCCGTGGGAATGATTTGCATGGGGATATCGTGCGCCAATGCCAAGGCGCCGGCAGACGTGAACTTATCCAACTCGTCCGGCGTCATGGTGCTGTACAGCGGCCAAATGAGACCGAACTTGAATGCCTCCGGGCTTGCACCGGAAACGACGGTCTGGCGCGGGATGACCTTTTCGAGCATGTTCGTGTCGGGATCCATGCCGTACACGGTATCGTATTGGCAGGCGCCCATGGTTGCGCCGCCATGCACCTCGACCGCAGTGGCCAATTCGCCCAGATGGTTCTCGTCAACATACGGATGCGTGGTGTCGTGAATGAACACCAGGTCATCGTCTTCGGCCGTCTTGGCGGCTTCTATCAACCCGTTCTTCACGGATTCCGAACGGCCCGGAGGCGTTCTCCTCGTCTCCCCACCGGCTCCACCCGCCGGCAACGACGGCGTAGTCGAAATCCTGCAGCTCAAGGTTCGATATCCATTCGTCCGTGAATCCGACCCAATCGGCGTGACAGACCACGATCACCTTGTCGGCAAACCTGAGCTTGGCGTACTTCTCCACCAGATAGCTAAACGTCGGCTTGCCCTCAACCTCGACGAACTGTTTCGGAACCGGCGCGCCAAAACGCGTGCCGGACCCGCCCATCATCAGCAGAAGATACTTCTTATGCTTCATGGAATGCTGCTTTTTCACGTCAACCCCTTGGTCGAATTCATGGTCGCATACGGTATAACCGTACCACACATTGCCTACTGGACTCATTCCCCGCCACGGCATGCAACGCTTTCATGCGAACGACGCACGGTAGGCTACGCCTCCAGCTGCGTGCCGTCGGAAAGCTCCAAGCGCAAGAACCCGTGATCTGTTTGGCGCTGATGCGGTTCCGGAAGCCGCAGGTAATCGCCGTACTGCCGCTCCAGGAACTTCTCGGCGCCGTCTATGATGGGCATGTCGTGCCCTTCGAAGGGCACCCAGCGGATGCCGTCGGCCTCCCCCGCTTCGATGGTGGTGTATGTGGGAATGAAGCTGGCATAGCGCGTTCCCGGCTTGCCCACACGGTACGGGTTCAGGAACTCCGCCGCCAGATGGTAAAGGCGATCGCACAGCTTCACGGGGAAATACGGGGCAATGCGCGCGTAGCAATGCAGGTAGTCGTAATCCTCTTTCAAGAGCGGATGCGGATCCGCCATGTCCTCGAGCACGTATTCCTGTCGACGCTTGAAGCCCATGGAAGCGCGCGCAAACGAACGTGCGGCAATCTCCTGCGCCTTCGCAAGGTACCGGTTGTTCGGAGCGGCATCGAAGGGAAACACATCGACCCACAGGCTCTTGTCGAAGTGCTTCCCCTCGTTATAGAGCGTGATGTAGTCCGTACCCTCATGGCGCAAACGAACGTATATGTAATGGATATGCGGGTCCGTTTCCGGCAACTGGATGAAATATCCGGGATCGAGCACGGCCGGCCCCTTGGCAACGAACTGCTGGTAGTCCGCCCGCAGCATGCCCACATCAAGGTCGTCATCCCAGGGAATGTATCCCTCATGTCTCACGGCGCCCAGCATGCTGCCGCCCACCAGGAAGAACTTCGTGCCCAGATAGCCGCAGACGCGCTTGATTTCCTCAAGCGATTCCAGGCCGTCCTTCTGGATGATATCCGTGATTTGCTGCCGAGCCGGCGTGGGTTCGCTCGCCCAACTGGAGATATCGCGCGGCAATTCGATGGTACCGTCCTCGAACGCCACGCTGCGCAGCGGAAACAGGGCGTCTTCCCGAATCGTGCGCTGCTGGATGGTGCGCTCCCCCATCACGCCGCTTGCCCGGCCGTTGCCGAACAGGCGCGAAACGACGCCCGTCTGCACGCAACGGTAGCGCTTCAGATGCTCGATGCCACGCAGGTCGCCCGGCCTCAGGGACGAGGCTTCAGACAGCATTTTGAAACGCAGGATGCTTTGATGCGGCACGCGGTCCATGGGATACAGGCAGAACGTGGCGCGGGGATCCTCTACCGCACGCGGCCCTGGCGTGATGCACAGATACGGCTGCTCGGTGTCGTTCGCGCCCCAAACCTGCCAGCCCGCTTCATGGGCCAGCTGCGCGATGGGCGCGCGAAGCATATCGAAGTCGTTGCGCAGCGCCGCCAGCGAAAGCTCCGTCATATCCGAGAAGTAGCCGTGGTAGAAAACCGCTCCGACGCACGTGTCGCCGAAGGCGAACGCCTTGCCGGACAACAGCGGCTTCAAGCATTCGTACACCTGGAAAGCCCACGAGGCATGCTGCCGAGCAGCACCCGCCGCGCGTGCATGGGCGCCAGAGAGCGCATGTTCATCGGCCCGGGCATCTTTGACCACGGCGGAATCGCATGCCGGGGATTCGCCCTTGCTCTCAGCGAACGCCGCTTCAGCAAGCGCGGCAAGCCGTTCCGTGGCACCGTAGCCGATGCCCTCGAAATAGTCGTCCGCGAATTGCGCGAACGAATTGCCCTGCTTGTCCACGCCCTTTATGACCGCGCGTGCGAGTTCGCCGGCTTGCATGAAAGAGCAATCCGGGAACTGCTGCAAGGGGTCGATATTCAATCCGGGCGAAACACGATACGAGTCGATGTCAGGCACGTAGAAATACGTGGGGACGCCCAGAAGCGCCGCTTCGAACGAAATGGCGGAATAATCGCTGATGGCGGCAT
The DNA here is from genome assembly GCA_900552585.1 of uncultured Coriobacteriaceae bacterium. GTDB lineage: Bacteria > Actinomycetota > Coriobacteriia > Coriobacteriales > Eggerthellaceae > UMGS1519. The sequence goes on from USAB01000006.1 coordinate 35,849, forward strand.
CGGCCAGGCCCAGCAGCTCGCTGCTTTCCGCATCGCGCACGAACAGCACGTTCGGATAACGGCTGGCCAGAGAATGATCCCAGCCGTCATCGAGCGGATGACCTTTCACAATGAGCTGGCAATCGAATGGTTCGAAAGCGCTGGCAAGGGCCTCAACTTCCCGCGTCAGCCAGCCGTGCATGCCGGGGCCTTTGCGCAGCGTGGGCACGTACACGACGCGGAATGCCTTGCCGCTCAAACGCGGATTGCGCTCGCGGATGCGCTGGACAGCGCACCGATAGGCGGAATCCGGGGCCGGGTCAAGCAGATAGTCCATGCGCGGCAGCCCCAGGGGAAGCACGCGGTCCTCAGGATAGCCGAACGCACGGGCATATGCCGGGACGGCACCGGGACCGGCCGCAACGACCCAGTCGTAATTCGCATGCATATGCAGCTTACGCGCTTCCTCGCCCGTTCTGCCGGCATCCGTATCAAGGCTCTGGTATCCGAATTTCTTGATAGCGCCCAGCGCATGCCAAATCTGGATGACCTTCGTCTGAGCATCCAGCTTCGGAACGGAGATGGACGGGATATAGCCGTCGACGATGCAGACGCGCGATTCCGCCACTTTGCGGCTCATCTCCAGCACAGAGCGTGCGAAGCCGGCCTTGTCGACGGTCTCGGGGTCGCTGATGCAGACATCGATGGCGACACCGGGCATGCGCGATTCCAGCTCTTCGGAGAGCATGCGGAAGTCAAGCGATTCCTGGCTGCTCTGACGCGAGAGCAACGTGATCTTGTCCTGCTTCGGGATATGGGAATCCACCGCATGGAGCAGATCCATGCCTGCTTCGACGATGTCCAGATTCATGCTACGCCCCCGTCCGATCAGCCAGCTATTCCTTATGGGGAACGTTGCTGATATTCAGATTCTCCTTGACCTGGGTGGTGGAGATGCCGGGCGTACGGTCCAGGTACACCACTTCGCAGTAATCCTTCAGGTATTCGAAGCGGTCGGATCCTGCCCAATCGCCGCCCATGACAACGGTGTCGATGTGGTATTCCTTCACGTCGTTGATCTTCTGCTCCCAGTTGTCTTCGGGAATGACCAGGTCCACGTAGCGGATTGCCTCCAGCATTTCCTTACGCGTCTCGTAGGTATAGAACGATTTCTTCCCCTTGGAAGCGTTGAATTCGTCGGTGGACAACGCAACCACCAGATAGTCTCCCAGCGCACGTGCGCGCCTCAGAAGACGGATATGCCCGTAGTGCAGCAAATCGAACGTTCCGTACGTCAGGATTCTCTTCACGGTAGCTCCTTCAATCGAGGGGCGCGTTCGCCCCTGCGCAAATCGAATGTACCAGCTACTTTACAATGACTTAACGAGATTGGCACCACTAACACCATAAACCCCCTTGCGGCAGAGGTGCGCATTCAACGCAAAATGCGCATTTCGCCACTGCTGCAGGGGTCGTAAAACGCCTGATAAACGCTACTTGTTCATCTCATCGTACAGCGCGATGGCCTCATCGATATCGCCATCGAACACTTTGCTGCCATGATCGAGCACGATGCCGCGGCTGCAGAATTCCCGTGCGGCACCCGTGGAATGCGTGACGAACAGCACCGTCACGTTCTCGTCGGTCATGATCTTCCGGATGCGTTTAATGCACTTGCGCTTGAACTTGCGGTCGCCGACGGAGAGCGCTTCGTCGATGATCAGAATCTCGGGATCGACGCTGACGGCGAATGCGAAGCCCAAACGCGACTTCATACCGCTGGAATACGTACGGTAAGGCTGGTCGATATAGACGCCCAAGGCCGCGAATTTTACCACTTCGGGCTCGATCTTCTCGATCTCCTCCTCGGTGAGGCCCATGACCTGCCCGCGCAGATGGATATTCTCGCGCCCGGTCAGGTTCTTGTCGAAGCCGGCCTTCAATTCCAGCAACGCGCTGACGCGCCCGTTCACGTGAATCTCGCCGGACGTGGGATACGTCACGCCCGTAATCATCTTCAGGCACGTGGATTTGCCGGCGCCGTTCGATCCCAGGAATGCGACGGCTTCGCCGCGGCGAATCTTGAACGAAAGATTGTTGTTCGCATTCACACTTCCCAAGGACAGGGAATCCGGGCACATGCCGAAGATGTCCAAGAACCGCGCGCGGTCGTTCTTGTACAGGTTATACGTCTTCGTTACATGATCGAACTCGATGATGACCTCGTCGGAGATGGCGGTCTTCACATTCGATTTCTCCTGCGGCGTTTCGGGTTGCGCCTTTTTCCCAGCCTGGGCGGAAGCGGCGTCGGCGTTGCCGGCGCCGACTGCCGCCGGTGTGCCCGCCGCTGCAGCTGCCTTCTGTCCCCGGACGGCGTCCGGGGCTTCGACCGTCCCCGGCGTCGAAGCCGTGTTCTGCGTTTCGTTAGAGGACATCGGCCACCTCCTCGTGCGTACGCCGATAGATGAAGCACATGAAGGCAATCTGGAGCGCGAAGATAACCAGGAACACGATCAAGAACAGGGGATCCTGCCAGATCCAGGTCTTGTAGTAGAACGCGGAGCGCATGGATTCCGCGAAGAACGTGATCGGGTCAATGTAGAACACATACGTCATGAACGGCACATGCTCCACCACGGCGCTGACGCTGAAGATCACGCCGGACAGCCAGAACAGCGGCTGCTGCAGCGCATGCAGCAACTGGTTGAAGTCCTTGCTCATAGCGGACATGAACGAGCACATGACGCCGAAGCACCACCAGAACGCGTACATGAGCAAGGCGATGACGGGAACCTGCAGCAGGTACACGTCAAGCGAGCCGCCGCACAGCAGGTAGATTACGAACAGAGCCACCAACAAGCACGCTTCGATGAACATGTTCGACTTCGACACGATCGTGGGGATGCAAGAGAGCGGGAACTTGATCTTGTTCACCAGATACGTGTAGCGCTTCAGCGCATTCGAGCCGCTGCCCAGCTGGTCCTGCATGAAGAACCACGGAATCAAACCGGCCATGAGCCAGATGATATACGGCAGGTTGCTCGCAGACATATGCTCCTGTTTCAGTCCGACCTCCAAGGCGAACCAGAACACGAGAATGTACATCGTGGGACGTACGAACAGCCACGCCCGGCCCAATGCGGCTCCGCGCGACTTTTTCACCATATCGAACTTGGCCAGCTGGTTGACCTGCTTGCGCCAAGACCAATTGTCTTTAAGTATCGTAGAGAGGGTACTCACGTACACCCTTTCGTCAGCTGAAAACTAATAGCAGAATATAGCACGCAGCGGGTAGAGCTGCTTCCACGGTACGCAATCGGCGCCCTGAACGGGGCAGAGCGTGCAGTGCTTGGAATCGCGCTTTCACACTCCGACCAGACGGCGCCTGCTCTAGAGGCCCAGCAGGCCGCTGGCGGCATGTGCGATTGCATCGCGCGCCGCTTCTGCAGACTCGCGCGTCTTGCCGTTCGCGAACACATACACCTTGATCTTCGGCTCTGTGCCGCTGGGACGAACAATTGCCTTGCAACCGCCCTCCAGGCGATATTCGAGCACATTCGCACTGGGAAGGCCATTGATGCCCGGAAGGTAGTCAATCGTCTGCACGACCGGGTATCCTCCAATGGATTCCGGCGAATTGCCACGCAGCGACTCCATGATGCTTGCCATCTTGCGGCTGCCCTCGGCGCCTTCGAACTCGAAGTTCAGCGTCTGGTTGACGTAATAGCCGAACTCCTGATACAGATCGCGCATGGCCTGCACCAGGTTCTTCCCACGCTTGCGATAGTAGCGCGCCATCTGGACGATGAGCATGCTCGCCACGATTGCGTCCTTATCGCGCACATGCGAACCGGCAAGGTAGCCGTAGCTCTCCTCGAACCCGAATACGAACCGATCTTCTTGGCAATAGCGCTCCAGGATGCCAATCTGCTCGCCGATGTATTTGAATCCCGTCAGCACGCGCTTGACGGAGACGCCGTATTTCTGGGCAACGGGCTCCACCATGTCCGTCGAGACGATTGTCGTAACGGCGATGGGGTCCTTCGGCATGATGTCCTGGGCCTGTCGTTCGCGGCACAGGTAATCCAGCAGCAGAACGCCCACTTCGTTGCCGGTGAGCAGGACGTATTCACCATCGTTTTCCACGGCGATGCCGACACGGTCCGCATCGGGGTCCGTAGCAAGAAGCAGATCGGGATGCACCTGCTCGCAAATCTTGATGCCCTCGGCAAGCGCCTCGCGAATCTCGGGGTTCGGGCGCGGGCACGTGGGAAACGTGCCGTCGGGATCCTTCTGGGACTCGACGAGGTGCACATCCGTCACGCCGATTTTGTCCAGGATCTTCGTCACGCACTCCAAGCCGGTGCCGTTCAGGGGCGTATAGACGACGCACACGTCCCCATCCTCGCCGGCGGGCTCGACGCTCTGGTCATGCACGGCATTCACGAACGACGTGATGGTCTCTTCCGGAATATACGCGATGCGCCCATTTTCCAGCGCCTCCTGGAAATCGACGGTGCTCACGCCGTTGAAGATGTCCACCAGGGAAATGCATTCCTGGATGGCAGCGGCTGCGGTGCTGGTAATCTGGCAGCCGTCCGAGCCGTATACCTTGTAACCGTTGTATTTCGCGGGATTATGACTTGCCGTGATATTGATGCCCGCATCGCAACCCAGATGGCGGACGGCGAAGCTCAGCGCTGGCGTGGGCTCCAAGCGAGGGTAGACATGCGCTTCGATGCCGTTGGCAGCAAGCACCGACGCCGCCGTGCGCATGAAGAGCTGGGAATTGATACGCGAATCGTAGGAGATGGCCACGGAGGGCTTGTGGCCGTCCGTGCTCTGATTCAAATAATCGGCAAGGCCCTGCGTGGCCTGGCCGACCGTATGGATGTTCATGCGGTTCGTGCCGACGCCGATGATGCCGCGCAAACCGGCGGTGCCGAACGAAAGCGTTCGATAGAACGCATCTTCCACTGCCGACTCATCGCCGGAGTTAACCAGTTCGTCTAACTCGTCGATCAGTTCTTTGTTGGTCAGATTGGCCTTCCAGAGTTCAACCTGCTGGGAGATAGCCTCATCCATCCGAATCGTTCCTTCCTCTTCTGACGGCTGCCGAGCCGTCAAAACCCCTTCGGTCACGTTCGAAATACGTTCCTTTGAACCCTGTAGGTATACCGTAAGCAGCACGTTTACAGGTGTGATACGACGCAAAAGCCATAATATGCACCGGCTTAATAAAAGTTTTTCGCACCATTTCAGAAAATATTCCATTCTGCCCTTGCCAAACCGGAGAAGATGAGTAATATATCTATTCGCGCAATGAAAGCGCCGAATTCCTCGGTAGCTCAACGGCAGAGCATCCGGCTGTTAACCGGAGGGTTGTAGGTTCGAATCCTACCCGGGGAGCCAGAATCTCGAAAGACCAGGCTGTTTTAGCCTGGTCTTTTTATATCGTTCACATGCTAGAGCCCCTCGATGGCACCCAGCAACCTTGCAGCTTCCCCATCCCGAAACTTCGCTGACGCGGAACATGCGAGATAATAATGGCATCGGATAATCCGGTCTCGAATCGAGGCGAATATGCTTGACACTCGGCAAACCCAGTTGCAGCACGAACTGAAGCAGCGCGTTCTTGCCAGCAACAAAGTCGTATTCTTCGGAGGCGCCGGCGTTTCCACGGAAAGCGGCATTCCCGACTTCCGCAGTTCGAACGGTCTTTGGAACGAAAACTATCGGTACCCACCGGAACAGGTGGTCAGCCATAGCTTCTTCATGGCGCATCCAAGGGAGTTCTACGATTTCTATCGCAGCAAGATGCTATTCCCGAATGCGAAGCCGAACAAGGCACATCTCCAGTTGGCGAAATTGGAGCAGATGGGCCACGTAAAGGCCGTCATCACGCAGAATATCGACGGCTTACATCAAGCGGCGGGCAGCAGGAACGTACTGGAGCTTCATGGCAGCGTCCATCGCAATTTCTGCATGGATTGCGGTGCCCGTTATTCGCTGGAATTCATTGTCAATAGCGAAGGCGTGCCCACGTGCGAGCGCTGCGGCGGCACCGTTCGACCGGACGTGGTGCTGTACGAGGAGCCGCTGAACAAGAACGTCATTCGCGCCGCAATCGGAGCAATCCGTTCTGCAGACATGCTGATCTGCGCCGGCACGTCGCTCGCCGTGTATCCCGCCGCCGGATTCCTGGAATACTTCCGGGGCGCTACCTTGGCCGTAATCAACCTGTCCCCCACATCTCTAGACAAGAAGGCGGACATCCTGCTTTCTGCAAAGGTCGGCGAGGTCTTCGACTGGGACTGACGGCAACGTCCAACGCAAATGCAGAATAGAAATAGCGCCTGCAGCATTAGCATTACCTGCAGGCGCTTTCTGATGCTATAGGAAGACTGCTGTCGCTACTCTTCCGAGCCTTCGTGGGCAGCGGACTGCTCTTCCGCAG